>JBGUUX010000083.1:0-12572 GCA_045133915.1 Eubacteriales bacterium | reverse complement strand
TAACGAGATCGGTATGCCTATCACCATGCTCCGTATGCCTTGTGATACCGAGGCGCTTGTACTTGAGATGGGTATGAGCTTTGCAGGTGAGATATCCCGACTTTCTAAGATAGCTGAGCCGGATATTGCAGTTATAACCAACGTAGGTTCCTCCCACATTGAGAACTTCGGCAGCCGTGAGGGCATCCGTGATGCAAAGATGGAGATAGCCCACGGCCTTAATAAAAAAGGCACTCTGGTTCTCAACGGCGACGAGCCCCTGCTTGCAGGTGTAGAAAACGCAGTTTACGTTGCAATGAACAATGAAGCTGCCGACTACAGACCTATCAATATAGTTGAGGGTGACGGTTTCTTTACCTTTGATATTAAAACTCCCGAGGGTACGGCAAAGGACTTCCGTATCAATCTTCTTGGTATACATAACGTATACAATGCAGTTGTTGCTTATGCGGTAGGTAAGCTTGCCGGCATCTGTGACAGCAGAATAAGACAGGGACTTCTCAACTTTGAAAATGCGGCTATGCGCCAGAACATTTACGAAAACAAGGGTTACACGGTAATTGAGGACTGTTACAACGCAAGTCCCGAGTCTATGGCTGCATCTTTGGGCGTTCTTTGCTCCAAGGCAAAGGATGGCAGAAAGGTCGCAGTTCTCGGTGATATGCTGGAGCTTGGCGAGCAGTCTGATATCCTGCACTACGGTGTAGGTAAAAAGGCGGCTGAAATGGGCATTGACGAGATTCTTGCCTTTGGTCCCCGCGCACATAAGACAGCGGAGGGTGCTATCTCTGCAGGTATGAATGCTGACAAGGTTACGGTATTTACAGATAATACCGATGCCCAGGGCTTTGCTAAGATAGTTGCAGGCAAGCTCACAGACGGCGACACTGTACTTTTCAAAGCAAGCCGCGGCATGGCGCTTGAAAGAATAACAAAGATCCTTTCGGAGGAATAAGAAAGTGGAAACAAGACACGTAATATATTTTGTTATTGCAATGGTAGCAACCTTTGCGCTGACAGTTCTTATACTTAAATGGCTCATCCCCAAGCTTCGCAGTCTTAAGATGGGTCAGACCATACTTGACATCGGTCCCCGTTGGCATAAGTCCAAAGAGGGAACACCCACCATGGGCGGTCTTTCCTTCCTTGTAGCAATGTCCTTTGTTATTCTTACGGTAGGCGTAGCAGCCGTTATCACAGATAACCACGCTTGGGCGGCTAAGTTCTTTATTACATACGGTATGGCTCTCTGCTATGCTCTTATCGGTATCTGGGATGACAGTCTTAAGATAACCAAGAAGGAAAACGAAGGCTTTACCGCAAAGCAGAAGGCTTTGTTACAGGTCTTTATTGCCATCGTATACCTTGTGGCAATGAAGATATGGGGCGGACTTACCACCGTCATGTATTTCCCCTACTTCAATGCAGAGGTAGATCTCGGATTCTTCTATTATGTAATAGCAACACTTCTTATAGTAGGTGTGGTAAACGCAGTAAATCTTACCGACGGTATCGACGGCTTGGCAGCATCCGTGACCGCAGTTGTAGGCGCGTTCTTTGCAGTAGCTGCATTTTTGGCAGCGGCACTTCCCGCAGCGCTTATCTCCGCTATGGTAATAGGCGGTTGTGTGGGATTCCTTGTTTACAACTTCTATCCCGCAAGAGTATTTATGGGTGACACAGGCTCACTTTTCCTCGGCGGTCTCGTTGTGGGACTTGCGTTCCTTATCAACAATCCCCTTATAATTCTTCTCGTAGGTCTTATCTACGTTATCGAGGCGGCGTCCGTAATCATTCAGGTCGGTTGCTTCAAGCTTACACATAAGCGTGTGTTTAAGATGGCTCCTATCCACCACCACTTTGAAAAGTGCGGATGGAGCGAGATCAAGGTAGTTGCTATCTTCTCTGTAATTACCTTAGTTATATCAGCTATAGCATATTTCGGTTTAGCAAAGTAATTTATTTCAAAGGAGGCGGGACAGTTGAATAACACAGCAAAAGTCAAAAAGCCGTCCCGCATACCTAAGGGCGGAACAAAAAAGAAGCTCCCCGATATCGTACGTCTCAAGAGCGGAATAGACAGACCCCTGCTTATTATAATAATCCTGCTCCTCTGCTTCGGCACGATCATGGTTTTCTCTTCCAGCTTTGCGGCAGCATATCAGGACAAGGGAGACAGCTATTTCTACATAAAGAGACAGAGCGTGTTCCTTATTTCGGGATTCATCATTATGCTTGGTGTCTCCCGTATAGATTACCGTTGGATGCGTCGTTTGACCACACCCGTGTTTATCATAATGTGTGTGCTTCTTGCCTTCGTTCCTATTCTCGGTATTGCAGAGGGTGAAGCGGTAAGATGGATAGAGCTTCCCGTAGTTGGACGTTTCCAGCCCTCCGAGCCTATGAAGACGGCTCTCGTGCTCATGCTGGCGCATTATTTTGCTACATATCAGGATAAAATAACAAACTACAGAGACTTTAAGACCTCGTCCCTTTGGGGAGACCTTTTCCCCTATCTTATAGTAGGCTTTGTCTGCTTCCTTGTAGCTTTGGAAAAGCACTTCTCCGGCGTTATCATCCTTTTCCTTATCGGAACAATAGTTATTTTTGCAGGCGGTGCAAGAAAGTTCTGGCTCTTTGCCGCAGGCGGTGCAGGCGGCACGGTGGTGCTTATCGCCATCATGCTTACCGACTACGCAAAGCAGCGTATAGATACCTGGCTCCATCCCGAAAAATATTCCACCCTGGGTGACATCTATCAGACCCTGCAGGGTCTTAACGCCATAGGTTCGGGCGGACTTTTAGGCGTAGGTCTTGGAAACAGCTATCAGAAGTACAACTACGTTCCCGAGCCTCAGAACGACTTTATCTTTTCTATAGTCTGCGAGGAGCTTGGCTTTGTCGGAGCATTGGCGGTAATAGCTTTGTTCGTGCTTCTTGTTTGGAGAGGCTTTATCATAGCAATGAAGGCTCCCGACACCTTTACCTCCCTTGCGGTTATCGGTATCATAGGTAAGGTAGGTATACAGGCAATACTCAATATCGGAGTTGTAACCGCGGTTATCCCCAACACCGGTATTACACTTCCTTTCTTCAGCTACGGCGGTACGGCACTTTGGCTTCTCCTTGTAGAGATGGGTATAGTGCTCAGCATATCAAGATATTCATATCAGAACAAGCAGTAGGTAATATATGAGAGTTTTAATGAGCGGCGGCGGAACAGGCGGACACGTCAATCCTGCAATAGCCATAGCAAATATTATAAAGAAGAACTGTCCCGACGCTGTTATCGAGTTTGTGGGAACAAAAAGAGGTATAGAAAACAAGCTTGTACCCCATGCGGGCTACAAACTTCACCATATTAAGATACAGGGCATACGCCGCAGTTTATCTCCCGACAACATCAAAACTGCATTTCTTGCGGCAAAGTCATTTTCTGACTGTAAAAAGATAATAAAAAAATTTAAGCCCGACGTGGTTATAGGCACAGGCGGATACGCTTGCTGGCCTGTGGTAGCGGCGGCATCTAACCTTAAGATACCCACCGTTCTTCACGAGTCAAACGCCACCCCCGGTTTTGCAATAAAGATGCTTGAGAAAAAGGCAACTAAGGTTTTTGTTAACTTTGAAGAGACTATTCCTCAACTTAAGTACCCCGAAAAAGCGGTAAGAGTGGGTAATCCCTTAAGAGGTGACTTTTCCACCATCAACCGCGAGGTTGCAAGAGAGCATCAGGGTATTACCGGTAAGTACAGATATATGGTTCTGTCTCTTGGCGGCAGTATGGGTGCGGAGCGTATCAACCAAGAGGTCATCGATATGATGAAGACCTATACCTCCAAAAATCCCGAGATACTTCATATCCACGGCACAGGTGCTATTGAGTATGAGGAAACAAAGAAAATGTTTGCCGAGGCGGGACTTGAGGCTTATCCTAACCTTCAGCTTCTTGAGTATATCTACGACATGCCCGAGAAGATGGCAGCTGCAGACGTGGTTATCAACCGCGCAGGTGCTATGACACTTTCCGAGATAGCAGTGCTTGGACGCGCAAGTGTGCTTATCCCCTCGCCCAACGTTACAAACAATCATCAGTTTAAGAACGCAGACGTGCTGCGTAAGGCTGATGCTTGTATTCTCATAGAGGAAAAGGATCTTTGTGATTCTGCCCTTGCCAAGGCTGTTGAGAGCCTTATCTCTGACAGCGAAAAGAGAGCAACAATGGAAAAGAATGTAGAGAGATTTGCGGTAAACGATGCTGCAGACCGCATCTACGAATATATAAAGGAAACAGTAAAATAAATGTTTGGTAAAAAGAAGGAAAAGGTCAAAAAAGCCGTTGCCGAAAAGAAAAAAAACGTCGGCTTTGAACGCCTTAAACGAAAAAACAGTACCAGACTTCTCCGACAGAGGGCGTTGTATACGGTACTTATAATCGTTCTTCTTGCGATATTCCTTATCGGTATCGTGGCAATATTTTTCCGTGTCCATGCTATCACCGTTAAGGGCAACAGCTACTACAGCGACAGCGAGATCATATCAGCCTCGGGCATTGAGAAGGATATGAACATCTATCTTATAGATGACAGATCTGTAGTAACTGCTATACTGTCAAAGTTCCCGTACGTACGTACGGTCAACGTGTCAAGGGAGATCCCAAACTCGGTGACACTTACCCTTAAGTGCGATGATCCCAACTACTATACAGAGGTAGCAGGGGAGTGCTTTGTTTTGTCAAGGGAGCTTCGTGTGATGCAGCGCTTTGACTCAAAGGAAGAACTGCTGACAACACATCCCGAGATCAAAAAGCTGACAGGCGGAGAAATAAGCCGTGCCGTTGTAGGAAGCGAGCTTGAATTTGTTAACAGCTCTTATTCGGATCATGCAAAGGAACTGCTCTCTATACTTGAGGCGGCAGAGGTCTTTGCCGGAGTAAGCTCCATAGACTTTTCCGACCGCTTTAACGTTCATATTACCTATGACAGCCGCCTGAAGGCAAACATAGGTAACAGCGATGATATCGAGCTTAAACTCAGATTTATGAACGAGATAGTCAAGGATCTGGGTGAGGCGAAAGGAACCATAGATCTCAAGGATGTAGAGGCTGCTTACGTGCTTTTAAACAACGACGAGATATATGATTAAAAAATGTTAAAATAAAATAAATTTTGTTGAAAAGTATTGCAATAATACGAAAAAAGTATTATCATAACTATATATGTTATACAATTATAAATAGGTAGAAATTTAACTTGTTTAAAATATTAGGAGGATATAAAAATGGCATTTGAGTTCGAGAACTACGATAGCGGTGTAGTTATTAAGGTAGTTGGTGTCGGTGGCGGCGGTAACAACGCAGTTAACCGTATGATCAAGGAAAATGTTAAGGGCGTAGAATTTATTTGTATCAATACAGACAGACAGGCTCTTGCTTTCTCTAATGCAGAAAACAAGATCTCTATCGGTGACAAGCTCACCAAGGGTCGTGGCGCAGGCGCTAACCCCGAGATCGGTCAGAAGGCTGCTGAGGAGTCTAAGGAAGAGATCGCAAACATGCTTCGCGGCGCTGATATGGTATTCATCACCACAGGTATGGGTGGCGGTACCGGTACCGGTGCAGCTCCCGTTGTAGCTAAGCTCGCTCGTGATATGGGTATCCTCACAGTTGGTATCGCTACCAAGCCCTTCGCTTTCGAGGGCGCTAAGAGAATGAAGCTTGCTGAACAGGGTATCGAGGCACTTTCTTCCTGCGTAGACTCTCTGCTCGTTATCCCCAACGAGAGACTTAAGCAGATCTCTGAGACAAAGATCACACTTCTCAACGCATTCGCTGAGGCAGATAACGTACTCCGCAAGGGTGTACAGTCCATCACCGACCTTATCAACGGTCTTGGTGTTATCAACCTTGACTTTGCTGACGTTACAACCGTTATGAAGAACGCAGGCGTTGCGCACATGGGTGTTGGCGCAGCTGAAGGCAGAGACAAGGCAGAGGAAGCAGCTAGACTTGCTATCTCCAGTCCTCTTCTTGAGACCTCTATCTCCGGCGCTAAGGGTCTTATCATCAACATCACTGCAGGTCCCGACATCGGTCTTGAAGAGATGGATGCAGCTTCTACCATCATTACAAACGAGGCACATCCTGACGCAACCGTTATCTGGGGTGCTATGATCGATAACAACCTCGAGGATAAGATGCTCATCACCGTTATCGCTACAGGCTGTGGCGAGGACGACGAGCCTAAGACCGAAAAGGCAGCAGATACCAAGCCTGCAGATGCAGCTCCCGGTATGCCCGAGGACGAGTTCTCCGATATCATGAATATCGTAAACAACAATAACAACAAGAAGGCTCCTGCAGCTCCTGCACAGAGCTTCCCCAACTTTACATTCTAAGTTCAAAAGAGCTTGCTTCGGCAAGCTCTTTTTTTGTTTTCTTTAACGTAGATACAACAATTTTTCTTCTTTTTCAGGTACAAAACAACCTAAAGCGACAGTATATGATAAACCGCAGTCGGTTTCGACCAATAAATGGAAAATTTCCATTAAAATTCCAAATAACTATTGACAAATATGTAAATAATTGGTATAATTTGGTTGTAATGTAACCAACCTGAAAGGAAAATGTATTATGGTATTAAGAACTGTAGACGAGTTAGGAAGAGTAGTTATACCCAGCGTTATCAGAGATATGCTTGGTATTGAGGTAAAGACTAAGGTATCTGTTGAGATGATCGACGGTGCCGTAGTTATGCGCCCCGTGAAAACCGATACAGAAAAGAAGTAAATAAAAAGCACCCGACGGGTGCTTTTTTTAATACAAAATAATATAAAGCGGACGTGTGTATGTACAGTTTGTATCGTCAATTTAAATTAAGTATTCCGCTAGTCTATTTTATAGCTTTCACCTTGCAAAATCGGGTGTAATATAGTATAATATATCTATCAACTTATGAGGTGATATTATGGAACAGTACAAAAGCCCTATGATAGACGGACACGTTCACGTTTATACAGATAAATGCGTAGAGTATTTTCTTAATTATAAAAAGGAATACGGCTTCAAGAATATTTGCGTAGCCTGTCTCTGTAACCTTAACAAGGGTATGGAAAACGACGGTACACAGAACATTCTTGCCGCCATAATGAAGCTTATAGATCCCGATATCTACGCTTTAGGCGGACTGGTTTATCCTGAGTTTCCCGTACGTGAGGCTCCCACAGGGGATTATGACTTTGCCGCGCAGGTAAAGGAGCTTATGGAGATAGGCTTTGACGGCATCAAGATGCTTGAAAACAAGCCCACAACACGTAAGCTTACCGGTCTTGCTACCGATGATCCCATGCTTGACTCTTTCTATAAGTACATAGAGGACAATGATATTGCGGTTATCTCCCACGTAGCCGATCCCGAGACTTTCTGGGATTTTGATCTGGCGCCCGAGTTTTCTCACAAGGAGGGCTGGTTCTACGGTGACGGTACCTTCCTTTCTAAGGAAGAGATCTATCACGAGGTAAAGAACACACTTGAAAAGTATCCTAAGATACGCTTTACCTTCCCTCATTTCTTCTTCCTTTCCGACTATATCGGTGAGGCTCGAAAGCTTCTTGACAAGCATCCTAACCTTAAGCTGGATATCACCCCCGGCCGTGAGATGTATGATAACTTTACCCGTCATTATGATGAGGCAAAGGAGTTCTTTAACGATTACAGCAACCGCATAATCTTCGGTACCGATATGACCTCAGACGCTTTTCAGGGCAAACCCGGAGATATGTTTGATGCTATTACCCGCTTCTTATCCACCGAGGATGAGTTTGAGTATTGGGATTTTAAGATCAAAGGTATAGGTCTCAGCCACGATAAGGTCAAGGCTATATGTCACGATAATTTCTTATCAAACCTTGCGCCTACGCCCAAGCCCGTAAACAAGGCAGCACTCAAGGCTTATATCGGCCGTATGCTCCCGCTTGTTAAGGACAAGGAAACTGCGGCGTTTATCAAGGATTTTGCAGACCGTGAATTATAATAGAGGCCCGCAGAAGAACTTTTACTTTTGCGGGTACTTGGTTTTCTAAAAAAGACGGCATATAGCCGTTTAACAATTATTTTGAATAGGTCGTGTAAACCAAATAAATCCTATTGACAAATCATATGATATGTGATAACATATGAATGACAATTCATATGAAAGGATATTCATATATGAGTCATAATCATGACGAAGTTATAAACCGTGTAGTCGGTGCTATGCCCAAGGACGAGCTGTTATACGACCTTGCGGAGCTTTTTCACGTATTCGGAGACACAACCCGTATCAAAATACTTTATGCGCTTTTTGAAAGCGAATTGTGCGTATGCGCCATAGCAGAGCTTCTCTCTATGCAGCATTCTGCCATATCTCATCAGCTCAGTATACTCAAAGATGCAAAACTCGTCACCTGCCGTAAAGAGGGCAGAACCGTGTACTATAGCTTAGCCGACAGCCACGTCAGAGCTATAATAGACCAGGGAATGGAGCATATCGAAGAATGACAAACAGACAAAAAATAATTTTATTGCGAATAATTATAGCCTCGTTGGGCTTTGTTGCCCTTATGCTTTTGGCTACAAGCGGTCAGATAGAGCTTTTGATCTTTCTTGTCCCCTATATTATTATCGGATATGACGTTTTATGGGGAGCGGTAAAAAATCTATTCAAGGGAAGATTTCTTGACGAGCGTTTCCTTATGAGTATCGCAACCGTAGGCGCTATTATCCTCGGTGAATATCCCGAGGCGCTTATAGTTATGATACTTTATCAGACAGGTGAGCTTTTCCTTGACACAGCGGTAGATAACAGCAAAAAGAATATAAAGGCGCTTATGGATATATATCCAAATTACGCAGTGGTACTTCGTGACGGAAAAGCGGTACGCTGTGAGCCTAAAGAGATAAAGATCGGAGAGACCGTGCTTGTACGCATGGGTGAGTGCGTTCCCCTTGACGGTGTCGTTACAGATGGTGACAGCACCGTGGATACCTCCGCCATAACCGGCGAATCTATGCCCTGTGACGTTACTGCAGGCAGCAGAGTACTTTCCGGTATGGTAAATATGGGCAGTATGCTTAAGATCAGGGTCGAATCCGAATACGCCGACTCGACCATTGCAAAGATATTTGACCTTGTGGACGCCGCTACCCAAAAGAAGGCAAAGGTTGAGAGCTTTATAACACGTTTTGCAAAGGTATATACTCCGATCGTAGTTATCGGAGCGTTGCTTCTTGCGCTTATCCCTTCGCTCATTACGGGTATGTGGGAAACCTGGATACACAGAGCGCTAATCTTCCTTGTGGTATCTTGTCCCTGCGCGCTTGTTATAAGTGTTCCTTTGAGCTTTTTCGGTGGAATAAGCGCAGCTTCAAGACGAGGAATATTGATCAAAGGTTCAAGCTATATGGAGCAGCTGGCAAAGGCTCAGGTCGTAGTTTTTGACAAAACCGGCACTTTGACCCACGGTAGCTTTGACGTTATAGAAATAAACTCCAATATAGATAAGGATGAGCTGCTTTGTCTTGCCGCAACGGCGGAACAGGGCTCAAGCCACCCCGTTGCAAAATCTATAAGAAGCTTATATAATAAAGAACTTTCCGTTCCCAAAAAAGTTGAGGAGATACCCGGTAAGGGTGTTATATCAGACGGCATTGCCTGTGGAAACTATTCACTAATGGAACATTTGGGTATAGAATGTGATGCAGCGGTCGCAACGGGAAGTGTAGTATACGTGGCAAGAGACGGTAAGTATCTCGGTCACATAATAGTAGCAGACCGTGTCAAGCATACCTCTCAGGAGGCAGTGGATGACCTTCATTCTCTTGGTATATTTACCGTAATGCTTACAGGTGACAATATGGCGGCTGCCAGAACGGTTGCCGGTGTTTTAGGCATAGATGAAATACATCCTCAGTTGCTGCCCGAAAATAAAGTAGCAAAGATCGAGGAGATACAGGAAAGCGTAGAGGACGGAGCTACCGTAGCCTACGTTGGTGACGGAATCAACGATGCTCCCGTACTTGCAACAGCTCAGGTTGGCATTGCCATGGGCGGTATGGGTTCTGATGCAGCTATAGAGGCGGCTGATATCGTGCTTATGGACGATGATCCCGCAAAGGTAGCCGAGGCGATATTCTACTCTCAGCGTACTGTTTCTGTAGCTAAGCAAAATATTATACTTTCTATAGGTGTTAAGGCTATAGTTCTTCTCCTTGGTGCTCTCGGTATTGCGGGAATGTGGGCAGCTGTGTTTGCTGACGTAGGCGTAAGCATTATAGCAACACTCAATGCGCTGAGATGCGCAAGGGTAAGAGAGGATGACGGCATTGTTCAGTCACCGCCTCCTGTAACAAGATAACCGTAAAAGTTTGAAATTAAACAGAAGAATGACAAAAAGTCATTCTTCTGTTTTGTTATGTACGTTTAGGCAGTTATGGAGAAATTGATGATTTTTTCATCAATTTCCTGCCACTTGACATCCTCACAAATGAACTGTATAATTAACAGTATCCTCAGTAATATGACCAAGGAAGTGAAAGAATGAAAAAGACGTTAAAATGGCTTGAGAACTTTTGGTATCATAACAAGTGGATAACTATAATAGTTGTCTTCTTTGCGGTTGCGGTAATAATAATGACCGCGCAGTTTTTTACCAGAGACAAGTATGACGCCATGATATTATATACAGGTCCCCGTATACCCACGGCTAACCAAACCCTTGAGATAGAGTCGGCTTTTGAAGACGTTCTGTCAGAAGACTTTGACGGCAACGGTAAAAGAGAGGTCAGCCTTAACGCTCTTTTCCTTATGACTGACGAGCAGTTAAAGGACGACAGATACCTTTACGACGAGGAGGGTAACGCAGTCTATATCAATACCAAGGACATGGTCACCACCAAACAGCAGTTTACCACTCAGATCTTTGTGGGCGAGGCGATCATCTGTCTTCTTGACCCTGCCTGGTATGATCTTGTAGCAAAAAAGGATGCCTTTGTTCCTCTGAACGAGCTTGTTGACGAAGTTCCGGAAAACACTTATGATGAGTATGCCGTATATCTTCGTGATACCGGGTTTGGTCAATACTTCACCTCCCTTAATGCTTTTCCCGAGGATACCCTCATTTGCTTCCGACGTATGTCATCTACCAGCGGTCTGAAAAACGAAAAGAAGGAAGCAGAGCGTTACGAGTTCAACAAGCGCTTCTTTATTGAGCTCATTGAGTTTGATATAAACTAAAGTAAAAAATGGTGTCCTTTGGACACCATTTTTATATATAATTTTGCATTTTGCATTTTGCATTTTACATTTATCCCAGTAACACGTCGGATATCAGCATCACGCAAAATCCTACCAGCAAAGCATAGGTCGCTCCTCGCTGACTTCCGTGTGCATGGGTCTCGGGGATCATCTCGTCGCTTATGACGTAGAGCATCGTTCCACCTGCAAAGGCAAGTGCAAAGGGAAGTATTGCGGTAGATACACTTACCGCAAAGAAGCCTATAAAAGTACCGATAACCTCTACAACACCCGTTGCCATAGCCAGCAGCAAGGTTTTGCCGGGCTTGACTCCGGCTGAAAGCATAGGAGCAATTATAACCATACCCTCGGGTATGTTCTGCAGGGCTATACCGCCTGCTATCATCAACGCCTGCGAGGTGTCACCTGAACCAAATCCTACGCCTGCCGCAATACCCTCGGGGAGATTGTGTATGGCGATAGCCAGTACAAATAACATTACCTTGTTAAAGTCGGCGTTGTTGTGACTTTCAAGATCGGGGCCTATCATCTTATGGAGATGGGGCACCAGCTTATCAATGAGGTTAAGACATAGAGCGCCTGCAAATATACCTGCTATAGTTACAAGTATACCGTATTTTCCGCCGTATTCAAGAGAGGGAAGTACCAGACCGAGTACCGCTGCTGCAAGCATAACTCCTGCGGCAAAGGATAACACTATGTCCGAAAAACGGTGAGTCTGTTTTTTAAATAAAAAGCCTATGGCGGCGCCTATGACCGTTGCACCGCCGACACCGAGGGCAGTTAATAGTACTAAATTCATGTTGCTTCTTTCGTTAAACAAGTTTTGATAGTGGAAACTTAAATGCAAAATGCAAAATGCACAATGCAAAATTGATGAGATTTTTGACACGCGGTGTCAAAAATTTCGTTTAGTTATATATGAGATTACCGGTACTTATCCTTTTATTGAACAAGTATAATAAGCGAAAATTATAAGCAGCAAATTACAGAATACAGCTAAATGAAATTAAATGTAGATTTTCGACCATAAGGGAGAAAATCCTCCATAATTTTGCATTCTGCATTCTGCATTCTGCATTCAAAAGACAGGGGACAGACCCCTGTCTTTTTGTCTTACAGGACAAGCGAGGGTGCGCTGTAAACTCTTGCACCTAACTCCTGATTGAGCATATACAGACCCTTGGGATCCCCGCCGAACAGCTCCATCTTGGAGATAAGATCGTTTGCATTGGTTTCCTCTTCGCCCTGCTCCTTTACGAACCAATCAAGGAACTGCAT
>JBGUUX010000082.1:0-17185 GCA_045133915.1 Eubacteriales bacterium | reverse complement strand
TCGTTTCCGCCTTCGATGCCCAGATCCCCAAGGATGAGAAAAGAGCCTTTTTCACCGTCTATACGGTAAACGGTTGAAGTGTTGTTTATAAAATTTTCCTTAATGTCGGGGTTATATACACGAAGTACCCGAAGCGTAACCCCGTCAAAATCAAAGACGTCACCGCGTGACAAGGGCAAGGTCTCTCTGTCACGGCAGATCTTAAAAAAGTCAGCGACCAGCTCTCCCTCGGTTTCGGTACGTATATGAGGACGGATGGTCTCATAATCGGGAAAATGATGGTACACCTTATCAATTTTGATCTCAGGATAGTTCTTTGAGAGATTTACAAAGCAGCCTATATGATCGTGATGAGGATGGGTAAAGAACCATGCGTCAACGTGTGAGTGAGCACTTTGCTCCAAAAGGTCTGCCAGCTGCTTTTCATCCCCCATAGTTCCGCCGTCGATGACTATAGTATACTTGTCTGTTTTAATAACACAGCCGAACATCTGAGATATCGTTGTGTTGCCTAGTAAAATAAAATTTGCCATAGCTTATAAAAATCCAATCAAGTGATTATTAATACTCAAAAAATCCGAAGTTGTCGGTCATATTGCGTATTGCATAGCAACCGAGAGTAACGGTGGGGTCGGTGAGCTCTCCGTTTTCGTCGAGATACTCGTAACGACGTTGCCACCAGCTGAGAAAGTCTTTATCCGTCTCAACTGCAGGGGTCTCGGGGAGATAAAGAATAAAGTCCTCACCCGTTATTCCGTGGGCTTCTGCGGCTACAAATCTAATCCCGTCCTCTATCCATTCCTCACCTACCGGCTTTTCGGTTTCGATATACTCAAGAGTCATAGAATAGGAATAGTCGTCTGTCTTTTTGATGTTTGTAAACTTGCCCTTGAAGTCGGAAGTGTAAACGGTACCATTAGGATATCCCTCTCCCATTTCGCCCATCTCGGAATCCGAATATTCCCCCTCAAAGCTGCCGTCGCTGTTTAAGGTTATGGAAGAATACCAGGCACCTGCACCGCTGCTGAAGAAAAACTGAGTACCGTCGGGTACGGGCAGAGAGTAGCTCTGCACGGGAGCTTTGGGCATGTCGGGAGCATCTGTCTGTGCAGTATCTACGGTAGTATCGACAGACTCTGTGTCGCTTGCCTTTGGCTCCTCGGTGTCTACGATATCGGTTGATACGGTATCACTTGCCTTGTGTTCATCGGTTTCGGAGGGTACAGTAGGCTTTGAAGCGCATGCGAAAAGCATGACTGTCATGGCAAGTAAAATGAGGATAGCGATTGATTTTTTCATAGTTTAGCTCTCCTTTTTTGCATCAAAGTTATGTATCCAGTCTGCTTTAAGCAGATAGATTATAAATACTATACCGCTGAGAGTCCAGGTCAGGGGATAGGCTGATGAAACGGTGGTAAGACGGTTGACTATGCGTACTGCTACCGTGATATAGCTTACACGTCCAACACACCAGATGATAAGCATGGTGAGCATAGGCACCATTGCCTTACCCGCACCTCTAAGCACGCCTGCCGCACAGTGGGAAAAGGCAAGCAGGCAGTAGAAGAGACATATAGTACGCATATGCTGTGATCCGAGGGCTATCGATTCTGCCGAATCGGTGAAAAATCCGATAAGACGGGGAGCAAAGATATAAGAAGCTATTCCTATGACCTCTGCCATAGCGCAGCCGCAGACTATACCGAAAGCCGCACCCTTTTTGGTACGGGTATGATTGCCTGCGCCGAGATTTTGTCCCACAAAGGTAGAAAGAGCCTGTGAGAAGCACATAACGGGAAGGAATGCAAAGCCCTCAAGCTTTGAGTAAGAACCGCAGCCTGCCATAGCCGCCTTGCCGAAGCTGTTGATGTTTGCCTGCACTACTACGTTTGCGATAGATATAACGCTGTTCTGTACGCCTGAGGGCAGACCGTATCGTAGTATATCACGTAGACTTTGGGGGTCGAATCGGATATGCTTGACCTTGACCCTATAGGGTGCATCCACACGGAGAAGGTGTATAAAGCAAAGCAGTGAGCTTACCCCCTGTGAAATTGTGGTAGCGATAGCCGCCGAACCAACGCCAAAGCCAAGAACGGCTACGAAAAGTATATCAAGAACTATATTGACAAAGGTTGATACAATAAGATAATAAAGAGGGTGTCGGCTGTCTCCCACCGAGTGGAATATACCCACAAAGATGTTGTACATAACCGTAAAGAGAGCACCCATAAAATAATATCTGAAATACTCAACCGACTGAGGCAGAACCTCTGCGGGTGTTCCCATCCATCTGAGTATAACGGGAGTCAGAGCGACGCCTACTACGGTAAGAGCCCCACCGCACACAAGACCGAAAGCTATGGCGGTATGTATCGCTTTACTCATTGTGTCATAGTCCTTTGCACCGTAAGCACGTGCAATGACCACGCCTGCACCCATAGCCAGACCGTTGAAAAAACCGACCAAAAGAAAGATAAGACTGCCCGAGGAGCTAACCGCCGCAAGGGCGTTGTCCCCTATATAGTTACCCACGCACCAGGCATCAAAGGCGTTATAAAGTTGTTGAAAAAGATTGCTTAAAAATACAGGCATTGCAAAAAGCAGTATGCCCTTCCATATAGGTCCTTCGGTAAGGGAATGTTTTTGCTTCTCCAAGGTCGTTCCTCCTTTCGTCAGATCACAATTATTATACCACGGATATGCATTGTTGTAAATGTTATACTTTACATTTCACGCTAAAAATGATATAATGATTTATCAAACAAAGGAGAAATGTTATGACCGAAGAACTGTATTTTAAAAATCTCACCCGTCCCGAGGGTAAGATAGATATTGTCCTTGACACCGACACCTATAACGAGATCGACGATCAGTTTGCTATAGCATATATGCTGGGACACAGCGAAAAATTTAACGTCAAGGGTATAACCGCCGCTCCCTTCTTTAATCAGAAATCCACCTCCCCCGAGGACGGTATGGAAAAAAGCTACAACGAGATATTGAAGGTACTTGATCTCATGGGACGTCATGATCTTGACGAAGTGGTTTTTAGAGGCTCAAGAACATATCTCCCTGATGAAAAGACCCCTGTAGATTCTCCTGCGGCAGATTTTATGGCTAATCTCGCCAACGAATACACTCCCGAAAAGCCCTTATATATTCTCGGTATCGGCGCTATAACCAACGTTGTCTCCGCTATCTTAAAGAATCCCAATATGACAGAAAACTGCGTTGTCGTTTGGCTTGGAGGCAGCTCCTTTGATATGCCCAGATTTGCAAACGAGTTCAATATGGTGCAGGATATTGCGGCGGCAAGAGTTCTCTGTAACTGTAAGATCCCACTTGTGCTTATTCCCGCATGGGGTGTTACCGACCACCTGACCACCACAAAATACGAGCTTGAGCATTGGCTTTTTGGGAAAAACAAGATCTGTACTTACCTCTGCGAAAATACGGTAAAAGAAGCTGAAAGCTACGCCTCCGGCAAACCCTGGTCAAGGGTGATATGGGATATTGCAGGAGTAGCATGGTTTGTAAACGAAGGCAACGCCATGATGCAGGACAGGCTTGTTCACTCCCCTGTACCACAGTACGATATGTATGCCTCAAAGGACGAACGACGACATCTTATAAAGTACGTTTGGCACGTTAACCGTGACAAGATCTTTGAGGATCTGTTCAATACTCTGTATAAGCTTTAATATTTTCAGCTCCCGTAAAATTACGGGAGCTGTTTTCTTACATAAATTATCGTTTTCTGTGCATACTACCAACAAAAGACTTGAGGTGTAGTATGAGAAACGAAATTATAAAATTCAACAGACCTGTCAGCATTATCACAGCAGCAAGTGTGGTGGGCAAGCAGGAACACGAAGGCCCATTTGGAAACATTTTTGACGAGTTTGATACTACCGACCGCTTTGGCTGTGACACCTGGGAAAAGTCGGAGAGCGAAATGCAGAAACGAGCTCTAACCATAGCCCTGAAAAAGTCAGAAAAAAAGGAAGAGGATATAGACGGACTCTTTGCGGGAGATCTTATAAACCAGTGTACCAGCTCAGCTTACGGACTTCTTGACTTTGATATTCCCTATTTCGGTCTGTACGGAGCCTGCTCTACCTGCGCTCTTTCGCTTTTTCTTGCTTCTATTGCCATAAATGCGGGGATGAACAGCTGCGCCTGTGTTACAAGCAGCCATTTCTGCTCGGCGGAGCGGCAGTTCCGCTTCCCTCTTGAATACGGAAGCCAGCGCACCCCCACCTCCCAGCATACCGTTACGGGAGCGGGAGCGTTTATACTCTCATCAGAGGGTGAGGGTCCCTATATCACGGACGGTATGGGGGGTATCTCCACCGATATGGGAATAAGCGATGCCAACAATATGGGGGCGGCAATGGCACCTGCGGCCATATCCACCCTGACAAGATATTTTGAGGCAACAAAAACAACACCACGGGACTACGACAAGATAATCACGGGAGATCTGGGCTTTGAGGGTCACGGGATAGTTATCGACCTGATGCTTAAAAAGGGCTACGATATGCGGGAAGTATATACCGACTGCGGACTCTTTATCTATGACAAAGAAAGACAGGATATGCACGCGGGGGCCTCGGGCTGCGGATGCTCGGCGGTAATGATGGCGTCCCATTTTCTCAAAGAAATGAAAAAGGGTATCCTCTCGGATATTCTCTTTATCGGAACGGGAGCTTTGCTCAGTCCCATGATGGTACAGCAGGGACAGAGTATCCCGGGGATAGCGCATTTAGTGCATTTGAAATCCGAAATCTGATCGGTTATTCATTATTCACTATTCGTTATTCACTATTCACTTGCAGACGGCTTGAATAAATGAAATTTGATGACAAAATCATCAATCTTCCGTAAAACAAGTAACGTGAGATATTATTGGCAGGAAGTGTTTTTTAGTGAATAGTGAATAGATAATAGTTAATAGATAATAGATAATAGTTAATAGTTAAATATAGGAGAACCACATGGAATACTTTAACGCCTTCTGGGTGGGAGGGCTGCTCTGCGTCATCGCCCAGATACTCATCGACCGCACCAAGCTCACCCCTGCCCGTATACTTGCGGGCTACGTGGTGGCAGGTGTTATACTCACCGCCGCGGGAGTATACGAGCCTATAGTAAAATTTGCAGGCTGCGGCGCAACCGTACCCCTGACCGGCTTCGGATATTCTATAGCCAAGGGTATTGAAGAAGGAGTACGGCAGTACGGACTTCTCGGCACTCTCACCGGCGCTCTCACCGCAACAGCGGCAGGTATCACCGCCGCACTTATCTTCGGATACCTGGCAGCACTGCTGTTTAAGAGCAGACCGAAATAACAACTCCTTAGCTTATATTAATCAACCGTGCAGGCAATCAAGCTTTTCTAAACGCACAAATAAATTTCTCGTACAATAAAAACCTGAAGCTATGATCTTTAATCAAAATCAAGAATAGCTTCAGGTTCTTTCATCATAAATCGTTCACTTAGGGAACCATCTATTTGTGTGATGCTCTATGAAAAATCGTTCACTTTGCGAACTATCTCTGTGTTATAGAATTTTCCAAGATATTGCAATTATCGTTATACTGTGATATAATTCATAACAACAGCCTATAAAACACAAACAAACGGGACGTTTCATATTAAAGGCGTAATTTATGGAATAGATAGAAAAGCTTAAAATAAACACGGAGGTAAATACAATGGATGAAGAAATGCTGTGCCCGGTATGTAAAAAGCATATTTTCAAAGAAATGTTAGAACAGTGCCCCGTATGTAATTGGACACACTGGTTTTTACAAGAAGAGCATCCGGATTACAAGAATATGGATAATATAATGAGCCTTAATGAAGCAAAGCAAGCTTACAAAGAAGGAAAAGAAATCTATTAGCTTATATAGTTTAGGTAAAGAGGTATACAGATGAAAGTTAAATATATCGGAAAATCCTGCACAGACTTAAAAAACGGAAAAATCTACGAGTGCCTCGGTATAGAATATAATCACTATAGAGTTATTGATGACTCCAATGAGGATTATTTATACCCCACATGGGAATTCGAATTGATAGAAGAAAATGAAAGCTAAAGTTCCGTTAACTTCATAAACCGTCCTTTTATGACCTTCAACTTTGAGGGTCATTTTTGTTGTAATATCTGCATTTTTTTGGTATAATAACGTTACCAAATCATTTTTATCGGTAGTTAATCTATAGGAGGTGGAGAAATGGACGACAAACGAATAATCGAACTTCTGTGGCAACGGGATGAGACCGGGCTTGAAGCCGCGAGGCAGAAATACGGCAGGCTCTGCTACTCGGTTGCCTACAACATCTTAGGGGACAGTCGTGACAGCGAGGAGGCGGTCAACGATACATACCTCGGGGTATGGGACTCCATACCACCTCACAGGCCTGACATATTATCCTCTTTTATAATGAGGATAACGAGGAATATTTCCTTAAAGATATGGCGGTACAAGTATGCAGAAAAGCGCGCCTGCAACATTGCCGCCTCCCTTGACGAGCTTGGGGACTGTATCCCCGACTCTCAAAGTGTAGAGTCTGCCCTTGACTCAAGGCAGCTGTCGGTACATATCGACTCCTTTTTGAGAGAGCTTAAAGAAAAGGACCGTATCGTATTTCTTCGCCGATACTGGTTCTGTGATTCTATATCCGAGATAGCCGGGCTCACCGGTGCAAGCGAGGGAAAGGTAAAAATGCAGCTCTGCCGTACAAGGCAGAAGCTGAAAGAATATTTAGACAAGGAGGGTATCAGCATATGAAAAGAGAAAAGCTGCAGGATGCCGTAGGCATGGTAGGCGATGACCTCATAGCCGAGGCGGCTGATTATAAGATCAAAAAAAGAAGAAAATTCCGCTGGATCCCTGCGGTAGCCATACTTCTGTGTATATCTGTACTTATGGGTGTTGCAGCACTTCAGCAAAACAAGGAGAGCATATCGGAAACACCTGAAAATGAAAATTCCTTATTGGCAGACAGTGCTGACGATAATATTAAAGAGAATATTCAGGAATCTGCCACCGACGTTTCAAAAACCGAGAACTACTACAGCCTCGATTACTGTCTCGGTAAGGCGGTATATCCCACAAGAGTACAAAACTATACCTTTAACACAGACCCAAACGACTTAAACGCTTACGACAGTTGGCAGAAGGAGGTAGAGTCCTTCCGCGCCGCCTATGACAGCAACACTCCCGACCTTAGTAAGTTCATCACCTATTCCACCAAGGCATTTTTAGGGGATACCGAGGACAACGCCATCTACTCCCCCGTCAACGTATATATGGCACTTGCCATGCTTGCGGAAACAAGCGGCGGTAAGAGCAGAACGCAGATACTTAATGCTCTTGGCAGTGACGGCATAGGGTCGCTTCGTGCCGATGCCAACGCTCTGTGGAACGCCCTCTACACCGACGACGGCACCGCAAAGACCGTTCTCGGCAACTCTCTGTGGCTTCGCGAGGAGGGAGAGTATAAAAAAGATACTATTGATATCTTAGCCAAAAACTATTACACCTCCACCTTTGAGGGCAGGATGGGAACCAAGGAGTACGACGAGGTCCTGCGGGGATGGCTCAACGAGCAGACCGACGGAATGCTTAGCAATCAGGTCAAGGGTATCTCTATGCCCGAGGACACCGCCCTCGCCCTTGCCTCAACCATCCTGTTTAACGCAAAGTGGGCAGATGAGTTCAACCCCGACAAGAACACAACCGAGGTATTTAACGGCACAAACGGCAAGGTCAAGACCGAGTTTATGCACGAAAGCAGAAACGGCTCTGTTTCGGTAGGCGACAGCTTCACCGCTTACAAAAAGTATTTCACCGAAAACGGCAGTATGACCTTTGTTCTTCCCAAAGAAGGCATGAGCCCCAAGGAGCTTATCAATACAGAGGAGTTTGCAGAGTTCCTGCTTTGCGGAGGCCGCGAGAGCTATATGAGCGATCTCACCGACAAGCCCTGCTGGAAAAGCGAGAGACACGCAATAGTAAACTTCTCTATGCCCAAGTTTGACGTTTCCTCTCAGCTTGACCTGACCGATGATCTCTCAAAGCTGGGTATAACCGACATAACCGACGAGATCAAGGCGGATATGTCCCCCATAACCGACGCGGGAGCTTTCCTTGACTCTATGGTCCACGGTGCGAGAGTAACCGTTGACGAAAAGGGCTGCAAGGCAGCTGCCTTTACCATGATGCTCTGCGGTGCTACCGCAGCCCCCCTTGACGAGATAGACTTTACGCTTGACCGTCCCTTTGTATTCATCATAAACGGATACGACGGACTGCCGTTGTTTATCGGAACGGTCAATAATATTAAATAATATAAATTAAAGGACTTCAAACGAAGTCCTTTAATTATTTGTTACAGGTATTTCATTGTACAAATCAAACTGCTGAAGGCTTCTCTCGGGATTTTCAAATACTATGATATCGGGGTCAATGGTATCTACGTAATACTTAAACCAGTCGATATTATGGATATTGTATCTATGGATGAAGAAAAGCTCACTTACGTTTTCGCAGAAGAACTTTTCCATACCCGCAAGATAGCTGTCGTGGATAACAAGAAGCTTGGGTGCATCGGCGTTTTGGGGATTGTGGTGATAAGAGAAATAATGATGCTGTCCTTTATGGAAAAGTATCTCATTTTTCTCATGCCAACCACGTTCAAGTACCGCCTTTTGATCCTTTAAGGTGTACAGAGGTACAGACTCGTTTATAACGAAATCAGAGTTTGGAAGGTATTTTTCTACTTTCTCGGTCACCTCGTAGTCGTTTACGTCAAGGGGCTTTAGACCTATACGTGAATGAAGCTCGCTTATAACGATAAATGCACCGTTTTCGTTCCAATGGGTGATGTCATACTTTTTATTGTTGACGGGCATAGTCTTTTTGCCCTCAAGCATAGTATCCTTTGCCCAGTAGTAGTTTACCGAATACTCGTCAAGATAATTAAGCACTTGATCCGTTCTTGACACATCGCCCTTGACGTTATACCCCTCGGGAAAATATTCGGGGTAGATGGTCTTTTTGTCAGGCAAAAGTACGTATATAAACTTCTTATCCTTAGACTCCGCATAATCCTGAAAGCTCTTTATTCCCCGTGCGAATTTGTCAGCCCATTCTTCGTCAAGATTGAGATGCTGCCAGTCCTCAATATACTCATCCCACTTATAATACATATGTCCGTTCTTGCCGTACATATGGTTGGGATGCTCCATCTCGGAAAACAGCTTGTCGTTAAGCTGCTGATAGAGCTCAAGGGACTCTTCGCGGAAGCCTATACGCTTATCAAGATAGCCGTCCGCACTCTTAACAAAAGCTTCAAGGCTGTCTGTTTCAAGCTTGGGCAGATACTCGTTGTCTATCTCGGATATGACCTCTTTTTCAAAGTTGGTAAAGACAAAGGGGAGTACCAACATCAAAAGGAATATGAGGCAGAATATGATATTACCGATCTTTTTCATACACGCCTCCTAAAATCTGAAGTAAATAAAGGGGTTGTAGGTACTGTTGGTAATAAGCATAAAGCTGATAACAAAAAGAACCAACAACACTATACGGCGAACAAATACGAACCAAGTACCCTTGAGTTTGATGACGTTTTTCCAAGGAACACAGCAAATAAGCGCCGCTATAAGAACGGTGAGAGTTCTTGCATTGAGATAATACATTACACCGTAACGCACAAACTCGGGATTGCCAAAACCGAACATAAGCTTGATATAATCAATGGTAGCACCGAGATCAACTATTCTGAACAGCACCCAACCGAGCATAACTACAAGCATGGAGTATGCCCAACCGAGAGGAGCAGTTAGAGCTTTAGGGAGTTTAAGGGGCAAGGGATGCTTTTTAAGAATACGCTCGATAAGCATAAACGCTCCGTGCCAGAGACCCCATATTATAAAGCCCCAGTCGGCTCCGTGCCATATACCTGTAGCAAGGAATACCACAAACAGATTAAAGTATACGTTGCCGCGTCTGTTGCCGCCAAGAGGTATGTAGAGATAGTCTCTAAACCATCCCGAAAGGGATATATGCCAACGTCTCCAGAACTCGGTGATGCTTCTTGATATGTAGGGGAAGTTAAAGTTCTGCATGAACTCAAAACCGAACATCTTACCAAGACCTATAGCCATCTCGGAATAACCGGAGAAGTCGTAGAATATCTGCATGGTATAGCATATAGCGCCAAGCCAGGCGTGGGGGGTACCTATCATACCTGCGTTTGTCTCCATAAGGGAGGTTGCCACCTCACCCAAGAGGTTTGCAAAAATGACCTTCTTTGAAAGACCTATGATAAAGACCTCTATACCCTGGGTAAATCTTTCAAGAGTATGCTCACGTTTGTCAAGATAAGGAAGCACGTCCTCGTAACGCACGATAGGTCCTGCGATAAGCTGAGGGAACATAGAGATATAGAGCGCAACCTTTATAGGATTTTTTTGCACCATGGGCTTGAGGGTGATATCCTCGCGGTAAACGTCTATGACGTAGCTCATACCCTGGAAGGTATAGAATGAAATACCTATAGGCAGAGCGATCTCTCTGATGACCCAATTTGCCTTGATAAGCGCCGCAAGGCTCTGCGCCGCAAAGGTGAAATATTTGAAATAAAAAAGCAGTCCTATATTAAAGATGACCGATAACCAGAGCCATGCTCTGCCCTTTTTGTCTTTAAGATGGCTTTGATGGATAAGGAGGCCAAACAGGTAGTTTGCAAGTACCGATACTACCATCAGCAGAACTAACCTCGGTTCACCCCAGCCGTAGAAAACAAGGCTGAATGCAAGTAAAATTAAATTCTTTGCCCATTTACCCGGTATAGCATAATAGCATAACAGTACCAAGGGTAAAAAGACAAATAAAAATATCGTTGAACTGAATACCATATCATTCTCCGTAAATATTTATCTTTTTGATTATAACACATAAAAATGAATATTTCAAGGACATATAACCCTGTACCTTAGATCGTACAAATGCAAAAGGCACATCCTTACGGATGCGCCTTATATCAATAAATAATATTTATGGAGGATATATTATTCTTAGAAGTTGTCTGCCTTGATCTCAAAGTATGCCTGAGGATGAGCGCATACAGGGCAAAGCTCGGGAGCGCCCTCGCCTACGTGGAGGTGTCCGCAGTTGCCGCATACCCATGCCTGCTTGCCATCTCTTGCAAATACCTTACCGGTCTTAACGTTCTCAAGGAGTCTGCGGTATCTTTCCTCATGCTCCTTTTCGATCTTGCCTACTGCCTCAAAGAGGTAAGCAAGCTTATCAAAGCCCTCTTCCTTTGCAGTCTTTGCAAAGCCTGCGTACATATCGGTCCACTCGTAGTTTTCGCCCTCTGCTGCGTCAAGAAGGTTTTCTGCGGTGGTGGGGATACCGTCGTTGTGAAGAGCCTTGAACCAGAGCTTAGCGTGCTCTTTTTCGTTGTTAGCGGTCTCCTCGAAGATCTTAGCTATCTGCACGTAGCCTTCCTTCTTAGCCTTGGATGCGTAGTAGGTATACTTGTTTCTTGCCTGGCTCTCGCCTGCAAATGCTGCCCAGAGATTCTGTTCTGTCTTTGTTCCTTTGAGTTCCATAGTGTGTTCTCCTTTATGTTTCGTAAAATTTATTTTGTATGTGAAGGACATCTGCCGCGGTAGACCACGTCAATACCGGTGATCTCGTATCCGCAGAGGTCCTTTATTTCTGCAAGTAATCTTTCCTCGTTGTTCATAAACACATCGATGAACTCACCGCACTCGGTACACAGTATGTGTTGGTGGGGTTCAAGGGTGCTGTCGAAGCGATCGGGGGCGTTGGGAACCTGTATCTTACGGAGTACTCCCTCCTCCGAGAGTTTGTTGAGGTTACGGTAGACCGTACGTAAGCTTATATCCGGAATGATCTTTACTACCTCGGCATAAACCTGCTCGGCGGTGGGATGGTTCTTACTACACTCGGCAAAATGTCTTATAGCTTCAAGCTGTCTTGTAGTTCTTCTTTCCATCTCGCTACCTCCTGTCTGACTGTATTATAGCACTAATAACATCAATTGTCAATAAGAAAATGTAAAATAGTTAAAAAATGCAGGAAATACTTTACATTTGCATTAATACGTGCTATATTAATTATATGAAAACTACAAAAATTGACATCAAAAGCTTTATTAAGATAGCCTATGCCCATGAGCATTCGGCTGACAACTACCGTTACGTCCTTGAAACAGAGGATCAGACACCAATACATACTCAATACCGCACCGGCGTTATGGAGATAGGCAGAGTTACACAGAATCCTCTCATATTTAAGGATGAGGACGGCAAATGCTACACCGCAAAGGAGGGGGATATCTTTGTCATTCCCCCAAGAAGCCGTTACGAGATCTGTACAATGGACAAAGGCTCCCACCGCCATATAACTACCGAAGCCATAATAGAATATACCGACGGTACCGACACCCAGACCACCGTTACCCTACCCCTTATAATCCACCGTAACGACAAGATAGCGGAAATATTAAAGAAAATAGTTTCAAAAAGCGCTTCCCTGCATACTTCCGACTACTTTGAGGAATGCAGTGACTATATGAAGCTTCTTTCTTATATAAAAAAGGCTACTGAAAACGAAAACGAACAGAACGCTGTTCCTCCCGCAAGCGTACGTTACTGCACAATGGCAGAGAAATACGCTATGGACAATATAGACCGTCACATAATGGTAGAGGAGATAGCCGAGCATATCGGAATATCAAAGAATTACCTTACCAATATATTCTCAAAATACAGAGGCATGCCCATAACCGAATATATAAACCGTATGAAGCTTAATCATATGCTGGAGCTTATGCGCCGTTTCGGCTACTCTGCCAGAAAAGCAGGCGAGTTTGTAGGACTTGACAACGTAAACTATATAAGCCGTATATTTAAGAAGTATTACGGTGTGACCTTAAAAGAATATATAAAAAGAGACCTTTGACAACAGGTCTCTTCAGACTGTCGAAAAAGTCGGTCGGACGTGTTAAAATTAGTATTAACATTGTATATTTCACATATGATTGGCTGATTCAAGTTTAAATATTTAACTCTCCCAATACAGTTGATAAGTATTCAAGAGCGGCATAAACATTGAGTTTCATGCCGCTCTTTCACACTTTTCCGTGAAAAGACTCACTACCGTACTTAGTACGCCTACGGAGTCTTTTCACGAAAACCGGTTGGGGTTCCCCGAAACGAGCTTGCGAGTTTTGGGGGTTCCAACCTACCTTCCTTTTTCGAAGTCTGACAGCGTGTCGATAGGTTTATCGACACGCTGAAGCGACCTTTGAAAAAGGTCGCTTTTTTATTAATACATAACAAAATGTCTTTTATTGCTCTCCAATACTCCCTCTGCTCTGAGTTTACTTATCTCTGCAGACAGTCCGCTTCGTTCTACCTCAAGGTAGTCGGCTAATTCCTGACGGTCAAAGGGGATATCAAACTCGTTTGATCCTACCCTTGCCGCATAGACAGAAAGATAGGTAAGGAGTTTTTCTCTTGTGCTTCGTTTTGAAGTGATCTCTATACGGCGGTGAAGCTCAATATTACCCTTTGCCATATCCTTCATTAAATTGTATATCATACGCTGATGAAACCCGCAGTTATGGGAGCAGGTATGGAGAATATGCTCACAGTTTAAAAGCATTATATCACTGGGTTGACTGGCAATATAGGAAATGCTTGCGGGGACGGTTCCCGAACAGGCGAAAGCATGGCCAAACATCTGTCCCGGTGAAGTCTCGCTTAAAATACTTCTGTTACCGTAATAATCTATCTGTACCGTCTGTACCGCCCCTGACAAAACCACTCCTATATATTTTATAGGCTTACCCTCGGCAAAAACGGTAAACTTTTTATCATAAAAATCAGCTGATGCGCCAAGACAATGTAATATCTTATCAAGTCCTTCATCAGCTATACCTTCAAAAAGAGGACATTTTCTTAAAATATCGAAAAATTTTATCATATTTTCTCCTTTCTGTTGAAATTTCAACAGAATTTCTGCTTTCATTATACTATAATTAATTCGGAAAAACAAGAGTAAGGAGAAATATTTATGATAAGAAGCCTTATTAAAATAGATGAAGAAAAGTGTAACGGCTGCGGTCTGTGCGCAGATGCGTGTCACGAGGGGGCTATAGAAATGATAGATGGCAAAGCAAAGCTGACCCGTGAGGACTACTGCGACGGATTGGGCGACTGTCTCCCTGCTTGTCCTACAGGCGCCATAAGCTTTGAAGAACGTGAGGCTCCCGCCTATGACGAGGAAGCAGTAAAGGCGGCTAAAGCCAAAAAGACAAAGCCTCTGCCCTGCGGATGTCCCGGTATGACGGCAAAGTCAATAAGCCGTACCGCAGATCCGGTACAGACAAGACCTATGACAAGCCGTCTTTCGCAGTGGCCCTGTCAGATAAAGCTTGTTCCCGTCAATGCTCCCTACTTTGAGGATGCAAATCTGCTTATAGCGGCAGACTGTACCGCATACGCTTACGGTAACTTTCACGAGGAGTTTATGCGTAATCACATAACCCTCATAGGCTGTCCCAAGCTTGATATGGTTGATTATACCGAAAAGCTGACGGCGATAATCAAGAATAACAACATAAAAAGTGTCAAGGTGGTACGTATGGAGGTGCCCTGCTGCGGCGGTATCGAGGCAGCAACAAAGAACGCACTTATGGCAAGCGGAAAATTTATTCCCTGGCAGGTAGTAACAGTATCTACCGACGGAAAAATCCTTGACTGAAATATAAATTTATGATAGATTAATTATAGAGGTGATTAAAATGTTTATTACAGACGACATCAAATATATAGGTGTAAACGACCACAAGGTAGATTTGTTTGAGGGTCAGTATGACGTGCCGGGCGGTATGGCGTACAATTCCTACGCTATTATCGATGAAAAGATTGCAATTATGGACACAGTTGACCAGAACTTCACCCACGAGTGGCTTGACAACTTAGAGTCCGCTCTTGGCGGCAGAAAGCCTGATTACCTGGTAGTTCAGCATATGGAGCCCGACCACTCGGCCAACATAACAAATTTTGTTAAGACATATCCCGAAGCAAAGATAGTTTCTTCCCAGAAGGCATTTGCCATGATGAAGAACTTCTTTGGAACAGAATATGAGGACAACCGTATAGTTGTAGGCGAAGGTGATACGTTACCCTTAGGCAAGCATACCCTTACCTTTGTAAGTGCGCCCATGGTACATTGGCCTGAGGTTATAGTAACCTATGACAGCTATGATAAGGTGCTCTTTTCCGCAGACGGTTTCGGCAAGTTCGGCGCCCTTGACGTAGAAGAAGACTGGGCTTGCGAGGCAAGAAGATACTATATTGGTATCGTAGGCAAATACGGTGTACAGGTACAGAACCTCCTTAAGAAGGCTGCCGGTCTTGATATAGAAAAGATCTGTCCTCTCCACGGTCCCGTTCTTACCGAGAACCTGGGCTACTATATCAATCTTTACGATATATGGTCAAGCTACCGTCCCGAGGAAGAGGGTGTAGTTATCGCATATACCTCGGTATACGGCAACACCAAGAAGGCTGTACTTGCTTTGGCCGAAGCGCTCCGCGCAAAGGGTTGTCCCAAGGTAGTGGTAAACGATCTTGCCAGAGTTGATATGGCAGAGGCGGTTGAAGATGCGTTCAGATATTCAAAGCTGGTTCTTGCAACAACAACCTACAATGCGGATATCTTCCCCTTTATGAGAGAATTTATCAATCACCTCACCGAGCGTAACTTCTCCAACCGCACGGTTGCCTTTATCGAAAACGGAAGCTGGGCGCCCCAGGCAACAAAAAGAATGAAGGCTATGCTTGAGGGTTCAAAGAATATTACCTACACGGACGCTACCGTAAAGATAATGTCTGCGCTTAACGATCAGAGCGCAAAGCAGCTGGACGACCTCTGTGACGAGCTTTGCCGAGAGTATATTGCTCTCAGCGACGACAGCATAAACAAAAATGATCCTGACGCTCTTAACAACATAGGATACGGACTCTACGTTATAACCTCTAACGACGGTAAAAAGGATAACGGTCTTATTGTAAACACCGTAACTCAGGTTACAAACTCCCCCAACCGTATCGCAGTTACCATAAACAAGGAAAACTACAGCCACCACGTTATAAAGCAGTCGGGTAAGATGAACATAAATACCCTTACGGTTGATGCACCCTTCAGCGTGTTTGAGGCGTTTGGCTTTGCCAGCGGCAGAAACGTAGATAAATTTAAGGACTGCGAGCCTCTTCGCTCTGCAAACGGTCTTGTAGTGCTTCCCAGATATATAAACTCCTTTATGTCTCTTAAGGTGGAGCAGTATATAGACCTTGATACCCACGGAATGTTTATCTGCTCGGTATCTGAGGCAAGAGTTATCTCTGACAAGGAAACAATGACCTACACCTACTATCACGAAAACGTAAAGCCCAAGCCCGAAACCGATGGCAAAAAGGGATATGTATGTAAGATATGCGGCTACGTTTACGAGGGTGACGTGCTTCCCGACGATATAGTTTGCCCCCTTTGTAAGCACGGAGCTGCAGACTTTGAGCCTATCGGCTAATGTAAAATTCAAAATGCAAAATGCAAAATTGAGGAAGAAAACCGCAAATGCGGTTTTCAACCTTAACTATTAAAATAATTACATAAGGAGAACAAAGCAATGATGAACGCAAAGGTACACGAATTATTAAATCAGCAGATCAACAAGGAGCTTTACTCCGCTTACCTTTACCTTGATTTTTCAAACTACTTCAAGGCGCAGGGCCTTGACGGCTTTGCCAACTGGTATATGATACAGGCACAGGAAGAAAGAGACCATGCAATGCTCTTCTACACCTATCTCCAGAACGAAAATATGCCTGTTACCCTTGATGCCATTGCCAAACCCGATAAGATTCTCAACTGTCATATGGACGTCCTCAAGGCAGGTCTTGAGCATGAGGAATACGTAACCTCCCTTATCAACGATATCTACGGCGCGGCTTACGACGTAAGAGATTTTCGTACCATGCAGTTCCTTGATTGGTTCGTAAAGGAGCAGGGCGAAGAGGAAACCAATGCAAACGATCTTATCTCCAAGATGGAGCTGTTCGGC
>JBGUUX010000081.1:0-6077 GCA_045133915.1 Eubacteriales bacterium | reverse complement strand
CTCAGAAAACTCATGCTCACAGTCGCCGTAGTAATATATCTCCATAAAGCTCTTAAAGATAACTGCCGCCTGCGCACGGGTAACGTTACCCGTAGCGGCAAGAGTTCCGTCGCTGTTGCCGGAGAGAAGTCCTGCGGATACCGCAAACTTCATTGCTCCGTAGTACCAGTATTCGCTCTTGGGTTTGTCGGTAAAGCTATCAAGAGCATCTGCCTTTACCTCTACCTCATACTTTTCCTTCATATAATTGTTCATAACCACCGCAAGCTGAGCGCGGGTAAGAACACCGTTGGGAGCGAATGTAGTATCGGTCATACCGCTAACGATACCCTCACTATATGCCCATGCGATCGCACCGTAGTACCAATGGTTTGATTTAACATCGGCAAACTTATCAACTGTGTAGGTACTTACGTCAACACCCTCGAGATTAGAAAGCATGGTAACGAACTGAGCTCTGGTAAGCTGACCCGAGAAACCGAAAGTATATTCGTTCATGCCGTTGATTATACCGTTAGCATAACAGAACTCAACAGCTTTATAAAACCAATAATCGTTCTTTAAGTCCTCAAAAGGAATGCGTCCTTCGTCAGTAACAATACCCTCCGCCGCCGACGTTGTGAAAGCAAAGCAGGACATCAGAGTTGCGAGAACCAGTAATAAGCTGATGATCTTTTTCATTTTTCGTCTCCTTTATAAAATCACGGATAATAATTAAATCCCGGTGTCTGTCCCGGCTCGGGGAAGAAAATTATTTCCCCTTTCAAGGGCTTACCGTAGGGATTATACGCAGTGGTTTCGGTGGTAGGATGGTCCTCGCGCCATTGCTCCATATCCTTACGCATTGATTCCTCCATTTTGTCTTGTAACTCCTTTAAGCTCTGCTCAAAGGACGCCTGCATACTGTCATCTATTACAGGCTCTGTTTCCGGCACTATCATCATTCCGATAGGATTGTTACGACCTGTATCAGCGGTGGTCTCGGGAGCTTTAGTGGTTACGGGAGCCTTTGTGGTCTGTTCCGCGGTAGTCTCGGGCGCTGTGGTTTCTGCAGTCGTAGTGTCCGCAGTTGTTGTGTCTGCCGTTGTTGTATCTGCGGTAGTTGTATCTGCCGTCGTAGTATCGGCAGAGCTCTCAGCAGTATCCGTATCAATGCTTTCAATCGGAGGTTCCGGGGTCTCGGAAGTCTTTTTCTCCACGGGATCACAGGCACAGACAACAAACACCGTGATGCAAAGAACCATTGATATAATAGTTATAAGTAAAGCAGGCTTTTTCCAGCTTAAGATGTTCTTTATTCTTCTCTTCACGCTGACCTCGCCGAAGCAAAGAGGTCCGGGAGCGGGAAAACGCTTATTTGCGGCAAAAGACAGAAGGGCGCTGCTGTAATCGGCAGATATATCTCCCTTTCCCAGCACTCTTTCGTCACAGCTCATCTCCATATCGCGACTCATAAATATAAATGCAAGCCAGCAAAAGGGGTTGAACCAATGAATACACAAAAGTCCGAAGGCAAAGAGCTTGATAAGATGGTCTCCTCGCTTGAGGTGTGTGCGCTCGTGCATAAGTACGTAATTTTCTGTTTCGTTATCAAGTCCAAGAGGAATATATATTTTGGGATTCATAAATCCCATAACGAAGGGCGAGGAAAGCCCCTCTACTCCGTAGACGCTGTCCCCCATAGGAAAACTGACCTTGAGCTTATGCTGTAATCTGAAATAGGTGAACATACCGTATACCGTGAGTACAAGCATACCCATAAGCCAGATAACGCCTATAAGCTTATATGGGTCGGCTGCAGTCTGCGCCGCGGTATTTGTCACAGGTACACTTACAGCTGTCTGCATATCGGTCTCTACTTTATTAAACAGATTGAAGATACTCAAACGGCTTTCGAAGCTGAACGGAACGCATAGTCTTATACCCACTATCGTCCAGAGAAGATAGGAATATATCTTTGGCAAGCGGCGCATAAAGAGCCTTACCATAAGTACCGCCAGTATGACCACCGAGGCGGTCATTGACATTTTAAATAAAGTATCAAGTATTATTTTCATTTTTCTTATATCCGTCTATGAGACTTTTCAGTTCCTCTGCTTCCTTTTCGGAAATGCTCTTGCCGTCAAAAAACGCTGCAAGAAATCCGGGAAGAGATCCCTTGAAGGTATGCTCTACAAAATGCTCAGATGCAAACTTCTCTGCCTTCTCTCTCGGAACAAGTGAAGTAACGGTGGAATCCTTGTTCTCGGCAAAGCCCTTCTCTGTCATTTTCTTTAGCATGGTATAGGTAGTTGACTTTTTCCAATCAAATTTTTCGGCGCAGAGCTTTACCAGCTCACCCGAAGCAACAGGCTCGTTGTCCCATATAACAGTCATAAAGCGGTAATCGCTTTCACATAATTTAAGTTCCATATTCCCTCCCTGGTCTATTTTTATAGACTCTATATTGAGTTTACACCATATTCATCATTTTGTCAATATTTTTCTGCACCAAAAAGATACAAAAATGCCCCAAGCAACGCTTGGAGCATTTCATTAAATTTCGTAAAAATGCGCTTCGACCTTAGCGCAGAGGTAGTGGTATGTGGGCAGGTGAAGTTCCTGTACCTTAAAGGTCTCGGTCTCGGGTACGGCTATGGTGATATCGGCGATATCCTTTAACTTACCGCCGCTCTTGCCTGTGAGAGCAAGTACGGTCATACCCTTTGCCTTTGCCACCTTTGCGGCTGCTACCACGTTCTTTGAGTTGCCCGAGGTGCTGATGGCTATAAGCATATCCCCTTCGTTACCTAACACCCACAGAGGCTGAGCAAATACAAGCTCGGGCTCAACGTCATTGCAGAATGCGGTGTTAAGTGCAGAAAAAGAGGTCAGAGGAACACAAGGCAAACCCTCCTGAAGCTTGTCTGCTATCTCATCCTCAAGTCCCTGTCTGTGTTCGTTTGACAGAGGTCTTTTCTTCATAAAGCCTTTCATAAGCTCCCCTGCAATATGCTCGGAGTCGGCACAGCTTCCGCCGTTACCGCAAATAAGAAGCTTACCGCCCTTTTCGTAGAGGGATATAAGAGCCTTTTCGGCATTTATTATATCGTTTTTACATTCCCACAGCGCAGGATATCTCTTTAACAACTCGTTTAACATAATATTTCACACAGATCCTTTCCGGTGTAGTCGGATATAATCATATTGGTTCCAAGCTCACAGTGAAGCTCACGCAGACGCTTTGCGTTTTCGGGGAGAACGCTTACGGTAACTGCGCCAAGGCCCACGCCTGCAAATATCTCGCTTCTGCCGTCGCCCACAACAAGAATGTTCTCACCCTTGATGCCAAGCTCCTTTGCAAGACGGCGCATAACCTCATCCTTGGGTATCTTCTCTTCCCAGGTGGAACCGAGGATGTCCTCTATCTGTTTACCCTCGCCTATATCAAAGCCAAGACCCAATACCTCCTCGTACATACCCATAGGAGGAACGATAGACTTGTCTACAACGGCGCCGGTAACAAAATAGTTCTTTACTCCGTTTTTATGCAGGTAGTTTATAAACTCCATAGAACCCTTGATAAGAAAGCTCTCGGGATCTTTTTTGGCCGCTGCCAGATTCTTGTCACGGCAGAAACGGTTTAATACCTGCTCGTATACCCAGAAAAGCTTAGGGGTCTTTTCCTTAAGATACGTAAGATACTCTGCAGGCTCGTTATAGCTCTCAAAGCGCTCCTCACCCTTCCAGATAAGCTTGATTATCTCGGAGTTGGTGTCAGAATCAAACTCACCGTGAGTCATCTCCTGATTACGGCGGATAGCCCACTCCATCTGAGTAAGGGCAGAAAGTCCTGCGCTCTCTATGCAAAAATCGTCTGTTTCGGGCAGTACCTCTACCCCGCAGAGCGAAACAAGTCTGTCTATATTCTCGTCGCTTGTAAGGTTTTCGGGTATACCGTTTACGGCGGTATCATAGAGCACACGGCTCATAACAGGCTGCCAGTTACGGATAAGAGAATGTGTTCCGTCGATATCGTGGAAGGCACATACTATTTCTCTGTCCTCAACGGCGTTTATAACAAGGGTATCTGTAGCTTTTGATGTATTGATCTTCATTTGCTCACCTCTGATTGATATTGAGACTATTATAACATATAAAAATTAAAAAATATAGTGTTTTAGGAATATATATTTTATTCCTTGAATATATTGCATTTAGGGACAAGTTGTGATATTCTTAATATATTATATTTACAAAGGCAAACAGATGAAACGGTTTATTTCACTATTACTTATTATTGTTACAATCATATACGTCTTACCCATTGTCAGCTCTGCCGCTCTTCCCTTTTCGGACATAGTCAAGGGCAGCTGGTACGAAGAGACGCTGAACTATTGTTACGAGCACGGTTATATGAAGGGTACGGCTAAAAACAAGTTCTCTCCCGCAGGCAAGCTTACCCGAGCAATGACGGTACAGATATTCTACTCGATAAACGAGGTGGAGGATGCACTTACCGACAACAGCTTTGTAGACGTCAAGCAAAACTACTGGTTCTACGATGCGGTGGAGTGGGCTTATTCTGCCGGAATAGTTTCGGGTACGGGCGAAGGACGCTTCTCCCCAAACCGTGACGTTACAAGACAGGACTTTTACGTTATACTCTATAACTACTCTTCTCTTTATTCCCACTACGACGACGGCATAATAGATGATAATTATCTCTACTTTGATGATTACTCTTCTATTGCCGACTATGCGATCAATGCTATGAACTGGGCGGCGCATCACGGTTTCCTCAGCGGTTATCCGGATAACACCGTTCGACCCTACAACACCATGACCCGCGCTGAGATAACCTCGGTCATAAAGCGTTTTGACGATACACTGGGTCACAGATGGACCGTAAAGGAACAAAAACCCGCCACCTGTACCGAGATGGGATATGCAAAATATATCTGCGAGGGTTGTCCTGCATCAAAGCAGGTAAGCTTTGATATACTGAATCACAGTTGGAAGGTTCTTGAGGGCAAGGATGCAACCTGTCTTGCGGACGGGTATTATAAATATATCTGCAGCGGTTGCTCTGCGCTGAAAGAAGAAACACTCCCCGCAAAGGGTCATAACTGGTATATATACGCTGCAACAAAGGGCACCTGTATTTCAAAGGGAAGTTACGAATACCGATGCACAGGATGTGTTACCGTACGCGCCGAACAAGGCAGTTACGGAACTCATAACTTTATACTTACATCAACGGTAAAGCCTACCCGTATAAAGCAGGGCTACAGTATCTACACCTGCGAGTATTGCGGCGGCACCAACCATAACAACTATACCGCACCCTTAGGCAGAACAGAGGGTTGGGACTCTAACTACGACGGTAAGCTCACCATAGACGAGTATTTTGGAGCTTACGGCATCGTGGATTTCCTTTCCTCTCACCAAAACGATTACGTAGGAACACCCTATAAGCATCTGGCTGACTATCTAAACCGTCCCTGGATGCTTACCCATGATCGCGGACAGTATCCCTACAGTGCAGGTATGAACTGTACCGGATTTATTGCATCCGTTATCAACAGAAGCGGAGGTAACCTGGGCAGAGTATCAAACGCAAGCGGCGGCAGTTATGCAAATGCCTACAACTGGTATCTGACGCTTAACAGAAACGGCGTTCAGCGCTACACCTTCTACTCGGTCAAAGCTGCTCTCAACAGCGGCAAACTTAAGAAGGGCGACATTTTCCTCTTCCTTCCCGAATATAAGGACTCTGATCCCAACGACGGACTTGATCCCGATTTCCACTTTGGCATCTTTTGGGGTGACTATCCCACCCACGACCGATTCTGGCATTCCACAGGTGCTACAAAGTACAACTGGAACGCAGGAGTCAGAGGAATGAAGAATCAGATCACCCGTATCGGCTCAGGTACACCTTATTCCTGTATATACGTTTATCCCCTTTCCGAAGATAATTAGAATGGCGTAAGCTTTTGCTTACGCCATTCAGACTGTCGAAAAAGTCGGTCGGACGTGTGAATAGTTGTTTTTTAGGGGTTATCTCTCCAACTGACATGAAAACAGGTAATATT
>JBGUUX010000080.1:0-18756 GCA_045133915.1 Eubacteriales bacterium | reverse complement strand
ACGAGCTTGCCGAGTTTTGGGGGTTCGCACATACCTTCCTTTTTCAAAGTCTGACAGCGTGTCGACAAGTTTATCGACACGCTGAAGCCTTTTGCTACTGCAAAAGGCTTTAATTTTTTTAGTTACGTCTTTCGGGGGGTAAGGTGGAAATAAGCTTGTTGATACGGTCGATAGGCTTAAGCAGAGGGCTGATAGACTTATCGTGGTTAAGGGTATCAATGAGAAGTGAAACGTACTTACACATATTAACCTCATGGTACCAGTCGCGCTTCTTAAGCTCGGGGGTTCCGTATACAAGGTTGGTAGTAAAGATCTTGTCAAATACCTTCTTTTCGTACATCTCGTCAAACTTAGCAAGACCGTTACAGAAAAGACCGAAGGTAGCAAAGATAAAGATACGGTTAGCGCCCATCTCCTTAAGATGCTTTGCAACCTCAAACATAGACTCACCGGAGGAGATCATATCGTCAACAACGATGATATCCTTGCCCTTAACGTCGCGGCCAAGGTACTCGTGAGCTTCTATGGGGTTACGTCCGTCAACGATAACAGAGTAGTTTCTTCTCTTGTAGAACATACCCAGATCTATACCGAGAACGGAAGAATAATACATGCTTCTGCTCATAGCGCCTTCGTCGGGAGAAACGAGCATAAGATTTTCTTTGTTGAGTGAAATATCGGGATACTCAGAAACAAGGTTCTTGATCATCTGATATGTAGGATGAACGTTGTCAAAACCGTGGTTGGGGATAGCGTTCTGAACACGGGGGTCGTGAGCGTCAAATGTGATGATGTTGGAAACACCAAGACCGATAAGCTCCTGAAGTGCGGAAGCACAGTCAAGGGACTCTCTCATAGAACGCTTATGCTGTCTGCCCTCGTAAAGCATGGGCATAATAACAGAAAGTCTGTTTGCCTTACCCTCGATAGCGCAGATAAGACGCTTAAGATCCTGATAATGATCGTCGGGGCTCATGGGAACGCTTTCGCCGTACATCTTGTAACGTACGCCGTAGTTAAATACGTCTGCTATAACGTATACGTCGTGTCCGCGGAGAGAATCGTGAAGTACGCACTTACCCTCGCCGCTGCCGAAACGGGGCCACTGGGGCTTGATGATAAAGCTCTCATCGCCGCCTCTCCACTGTCTGAGATAGCTGTCTACCTGCTGTGCGAAATCTTCGCCTCCCGTAAGGCTTATTACGCTCAGATCGCCTCGTAATGTTTCACTCATTTTTAGAAATTCCTTTCAAGATTTTTACTACTGCTGTTTACTTACTGTACTTTAATACTATCTTCTGCATTTCATCCAGCTTCTTTTCCATATCAAAAGCAAGCCAGTACTGGTTTCTTGTTCTTACAAGGTTGTGCTCGGGGTAGTCGATCTTAAAGTAAACGTCGCCCTCAAGCCAGTCTGTCATGAAGCGAGCAACAAGCTCTGCTGTCATAACGTATGCGCCGAGATGCATGGTCTCAAGCTCTTTTTCGGTCATAGAATCCTTGATAGTGGTGATAAAGCCCTTGCAGTATGCATCGTACTTATCAAGATCAAGGAATACCTTGGAATATTCGGGGTCGTCCTCGATGGTGTTGTTGGCACCGAAACGGATAGCGTCACCAAAGTCATATGCAGCAAGACCGGGCATAACTGTGTCAAGGTCTATTACCGCCAGAGCTTCGTTGGTGTCGATATCAAGAAGAACGTTATTACACTTGGTATCGTTATGTGTAACACGGAGAGGAAGCTCACCGTTTTCAAGCATGGTGCAGAGTGAGCAAGCAAGATCATAATGGCTTCTTAAGTATGCAAGCTCGGTTTCAACAGTCTTAACTCTGTCAAACTCATCCTTTTCTGCAACCTCAAAGAGTCTCTCAAGTCTCTTCTTGGTGTTGTGGAAGTTGGGAATGCTCTCAAAAAGAACAGAAGCGTCAAAGTCGCTTAAGTGCTTCTGGAAGTTACCGAAGCCTTTACCTGCCTCAAGCATGATGAAAAGTGTACTGTTGTTGTGGGTTACGGAATTGTCGATAAAGCGGTAACCTCTCCAGAAATTGCCCTCTTCGTCGTATGCATAGTTCTTACCCTCTGCGGTATAAAGGAAGTGAAGAACGTTACGCTTAGCGGTCTCTTCGGTCTCCTTGACCTTTGCGCGGATATGCTCGGTAACACGCTCAATGTTCTGCATTACGCCCTCGGGGTTCTTGAACACGTAGGTGTTGACCTTCTGGATAATATACTTCTTTTCCTCACCGTCACGGTTGTAGGTAACAAGATATGTCTGATTGATGTTTCCGGTCTTGATCTGTTCAAAACCAACGTATTCGCCCTCTATTCCAAAAAGAGCTCCTGCTTTCTGTAAATCCATTATAATAACCTCTCTGTCAAAATAATATAGATTCCTATAACAAATATATTATAACATAAATAATGAATATTTCAATATGTATTCGTGTACATTTTACTGAAATTTACATCCATCGGCAGAATAACATATATGTGCCGAAAATTTTCCGTCCAAACCGGGAAATTCTCTGAGATATTCCTCTGTTACGCGGGCTATTACGTCCTCGCGGCATTCGGGATCGATGATAGCCATACAGCATCCCTTGAACCCTGCTCCGCTGAAACGGCCGCCGTAGATGCCTTTGGTATTCTTCATAATCTCATATAGTTTGATAAGCTCGGGAGAGCCCGTCTCATAATTATTTATACTCGATTGACCGCTCTCAAATACCAGTCTGCCGTACGCCTCGATATGTCCCTGCTTCCAGGATGCCGCACCTGCACGGACACGGTCGAATTCATCGTAGAAATGGGTAGCACGGCGGCGCCAGTTTTCGGGCAGATTGTTCTTGTATGCATCGAACACCTCACGGGGTACGTCGCGCAGTCTGGTGTCGGCAAACTGTCCGCACTCCATACCTGCATAGGATTTAAGAGCAAAGGCAGCCGATTTCATTTCATCTACCCTGTTATTGAAAGCCGACGATGCCATAAGGCTTCGCTCTATACCGCTGAAGAACACCGCTATCTCGTAGGGCTTCATCTTATCGGGTTTAGCCATAAGCTCATAGCTGTCGTCTCTTGTGTCAAGATAAAGAAGTTTGTCCTTACGGGCAAGAACCTCACAGCTCATATCAAGCTTGCCGCACTTAACGCCTACAAACTGATTTTCGCACCAGAGGGCGTGTTCTATTATCTCCTGAGGTGTAAGCTTGATGGAGTTAACGCGGCAGAGCGCCGACAGCGAAGCTATAGTAAGCGCCGCCGAGGAGGACAAGCCTCCTATAGGCATAGTACCCTTGACCACCGCCCGTAAGCCTACAGTAACGTCGTGCTCACGGCGCAGCGCCATAATAGCGCCCTTGACATAGTCCGACCAGTTTTTAGTAACAAGACCGGCTCTGTCTACGCTGAATTTTTGGTCTCCGGGGATGTTCATGCTGTGAAGCGACATCTCACCGTCCTTAGTGGGTGAGTACATTATATGTATTCCCTCACTTATGGCAAGACCGGTAACAAGACCGTACTGGTGGTCAGAATGAGCACCTATAGGACATACGCGGTATGGACAGAACGTTGTCTGAACGTCTGTTGCTCCGGGGAACTTATTTTCAAATACTTCCTGCATAGACAGCATTATAAAGTCACTCCATATTCTTTATGTAATACTTCGGAAAGTGCTGCTTTGTAATTTTTATACATGTAATTGTCCTTGATAGATTGAAGGGCATTCTTACCCCAGGTAGGAACCTGTTCACGGTTATCTGAAATATATTTCAGAGTATCGGCAAGACTCTCGGGATTGTCTGTTTCAAAGAAGAAACCGTCAGAGCCCTCGGTTATATAATGAGCCGTACCGTTAAGATTTGTGCTGACCGCACAAAGACCGCTCGCCATAGATTCAAGTATAGCAATACTTGCCTGTTCCTCCTTGGAGGTCAGTATGAACACGTCGTTCTCGATATAAAGCTTTTTCATCTCGTGATAAGGTATCTGCGTACGGAAGGTGAAATATTCGTACACACCATTATCCCTTGCACATTGCTGAAGATCCTCGTAATATTTGTTTTCTTCGGGAGTGCCTGCCTGACCTATAATTGTAAAATGAATATCCTTTAAGTCTCCCCGGTCCTTCATAACCTTTACCGCTTTCACAAGAACGAAATGGTTTTTATAGGGACGGTATTTACCAACGTCAAGAATATTGAGTAACCCTCCCTTGAAATAATCTCGTTCCTCAGCCTCAGGATTGGGCTCGTGTACATAAGGAAGAAAATATTCGTGAGGAAGGATATGAAATTCATCGGCACGGTACTTGAGATCAAATACGTCATGGATCTTCACCGTGGTCATACGAACCTTGGGGAACATAGAAAAAATGAGTTTTTTCTTCAACGACAGTTTTTGGTTCTTGTTTGTGTAAAGTCCTGTCTGATTATAGAGGATACGCACCTTTACACCCGCAAGTTTGCAGGCAAGGTTAAGCACCATGGTATAGGGCATACGGTAACGTATAACCGCCACGTCGGGATTATACTTTTTTACCTCTTTATAGGTCCACCAAAGCGAGGGGATAAAACGTTCGGTAAGCATACTCTCGTAGGTGGTAGCATCATATTTCTTTTTAAGGTGACGGTCAATAAGTTTGCCTATAAGAGAAAGCTTCATCTGTGTGGGCTCAAGTACTGTATGGTCTTCTGCCATGCCCCGTGCCTGAACAAAGAATTTTACCTCGTGGCCGTCCTCCTGAAGCGCCTTACATATCGGAGCCTGATTTGTATGGAACCGCTGTGCCGACATTAAAAATTTCATTGGTCGTTTCCCCTTTCTCGTTGTCTAATTTCATAGCTATATAAGCCGCATATATGGCGAAGAACATATAAAGGAACTTATTGTTCAGCATATTGGCGCCAAAATCGTTTGCAAGGAAAACCATGGTGAAAGTAACCATCAGTATAGAATACTTTCGCTGGACACGGAGCATAGGGATAAGCTTGTAAAATACAAATACGTATATACTGTAGAAAAAGCTAAAGCCTATAAGTCCGTAGCCTACAAGTATCTGTACGTAGGTACAGTGGGGGGGACGGCGGAAACCGTGAAGCAGAGAGTAAAAATGCTCGTACTGCTGTGGTCCGTAACCAAATACCGGATTATCAGACCACAGTTCAAGACCGTAGGTGATCATTTTGCTTCTGTCAGCAAGCGATACGTCTGTCAGCTCTGCCTGATTGTCTTGGAATATCTCAAATACCTGAGCTATACGGTAAAAGAAATAGTTGCTCTCTCGGTCAGCAAACTGAAGCACGAGATAGGCTGCTATAAGAAGCACAAAGGCTATCGCCATAAAGCGAAGCAAAATACCCTTCTTCGACTTGAACATAAAGAGAAGCAAAAGGGATAGCGCCATCAGCAAAAATGCTTTTCGGCTTCCGCAACCCAAAAGAACGAACACCATAACGGGAAGCACCGCCCAGCACCAATACATCTTTTCGTAGATGATAAAGTAAAGGGACATAATACCGAAAATAGTACAGTACGTTCCCATAGCGTTAACCTGATTGATCTCCTGTCCTATACGTCTGCCCTCAAGGATTCTTGAGAATATCTCGGCAGGACCGTAGAAGATTATAGTATAGATACACATCAAGAGCGCACCTATATATATTGCCCAAAGTACAAAACGCAAATCTCTCTCGTCAGCTATATTCATTCTTACTATAATGTAAAAACCGAACAGCTGGATCAAGGTCAATATCATGCCGAACACTTCTGTTTCACATTCTGCCCAGAAGGTAGTTATCATTGCATAACACACAAACATCAAGAGACAGAAAAACGTAACGTCCAGCTTAAAGGACTCCTTGGAAAGAATGAAGTTCAGAAGCGAAAAACCAAGAGATCCAAGGAACAGAATGTCGCAAATAAACGTATACGACGAATAAGCTATTACGTAGAGACTGCATATATACAGTGAAAGACAGAGTATTGACAACAGCTTAAAAAAGCTATATTTATTTGTCATTGATGGCATTTCCAAGCCAGGGTTACGAGTCATACAAACTCCTTAAATCAAATATTGTTTTTATACCATTCGATAGCCAGCTTGATACCGTCGGCAAAGCTGTAGTCGGGGTCATAACCAAGCATCTCACGAGCCTTTGAAATATCGGCGTTAGAGTGCTTGATGTCACCTGCGCGGTCGGGACCGAAGTTGGGCTCGATGTCAACGCCCAGAGCCTCGGTAAGGTTATAGTAAACGTCAATGAGGTATTCTCTGCCGCCGTAAGCTACGTTGAACGCCTGACCCGCATACTTGTGGTCAGCCTTACAAGCCTTTAAGTTAGCCTCGATAACGTTTTCGATATAGGTAAAGTCGCGGCTCTGCTTACCGTCACCGTTGATGGTAGGCTGCTCACCGTTCATAAGCATCTTGATAAACTTGGGAATAACCGCAGCATACGCTCCGTCGGGTGTCTGACGGCGGCCGAATACGTTGAAGTAACGAAGGCCGTAGGTGTCAAGACCGTAGTGAAGAGTATACTGTCTGCCGTACTCCTCGCACACGTGCTTGGTAAGCGCGTAGGGAGAAAGGAGATTGCCTTCTCTGCCCTCGTACTTAGGAAGATTGGGCTCGTCGCCGTATACGGAGGACGAGGAAGCGTAAACGAACTTCTTTACACCGTTCTGTGCGGAAGCCTCCATCATATTGAGGGTACCTCTGATATTGATCTCCTCGTAGAGCAGAGGCATCTTGATGCTTCTGGGAACAGAACCCCATGCAGCCTGATTGAGTACGTAGTCAACACCCTCTGTAGCCTTAAGACAAGTGTCAAGGTCACGGATATCACCCTTGATAAAGGTGTAGTTGGGGTTGTCGATAAAGAGATCTACGTTTTCCTGCTTACCTGTAGAAAGGTCGTCAAGGCATCTTACCTTGTATCCCATATCAAGTATTGCCTCGCAGAGGTTAGAACCGATAAAGCCTGCGCCGCCTGTTACGAGAAAGGTAGTTCCTTCATCAAACTTCAAATGTCTGTAACCCATGATTATGCCTCCAGAATGTCTGCTATACGCTTGCAGGCAAAGCCGTCACCGTAGGGGTTGGATGCCTGACTCATCTTGTTATATTCCTTTTCGTCGGTAAGAAGAAGCTTGAAGTTATCGTAGATAACCTGCTCGTCTGTACCAACAAGCTTAAGTGTACCTGCCGCTATACCCTCGGGACGCTCGGTAGTGTCACGCATAACGAGTACGGGTTTGCCCAGAGAAGGAGCCTCCTCCTGAATTCCGCCGCTGTCGGTAAGGATCATATAAGAGCGCGCAAGGAAGTTATGGAAATCAAGAACCTCAAGGGGCTCGATGATACGGATACGGTCGTCACCGCCAAGGATCTCGTTTGCAGCCTCACGGACAACGGGATTCATATGGATGGGGTAGATAGCCTTGATGTCGGGATGCTCGTCGATAATACGGCGGATAGCACGGAACATATTGCGCATAGGCTCGCCAAGGTTCTCACGGCGGTGTGCGGTTATCATGATAAGGCGGCTGCCCTCTGCCCACTCAAGCTCGGGGTGAGTATAGTCGTCACGGACTGTGGTCTTAAGCGCGTCGATTGCGGTATTACCTGTTACGTAAATGCTTGCGGGATCCTTGCCCTCACGCAGGAGGTTTTCCTTTGACATTTCGGTGGGAGCAAAATTGTACTGAGATATAATGCCAACCGCCTGACGGTTAAACTCTTCGGGATAGGGTGAATAGATATTGTATGTACGAAGACCTGCCTCAACGTGACCTACGGGAATCTGCAGATAGAAGCATGCAAGCGCGGTAACAAAGGTGGTAGAGGTATCGCCGTGAACCAGAACTACGTCGGGCTTTTCCTTCTCCAGAACCTCTTTTATGGTGTTAAGGATATTTGTGGTAACGTCAAAGAGAGTCTGCTTGTCCTTCATGATGGAAAGGTCATAGTCGGGCTCTACACCAAATGCGTCAAGCACCTGATCAAGCATCTGTCTGTGCTGACCTGTAACGCATACCAAGGTCTCTATATTCTTTCTTGACTTAAGTTCAAGTACAAGGGGACACATCTTTATTGCCTCGGGTCTTGTACCGAATACTAACATTACTTTTTTCATAATAATCTTTTATTATTCTCCATTTCGTGTGGTTTGTTCGCACATATTCAAGGCATGTATAGCCGGGGGCTTCGCCCCTTATAATTTATAAACTCCTTCAAGCTTGCATACGTTTCTGGTGTCGAGTATTATCTTATCCTTAAGCTTATCGTCAGCGGCCTTTATCTCATCGTGGCCTACCATGATAACTACTATCTCAACGTCGGAAAGGAACTGATCAAAATCGTGATACTGATTATCTACCAGATCCTTGGTTACGTAGGGGTCGTATATCTTGACACCGTGAGCAAGGTGCTTCTGCATACACTCAAGCATCTGCATTGTGGGGCTCTCACGTATATCGTCTACGTTTTCCTTATAGGTCATACCGTAGATGCCTACCTTTGCGGGGTCGGTGATACCGTGCTCCTTCATAATGGTGGAGATGCGCTTAAGAACGAACTCGGGCATAGAGTCGTTTATCTTACGGGCTGCGAGAACGATGTTTGCAAGTCCGGGATAATCACCCACAAGGAACCAGGGGTCAACAGAGATACAGTGACCGCCTACACCGGGACCGGGGGTAAGTATGTTTACACGGGGATGCTTGTTGGCAATACGGATGATCTCGTAAACGTCCATATTGTCAAAGCGGCAGATCTTTGCAAGCTCGTTTGCAAAGGCGATGTTGATATCGCGGTAGGTGTTCTCTACCACCTTTGTCATCTCGGCGGTACGGATGTCGGTAACTACTATCTCGCCCTTACAGAAGGAAGAATAAAGCTCCTTTACCTTTTCGCCTATAGCTCTGTCGTCAGCGCCGATGGTACGGCTGTTATGCTCAAGCTCGTAGACCATATTTCCGGGGATGATACGCTCGGGAGCGTGAACCAGATTGATGTCCTCACCTATCTTAAAACCGTTTTCTTCGATGATAGGTCTTACAAAGCGGTCCATAGTACCGGGAGATACGGTAGACTCCAGTACCACGGTAGCGCCCTTGGGACATACCTCCATGACCTTCTTTACCGCCGCTATAACGTAGCAGGGGTCTATCTTCTTGCTCTTCTTGTCATAGGGTGTGGGCACTGCCACGATATACATATCGGTAGATATATACTCTGTGGAGAACTGTATGCCCTTGCCGAGAGCATCTGCAAAAAGCTCGTCCAAGCCCTTTTCGTCAAAGGTAGTCTTGCCCTGATTAAGGGTGTCAACAAGCTCCTTGTTATAGTCTGTGCCCACTACCTCAACACCGTGAGAAGCGAACATAAGCGCTGTGGGGAGTCCGATATAGCCTAATCCGATAACATTGATTTTAGACATCATTTACCACCTAACATTTTCTTAATTTTTACCTTGATCTTGTAAAGTCTTGTTTTGTTTTTATAGAACTTCTTAGCCCCAACGTAACCCTCGGCGTCAAGAGTACGGAAAAATCCGTTTCTCGGAGGAGGTGTGGGTATAGAGGCAATAAGCTTTTTATGGGTCTTTATTGCGTGTTCCCTGTTAGAGTCCACTATCTTGGCATCCTTTATTGAGCTAAGCATCGCTTCGCCCTTGGGGTTATGACATATCATTATAGATACGCCCTTGTCGTCGTTAAACTCTTCAGTCAGGGTCTCTATTCCCCAATAGTCACCGATAGTGACGTCGGAATAGTTGTTGAAGCCTCTGAAGTGACAACGGTAACAGCTCTGACGAACGTAATTGAAATATTCAAAATAGTCGCATTCGGCACGGGTCATTATAAGTTCTTGACCGTCCTCAAAGGTAACCTTTACATTACTCTTTTTCCAGCCGTTGGTCTTGTCACGGAACTTAAAGTCTGTGACCTTCTTGCCATTTTTAGCTTCAAGCTCTTTTATATATTCCTCAAACACGTGAGGACTCTGTACGCCGTGGCATATAAGGTCACAGGTATAGAGGTTATCGTATTTGTCGCCGAAATAAGTCTTTATTGCCGCTATCTGACAGGGTGTACCTGTTGCAAGTACGGGTGTGCCCTTTTCAAGCTCGGCTTTAAGCTCGGTGTATATATCACCCATAGCCGCCTGAACGTACTTGGAGCCGTGCATAGCCTTGAACTCGTCCATATTGCGCGCGATTGCGTGGACAGGCTTCATATCACGGTAGATAACACCTGACACAACGCCGCCCTTTTCAAAAAAGCTTTTGGCTAACAGTCCTGCAGCACCGCCCGAGGAAGAATTCTTTCTTGCCTCAGCATCCTTGTCACACAAAGCTACGATCTTTTTCGGCTCTGTGTCATGCTTTGGCGCATTTACGGGACAGAGCTTCATACACGCACCGCACTTGGTACACTTAGTTTCGTCGATCACGGGAGCAAAGAAGCCTCTTCTTTTAACGATGCTTATGGCGCCGTTGGGACACTTTTCTGCACAGAGCATACAGCCTGTGCATCTGATCTTGTGAGTGAACTCAAAGGGTCTTTTTCTCACTATCATTTCGGGGACTTCCTTCTTTTGGTTTTCAAGTCCCGCTATATCTGCCAGAGCATCAAAGAAGCTCTCGCTTGATGCCGCCATATGACGGCGGTTATTGTCGATTATATTTCTGATTTCCTTATCCGCTATAAGCTCCTCTGCCTTTTTAACCACCGTTTTCCAGTCGTCTGCCATAGCGTCGGACAGAGTAAAGAAGCAGTCGGAAAGTCCCATCTTTTCAAGAGCATCCTGAAGCTTACCCTTGTACTTAACGCCAAAGTCTGTATGGTCGATAGAGATAACGGGAGTAGAGTTACGGATAGAAAGAAGGGTTCCGTGGAAGAAGTTGGTCAGGGTCAGGTCACAAAGACCGAACACCAAGGACCACTCAAGGGGGTTAACGTCGGAGAGGAAGGCATCCTCCGCCCCTGTTGCGCTGAACACCGCTATAACACGGTGGGTATCACGGTACTTTGCCTTAAGCTTTTTAACCAGATTGCGGTTAGTACCCATGATACAGATAAGACGCTTATCCTCGGGGATATTGTATTTCTTGTATATCTTCTTTTTGAACTCCTCACGGGTAGTACCAAGACGCTTGTATACATAATCAAGGTCAAGAAAAGCCGTGGGGTCACAGTTAAAGTTGGTAGCGACGTCGGGAGCGCAGGTATGTACCAGCTTATCGGTATATCCGTCACGGACACCGATATATCTGAAGCCCTCAAGGGATCTGCCGAAGAAAGCCTTACGCTCTTCGTTAAGATGCTCCATGCCCATACCAAAGGCGGAAGCGGCGTAGCTTAACTTTGTAACGCCCTCTCCGATATCAAGAAGATAGGGATTTGGGAAGCCTCGCTTTATCCAGTTCCATACGGCGTCAGAGCCTACAACAACGCAGTCGTATCTGTCCCTTATATACTCAAACACCCTGCCGCAGTCATCCTCGATGATATGCTCGGGCGAGAGAGGAAGATACTTAAGCGAGTCACGAAAGACCTTTTTGCGCTTTATCTTACGGAAGAACTCAAGGGGATCCTTGATCATCTTCGGTTTAAATCTGACCTTATAGTTCTTTTCCATGGCCAGACTGGTATAATCTATGATCTCTACCTCAAGAGAAGGAAAACGCTCCTTGATCTCGTGGGAGAGCGCTAAGGACTGCATGTACGCACCGTAGTTGATACTGCGGTGGAACGTCAGTATACCTATTTTCATATTTTTTAATCCTTAACCTTTAAATTTCTCCATTTTTTCTTAATGGGTTTGAACATAACGATAAAGTAAACTATTGCCCATACGCAACCTAAAATAACAGACTCTATAATTCCGCCGTCAAGAGCTTTGCCGGACAGGGCCACAGAACCGAAAAGCTTCTCTAAGGGCAGCATTGCCTTGATAAACCAGAAGGCTATACCAAAGATAACGTTGATAAAAAGTATGCCTGCCGCCTCGCCCCAAGGGAATACCTCGCGGAAACGGATCTCAAGGCTCTTTGCGGTAACCGCAAGCTGAAGCACCGCCATTGCGGTAGTGGAGATAAGGGTTGCAACGGCAGGGGCAAGCATAGACTGTCCGAAAAGCTCAAATATCTTGAAAAGTACAAGATTAAGTATTGCATTTGAACCCAGCGCTCCGATAGAGCACCAGAAGATAAAGCCTGTCTTACCGATAGAGTTGAGCACCATGCCGTAGTAGGTGCATCTCATAAGCAGATGCAGGGCGTAAAGTCTGAACACCCAGACACCCTCGATATACTTTTCGCTGTAGAGTATCTTTACCACGTCCTCGGCATACACAAAGCAGCCTACACCGATGACGGCAACAAGTATCATACTAAGGGTGGTTGCGTTACCCCAGAGCTTTATTGCTCCGCGGTGATCCTCTTTTTTCAGCAGCTTTACCATCTGAGGCAAAAGCACTGCGGTAAAGGAGGATGCTATCATGGTTACGGGAAGCTCTCTTGCCGCGTTACTGTATATCGCAAAGCTTTCTGTGTCCATCAAAGCACCAATAAGAAGCTTGTCCAGCTCTACGTTAAGTGTTCCCACGACCGAAGCAAGACCGAGGGGGATGGAAAAAGCAAATACGGTCTTGACCATCTTTGCGCTGAGGTAGGGCTTGATACCACCCGAAACCCGAGCAGCTATAAGATATACCGAAAGGGCAAATGCAGATTCTACGATAACGTAGAGGAGCATATAATCCTTAAAGCTCCAGCCCATCCACTGTACCACCATCACGGCAAGTAACAGAGCCGCGCTGTTGAGGATGCGGAAGCCAACCAGCATCTTAGCCTTTTTATAAACTATCAGCAGGTTTTCTATACTGGAGCAGATTATCTTGGTCCAGGGAAAAAGCGCCAGAAAATACAGAAAACTGCTAATGGTGTTGTTGTCAAAATATTTTTCTATCAGACCGACGCTTAATACAAGCGCAAGACCGACAATAAAACTGAGCGCTGTGTTGAGGGTATAGTACAGGGATAAAAATCTCTGCTTTTCCTCTTTTGAATCAGCTCTTGCAAGAAAATAGTTAAGTGACTTAGGTAAACCAAGCATCAGTATCGACGTAACAAGGTTTACTATCATCAATATCTGGGAATAGGTGCCGTATTCCTCAAGGGTGCGGAAACGGGAAAGCAGCATGGTCAGGACCATTGCTATACCCGAGGTAGCTACCTTTGAGAAGGTCAACAGGGTGGCATCTGCACCCAGGTTACTACTCTTCTTTTTTTCGTCCATTAAATAAGCTCCTCAATCTGCTTTGCCACGTTGGTAAAATCAAAACGGTTTACTTCATTTGGATCAATATTGAGCGCAGGTGCTTTACCTGCCTTGAAATTGTTATAGTCGCAAAGGATATATTCCTTAAGAGCTTTACGGTCGGATTCCTTTGTCACCTCTTCGTAGGTAACGCCAAGACCTGCCTGCTGTACGACTAAGGTAACCTCGCTTTCGGGGATATCTCCCGAAACCAGAGATATGATGGAGCGTCCCATCATTATGTACTCTAAGAACTTGCCGGGGAAAACGCCCTTCTCGCCCTGCTCGTTCCAGGTTGCGTGGATGAGGTGTCGGCTTGATGCCTGCAGTTCAAGAGATTTTGCACGGGGGAGCATACCGTGATCGGTTATGCGGTCCTCCAGTCCAAACTGAGCCGCCTGATCTTTGAGTATATGGAGGTTGTTGCCGCCGTAGTTGATAACTACGTCGTTTTTGTCTATACTGCCCTCGTCGCAAAGTTCCTTAAGTACGTCAAACAAGGGTCTGATATCTCTCTTGCCGCCGTAAAGAGCGCCGAGATAGGTAAAGGAAAATCTGCCGTCAGGCTCTATACCCTTAATATCCACGTCGTTACGGTCAAAGCCGTTATAAATAACGCTTGACTTAGCCTTATATTTTTCGCCGAATATACGCTCTGCATATCCGTTGGAAACTGCCACCAGTCTGTCTGCCTTGCGGCACACCTTGTCCTGCAGACGGCTTCTGTAGCCCTTGGTAAGGGGTGTGGTAAGGTTGACCACCATAGGATCGCGGAAATCTGCTATCCACTTTACCTTGGGACAGTGCTTTTTCATAACCAATCCGCAAAGGTGAGATGCTACGGGTCCGTAGGATGAGATACACGCATCGTAGGAAGAATACTTTTCCTTATCCGCCTTTACCAGCTTTTCAAAGGCTTTGGCAAAACCGACAGAACGGGTTATCTTAAGTATCTCTCTTGCCTCGGTCTTTGCCTTTTGTATAAGCGTCTTTTTCTTTTTGGTCTGAGGAGCAGGGGCAGTCGGTGCCTTTGGCGCTGCGGGAGCTGCCTTTTCCTCAACGATTATTTTGTCGATATAAGTAATATTAAGCTTTTCAAGAGCGGCGTCAAAGGAATGATCCAGCTTGCCGAAAGGCTTGACGCACACAACGTCTACCTCATTTCCTGCCTCAGCTAAGGCCTGAGCAAGCTTGGTAGGTCTTATTACGCCCACCGTCTGACGGGGAGCGAAGTTGTAGCTTAAAATAAGAATTTTTTTCATATCACTTCTCTAAAAACTTGAAATACTGATCGCTTATTGCTGCTTCGTCATTCATCCAGGCTCTCTTATAGCCTCGCTGAGCATAAGCCTTTCTCATCTCATCATCTGTGAGCATTGCGGCAAGGGCGTCGGCAAATTCCTCATGCACCTTTGCTTTATTGTTATAGTCAAAGTCGGGTCTGCCGTCAAAGGTGGGAGTGATGATGCCGTTGTCCGCCTTTTCCCACTTGTCGGGATGGGTTACACGGTACTCATCGTAAAGTATCTCTGCGGGGCCTGTAGCGCAGGCGGTGGAAACTACCGCTGTCTTACAGGTCATAGCCTCGATAAGAGCGTTGGGGAATCCCTCGCTTATGGAGGACATTGCGTATACGTCGCTCTTGGCAACGTACTTAAAGGGGTTTGCGCTGTAGCCTGTAAGAAGGATATCGTCGGCATACTTGTTGCGCTTTGCCATATCTATGAGGTCTGCTTCCAAGAGTCCTCTGTGTCCTACAAGCACCAGTCCTGCGTCCGGTACCTTTTCCTTTAAAAGCTCAAAGCTCTTAAACAGATCCCAATGACCTTTATGCTTACTGAGTATACCCACGGTGGACACTACCTTATGGGTGTCATAGAATTTTTGTTCTTCTTCTGAAAGAGCTTCCTTTGCCATCTCCTCGATCTTAGCGCAATCCACAAGATTTTCGATAGTATGGCACTTATCCGCATCACAGGGATACTTGGTCTTATAAAACTCTTCCATCTCACGGGCATTGAAGAGTATCTCTCCCCCTGCCGCTATAACCTTGTGATAGGAGGCTGTATGGAGTTCTAAGTCCTCAAAGCCTCTGCAAGCGCCAACCATACGGCACTTGGGCTTAGCCACACGCATTGCAAGATTTGCTATAGAGGTGAAAGCAAAGAGGGTGTCGATATTCTTTTCCTTCACTACTCTGCGTATGCCTCTTGCACGCTTGATAAGGTTAAAAACCTTTTTTATCTTGTTATCCGATGCAACGGCGTCAAGGTTGATAAGCTCGGCGTCAATTTCGTAGCTTATGTCGCTGTCATCGTAAACTATGTAATAGATATTGTATTTATCTGAGAAAAGCTTGGTCAGTCTGGATGCTACTCTCTCGCTGCCTCCGCTCTTAAGGTCGGAGGTCATAAACGCTATGTTTCTTTTCATGTCAATCCTCTAATTCGCTGATAAGTTCGCTTATGGCGTTTTCCGGGATGAACAGCTCTGCTTCCTTAACGCATCCTGCTCTCAAAGCCATTATCTCTTCGGGGTGATCGTAATAGTATTCTAACTTTTCTCTGAAATCGTCAAAATTGCCAAGCTCAAAGGAAATACCTGTCACACCCTCCTTTATCATTTCACCGCAGGAGTTCCACCTGCCCGAAAGCACGGGAGTTCCTGCAAAGAAGGTGTCTATTATAGATGCGGGCTGACCCTCGGTAGCGCACTTGGTAGGAAATACGTGGAGAAAATAGTCGTGCATTATCTCGGTGGTCTTCCAGGCGTCGGCAACTCCCTTATACTGTATGTATTCGGGAAGATCCTTACTTATCTCAGCAAATTCCTCGGCGTACTCCTCGTCGATCATACCGTACATATCGAGAGTGTATTTAACGCCGTTTGCGTTGATCTTTTTAAGCTCACGCACCATCTCGCTTACACCCTTAAGTCCCACGATACGGGACATAAAGATCAGCTTATAGGGAGCCTTAAATTCATTTGGCTGTTCCTCAAGACTAAAGCGGCGTATGGTCTTGAAGTTAGGCATAACGTGAAGTCTGTCAACACCTCTTACCTCAAGCTCACGTCTTGCGGTTTCGGTTTCAACAAAAATGCTCTTAAAGTGCTTAAGGGTTTCTTTATACTCGGGATGTGCGTCGATACCCTCGGCAAGAGCCGCTCCTACGAGAACAAAGTGCATTTCCCTCTTGAAGAATTTGTTAAGCATAACGCATACCTTAAGGAGATTGGGAAGTGAGGTGGCGTTGGAAGCTATGATGATCTTTTCGCTGGTCAAGAACACCTTGGATATGGCAAGAAGAAGCTTGGGATAAACAAGACACTTGGGCTTGGATATTCTGATACCGTAATAGTTAAGATATCCGACGTTATTTTCACCGTAACGTCTGACCAGCTCATCGTATATCTCGAGAGTCTTAATGGTCTGACCGTCACAGGCGCCTTCTCTGTAAATACGCCCCATAAGGCATATCTTTTTCTTAGCCATTGTTACCTCCACGCGCACAAATATAGGGAAGCCGCAATTCCCCTACTATAATATATTATATATATCTAATGTATTATAACATATAAATACTATACTGTCAAGCAAAGTCGGCATATGTAAAATAAAGGATTTCGGTAGATATAAATGCAATTTGTGCAAAAATAACAAAAGAAGAGTAGACACACTACTCTTCTTCATCTTCGCTTACTTCATTTACCTTGACAACTATCTCAAGAACGTGTCGGGTGTCTGTTTTTGTAACCTTTACGCTGAGATTTTCGTACTCAAAGGTATCGCCGGGTCTGGGAAGCTGCTTAAGCTCCTCTATTACCCAACCACTGACGGTAGCAATATCAAGATCGTACTCGATATCAAGGAACTCAAACATATCGGCAAGGGATGCGCTGCAGTCCACGCGGTACTCGTTATCAGATATCTTAACAAAGCTCTCTACTATCTCGTCATGCTCGTCCCAGATCTCGCCGACCAGCTCCTCTATTACGTCCTCAAGGGTGATGATACCCGCAGTACCGCCGTACTCGTCAACTACGGCTGCCATATGAGACTTACTGTGCTGGAGCTTGAACATAAGCTCAGAGATCTTCATAGTGGGAACAACGTATTCTATAGGCTTGGTTATGGCGCGAAGGTCTCTGTTCTTTGCCATATAAAAGTCCTTCTGATTGATAACGCCGAAAATGTCGTCAATGGTATCACGGTATACGGGAAGACGGCTGTAACCGCTCTCACGGAACAGTTTGTCTACCTCGCTCCACTCGTCCTCGGCATCTATAGCCACAACGTTTACTCTGGGCTGGAGAATATCACCGACCTCGATGTCCTTGAATTCGATAGCGTTACGGATAAGCTCTACCTCTTCCTCTTCCATATCGCCCTCGGTCTCTGCTTCCTCAACCATGGTAAGCAGCTCCTCTTCTATCTCGCCCTTGTCCTCGGAGGGCTTGATAACAAGAGAAACAAGCATCTTCCAACCTGTAAAGATAAGATTTAAGGGATACAGGATGAACATAAATATACGAAGAAGGGGGGCAGAAAACATAGCAAAGCTTTCGGGACGCTCCTTTGCAAGGCTCTTAGGTGTTATCTCACCGAAGATAAGAACCACCACGGTTACTACTATAGTAGCAACGGTAGTTCCCAGCGCCTGATCGCCCTTCATAATGTCGATAAACAGAAGGGTCGCTATAGACGTTGCAACGATGTTTACAATGTTGTTACCGATAAGTATGGTGGAAAGTATCTTGTCAAAATTTTCTGACATATTAAGCACCAAAGCCGCCTTTTTGTTACCGTCGGACGCCATGTTTTTAACACGGATACGGTTAAGCGCCGAGAAGGCTGTCTCGGTAGCGGAAAAATATCCGGAAAGGATAATAAGAACGATTAAAACAATGATCTGCGTAATACTGCCACTGTCCATGATAAGATAAAAATACTCCTTAAAAACAAAAAATTACACATATGCACAAAAAGGCAGCTAACTTCCCTGCCTGCATACGTGTATCAACCGATATTCAAATTATGACATAAAGGGGGTATGTCCAAGACTATTGACTCTCCTAATCATTAAATATCAAGAGGTATAATAGCATATATTGGGATAATTGTCAATAGTAATAACAAAATATCAAATTTTATCTTGACATTCACAACTATGTGTGGTATACTGTTTGGGCGTTGAAAAAGCGTAATTAACAATTTGCGGGTATGGCGGAATTGGCAGACGCGCTAGATTCAGGTTCTAGTGAGGGTTCCCTCATACAGGTTCAAGTCCTGCTACCCGCACCAGAAAAGAACCCACATTTGTCTACGACAAGTGTGGGTTCTTTTCAACTAAATCCGTCCTATCGGACGGGATAAATCCCACTTTCGTGGGATGAAATCACTCCGTGATGAAATCCGACTTCGT
>JBGUUX010000079.1:0-4910 GCA_045133915.1 Eubacteriales bacterium | reverse complement strand
TTCTAAGGTTCAGGATTGGGCAAAAGAGGGTATAACCTGGATGTCCACCACAGGACTTATCAACGGTATGGGTACAGAGAAGGGCGCTCCCGTTCTTAACCCCAATGGTAACGCAACAAGAGCTCAGGCGGCTCAGATACTTATGAGCTATATGGAGCTTCGCTACGGCGCTGAGACTCCCGTAGGCGATATCCTGATCGGCGATACTTCTATTTCCCAGTATACTATCGTATACGGCACAACAGCAACCAAGTCCGGCAAGGGCGCTGACGTTTGCGCAAACGAGCTTCAGTCCTACGTTAAGAAGGTTACAGGCTTTGACCTGCCTATATACAAGGATACCGACCGTGAGATCGGCGAGAAGGAGATCCTTATCGGTAAGACTAACCGTGAAGGCGTTACAGTAAACGTTGACCGTAGCGGCTTTAACTACGATACTCTCCTTATCGAAGTACAGAACGGCAATCTTATCCTTGCTTCAAGCGAAGAGCACTCCGGAACACATTACGCAGTATATGAGTTCCTTGAGCAGTATGCAGGCGTGACATTCTACGGTTTCATTGAAACTTATGCTCCCAAGAACGTATACACCGTTCCCGCAGATCTGCGTTATACAGAAACTACCACCATTAACTACCGTGACTATATCTTCAACAAGGGTACTCTTCCTTACTCCGACCAGAAGCTCAGACAGGGCGTTGGTTCTTTCTCACAGTCCAGCTTCTATCACTCTATGCCCGCTCTGGGACAGGATCCCGCAGACTTCAAGCCCAGCTGGGGTTACTATGCGGAACACCATATGGACAAGGACCCCTGTCTTACCGATCCCAAGATTCAGGAAAACATAATCACCAACGTTAAGGCACAGCTCAAGGGACGTCCCGCAAACAGCTTTGTATGGGTTGCAATGTCCGACGGTGTTTACTACTGTAAGGGTGGTCCTGACTGTCAGTGTGACGAGTTCTACCGTGAGCACGGCAGAACCTCCACCTACTTTAATATCCTTAACTTAGTAGGTAAGGCTATTAAGGAAGAATTCCCCGATGCATACGTAATGAGCCTGGCTTATAAGTATACCTGGAACATGCCCAAGAATTTTGACCCCGCAGACTCTAGCGACAACATTATCGTTTGTGTATGTACAGATAACGCTTGTGCTACCCACGACCGTACAGAGACTAACTGTGTAGGCAAGGGTGCATTCAACAGCGTTAAGTTTGCTGAGATATTTGACGAGTGGTGCAGACTTGTTCCCAACGTATGGGTTTGGGACTACACCAGCGGTACCTATCAGGCAGACGCTCCCTTCCCGATAATCCATCAGATGTATAAGAACTATCAGGACTTCCATAACAGAGGCGTTTCCGGTATCCTTGTTCTGGGTGATGGTGACCACACCGCACCCTTTACCGAGCTTAAGGCTTACCTTACCGCAAAGCTGGTTTGGGAGCCTGAGATGACAGAGGCACAGTACTGGACCTACGTTGACAACTTCCTGCGTGACTACTACGGTGACGGCTGGACCTACCTCAGAGAGTATATTGAGGTAATGTACGATCTTCAGTACGAAAACGAGTGGCATATCTGGTCTATGGAATACTGGGATGCTATCATCACCTACGAGCAGTATACAGAGAACTTTGACTACCTCATGGGTCTTTGGGAAAAGGCTGAGGCTCTTGCTTATACCGACGAGCAGAAGCTTAACGTACGCAGAAGCAAGGTTCAGATGGAGTACATCAAGGTTTGTCTTGCATACGAGACTTATAAGCGTTCAGGTTCCGAGGCTGATCTTGAGGCGTTCAAGGCAATAAATATCGCATACGGCGAATACCTTGATACTCTCGGCCACTGTAAGTATAAGCTCCCCTATAACTGGAGAGTAGATACCGATCCCAAGCTTTGGGTAAACAACTCCAAGGATTGCTGGGACGGCGGTGACAGCTCTCAGGGTGCTGTATGTCCCTGCAGAGAGGTTGACGAAAACGGCAAGCCCATAAGCGGCTGTACCTGTGAAGGCTAATTAAAAAACAACATTGAACCTCCCCTTGTGGGGAGGTTTTTGTTGATTTGTGAAGAAATATCCGTTATTTTGCAAACGTTAAAAAATTGTACTTGATTTTTTCCGTAATTATAGTAAGATAATGTAGATATTATTTTAAGAAAAGAGTAACAAACATGGAAAACACAACTAAGAAAACCGGTTGGAAGTCCAACAAGTGGTTCCGCGCGGCTATCCCCGCTCTGTTACTGCACTGCAGTATCGGTACCGTTTATTGCTGGTCTATCTTCAGCCAGGACATTGCTGACTACATCGGCTTCTCCAAGGGAGCTACCGAGTGGGCGTTCAGCTTTGCAATCTTCTTCCTCGGTATGTCTGCGGCATTCCTCGGAAACATCGTAGAAAAGGATATTCACAAGTCCTCTCTTATCGCGGCTATCTGTTTTGCCGTTGGTATGGCAGGTACAGGTGCTTTTATCTGGTACGGCGGTAAGAACCCCGGCAGCGTTGTTGCGCTTGTAGGTATCTACCTCTGCTACGGTCTTATCATGGGTATCGGTCTCGGTACAGGTTATCTGTCTCCCGTTAAGACCCTCATGCTCTGGTTTAAGGACAACAAGGGTCTTGCTACAGGTCTTGCAGTTGCAGGCTTCGGCGCAGCTAAGGCTATTGCCAGCCCCATCATGCAGTCTATGCTGGAAAACCTGGGCGAGGGCGGCATCTACAAGATGTTCCTTATCCTTGCTTGTGTATATTTTGTAATGATGTTCGTAGGACATCTGCTTCTCAAGAAGCCTTCTGACTGGCACGAGCCCCAGAACGCAGAGGAGAAGAAGAGCATCCTTTCTGTTATCAAGATGCGTCCTATCTCCAACTACATCGGCATCTGGCTTATGTTCTACATCAACATTACCTGCGGTCTTATGATCATCTCTCAGGAGAAGTACATCGTTAAGTGTATCGGTCTTGCGGCTGTTGTAGGTATAGTTTCTACTATTTCTGCCGTATTCAACGCAGGCGGCCGTCTCGGCTTCTCTACTCTCGGCGACAAGATGAAGGACCGTAACACAGTTTACAAGCTTATCTTCGCTCTCTCCATCGCTCTTACCGCAGTAGTAGCATTTACCGGCGGTATCTCTAACGGTGCGGGCAATATGCTTCTCACAGGTCTTGTGCTTGTATTCATCATGGTAGTTAACGCAGGCTACGGCGGAGGTTTCTCCAACGTTCCTACACTTCTTTCCGACCACTACGGTATGTCCAATATCAGCGCTATCCACGGTATCACCCTCTCTGCATGGGCGTTTGCAGGTCTTACAGGTAACCAGCTTGCTTCCTGGATAGTTAAGAACTTCGGCGAAGAGATCGAAGTAGGCGGCAATATGGTAAACCCCGTAGGCTATCAGACCGTGCTTTACGTTGCACTTGGTCTCTACGTTATGGCAATGCTTATCAGCTTAGTGCTCGTTAGACCCCAGAAGAAGGATAAGTAATAAACAATAAATACAAAAAGGACGGAAAGCAAAATCCGTCCTTTTTTATTTTAAAATCGGATAAAAGACGTTCTTTATCCAAACATAGCCGCACCGCATAAACAGGTTTGGTAACGGCATACCTCACCCTCGTGTGAGGATGATCGCATTAAACTGAACGAAATGCGATTAATGGGTCCAGGGTCGTGATATCACAATCATTGATATCTTCACCCTCGTGTGAGAACTAAAGATTTAAAGTTCCCTTCACCCGATTGAGGGGTGCAGGGCTTTGATATCACAATTATTGATACCTTCACCCTCGTGTGATAGTGTGAAGTTTTTGCTGTACTTCACCCGATTTTAGCCGCACCGCTTAAATGCGTTGGGTATTAACATACTTCACCATCGTGTGAGAACTAAAGATTTAAAGTTCCCTTCCCCCGATTAATGGGTCCAGGGTCTTCGACCCTGGTTACTTGGAGGCGAGGTCTCTTTCGTACTTCTCGATCATCTTCTTAACCATCTGACCGCCGATGCTGCCTGCCTGACGGGAAGTGAGATCGCCGTTGTAGCCCTTATTGAGGGTTACGCCTACTTCGTTTGCGGATTCCATCTTGAACTGCTCAAGAGCAGCCTTTGCTTCGGGAACCATTACCTTGTTAGAGGAATTGTTAGCCATTGTTGTTTTCTCCTTTGTTGCCCTTATGGGCGTTTTAAAAATCTATATTAAAGAGCATGAGTTGACTCAAGCTCTGCTATTATTATTTTCAACGGCATTTTGTTTATGTCTGGCAATTTTTGTTGAATTATTTTACGGCGGCGACCAAATTGACAAAATTTATATTTAGTGCTACAATTAAAATACCGACGGAGGTGCTGTTATGGCTAAAAAGATACTTTTTGTATTAAGGATATTAGTTCTTGTTATTTTCTGTGGATTGGTGTTATATTTCTACTTTACCGATAATTACGACGGCGCAACGATAACCGCGGTATCATTTATGTTCATAAGTCTGTTATTGAGTGTTCTCAAGGATAATATGACAAAATCAGAGGATGGATCTGAAGGTAATACTAAAAACAAACCTCTGAGCAGGAAACAAAAAATTTCAGATATTATATTGATTACTATCTTTATCATATTAGCTTTATTTTCTTTGCTGTGTCAGTTTTTAAATTTTGATGTCGATTACCCGTACGTAGTTATATTCATAATACCTGTCATTGTCATTTTAGCGATCGCATCAGAGATCATCAACTACAAAAGAAACAGATAACTTAACCAAGCCTCCGCCATGAGCTTGGTTTTATATATACAAAATAAAAGCCCATCTGCAATGCAGATGGGCTTCAGACTGTCGAAAAAGTCGGTCGGACATGTGAAATAATTAATTATTTCTATTCAATTCACCAACCAACAGATATTGATTAAA
>JBGUUX010000078.1:0-15552 GCA_045133915.1 Eubacteriales bacterium | reverse complement strand
GTTGCCCTCTGCTGCCTTGATCTGGGAAACTGTGGTGTACTCACCGATTGCCCATCTGATCTCCTTAACGTCTGTTACGTTCTTAATGGAAACGGTGTAGTTGACTACTGATTTTACAGTAGGAACCTTTGCTACGGGAGTATAAGAAATATTGTTAGACTGAGCAAAGCCCTCTGCATAGGAGCCCGCCTCACAGCTTATTGTAAGGTTAGGACAAGTATTGAAGGCATACTTGTCTATAGATGTAACAGATGTAGGGATATATATATCGGGAAGTGCCTTACAGTTACGGAATGTGTTCTTACCTATAGTGGTGAGGCTCTCGGGAAGCTCTACCTCTGCAAGGGAGGTACAACCGTCAAAGGCTTTGTTCGAAAGAACGGTAACACCCTCGCCCATAGTAACCTTGGCAAGCGACGTGCAGTTATAGAATGCGTTGATACCAATCGTGCCCACGCTGCCGGGTATATGAGCTTCGGTAAGTATTTCACCGTCAAGATAAATATTGGATGCATACTTAAGAGGGGATGCGGTTTCATCCTCATAGGATATGCCCGCTAATGCCGCTACGTCGCTGATATATACGTTTTCCAGCTTAACGCAATCCTTAAAGCAGTATATGCCAACGCTCTTGATGCCGGCACCTAAGGTAACGCTTGTGGCACCCTCGTTGCTCTGGAAAGCACTCTGTGCAATGGTCTCAACGCTGTCGGGAATAACTATATCACTTATCTTGGTACAGTCGCGGAAGGCGTTTTTACCGATATGAGTTATACCGTCGGATATCTCCAGACCTACGATCTTATAACGGTAAGAATACCAAGGAAACGCAGTTCTGTCATTATAGTCGGGCATAGCACCCTCACCTTCGATACAGAGAGTGTAGTTTTCATCAAGTCTCCAGTTTACCGTATCGGTAAGCATACCGCCGTCCACATCTGTGGTAGAGGAAGGTAACTTTTCTATAGTCTCGGTTCGGATAACCTCATTACATACAGAGCAGTAAAGAACCCTCTCACCCTCTTCGGTTTCGGTAGCCTCTTTTGTAACCACCCATTTACCCTCGGTATGACCGAGAGCGGGGATAGAGGTAACAGAGCTGTCGCCGCATCTTACGCAGGTCTTTATCTCCTGACCTTCAACGGTACAGGTGGCATCGGTAGTTTCGGTCATATAGCTGTGACCGAGTGCTGAGCCTGTGTCGGTCACAGTATCGGTCTTGCCGCAATCGCCGTCACAGAGCGCGGTCTTGGTGCCGTCCTCGGTACAGGTTGCGTCGTTATTACTTACGTAATTTGTAAAGCTGTGGTTACAGATATATTCTACCTGCATATAAGGTCTCTGCGCCGCATAAAGAGCATAGGCGCTGTCCTTATAGCATTTCATCAGAATGTCTCGGTAGTTTATAAATATGCTGTCACCGATACATGTAACCGAACGGGGTACGGTCAGAGAGGTGAGGTGAGATGTAAAATAGAATGCCAGATCCGCAATAACTCTTGTACCGTCCTTGATGACAAGATCCTTGTTTGCGGTAGAGTCTATAGTTATAAGACAGTCGTCTATATACAGAACACCGTTTTCCCAGTTTGATTTGTCATATCTGTAGCCGCAGGAGAAGGCATTGTTACCTATATATTTAACGCTGTTGGGGATACTGATATCACAGAGATCATTACAACCGTAGAATGCATTTTCCGCTACAAGGGTAATACCCTCGGGGATGTCACATTCGGTCAGAGAGGTGACACCTTTTAAAAGATAGCTGTCTATACACAGAAGTCCGTCAGACCAATTTTCCTCGTTCTTATAAAAAGCGGTATAGTCAAAAGCAGAGCTTCCGATATGGGTAAGTCCCTTGGGAAGGGTGATCTCACGGAGATTGGGACAGGTCATAAACGCACCGTCCTCAATATTTGTCACGCCCTCGGACACAACAACACTCTCAAGAGAGGTGCAATGATAAAACAGATCCTTGTTTACGGTAGCAACGTCTGCGGGAACGGTCAGGTGAGTCACCTTTTCACCGTTGAGTACAAGATCGGCTCCGTTACCGAGAGGGCTGTTGCTGCCGGAAGAGAAATAGATATTGAACCAGCTGTCGACGTCGCTTATATGTACTGTATGAAGCTCGGGACAGTTATAAAAAGCACCCGAACCCACTTCCTCAAGGGTGGTGGGAATGCTTACAGATGCAAGGGAGCTGCAGTTATAGAATGCTTCCTTGCCTATCTTGGTGATTCCCTCACAGAGGCTGACGGTCTCTACGGTACTGCAGTCCTTAAGAAGATAATCACCTATAGCGGTAATGCCGTCTTCTACGACAAGGTGCTTGATACCGTGTTCGCTACCTGCAAAGGGAAGCTGTGAGGAGTAAAAATTATAGGTGCTTCCCGTACCTCTTATATACATGGTACCGTCGCTGTAGAGATATGCTTTATTGCCAAAGCCGGAATCACGGCTCATGGTTATAATACCGTGCACACTGTCGTAGGGCTGAACATCGATGATATTACCGCACACGTCACAGGTCTGGCTCTGCTCACCTGCCTCTGTAGAGGTAGGCTCTTTGGTAACAGTCCAACTTCCGCCGAGATGCTCGGTGGCCTCGCCGTCATAATACTTGACATCCACCGCACCGCATCCGAGATCACAGCGTGCCGTCATGGTACCCTTACCCGCACAGTTTACGTCGTCATTTTTTTCGTATGCGGTAAACTGATGGGTACAATATGTGTATGAAATTTCATTTTCCTTTGCGTATTCCTCGGCATAGCTGCCCTCTGTACATACGATAGTCAGAGCGCTGCAGCCTTCGAATACGTTTTTGTCCATATAAGCAACCGTGGCAGGGATAACGGCTGTCCTAAGGGATGTGCAGGCAGCAAACGCCTTTGTATATATATTACACGTGCCGTAAGGGATCCTTATCTCCTCCAGGGATACGCAGTTTTCAAAAGCGGATTCGTGAATATCCCAAAGCTCTTCGTCGGTGAATTTTACCTCTTTGAGATTCTTGCAATCCTTAAAAGCGGACATACAGATAGAGGAGATGCCGCCTGTGATCTCGGCGGTAACCACCTGGTATTTACAGTTTTTAAAGTGTATGTCGGGAAGCGGTCCCAGGCCGCTTACACACAACTCACCCGTTGAAGTTAACTGATACCAGAATTCTTCCTCAGGTCCGAAAAACTTAAACTCATCCTCTTGGTACTCCGCATTAACAGGCAGGACCACAAGGGACGGAATAAGCATAACGATACAAAGCAATACTGAAATGATCTTTTTCATAATGTCACTCCTATAAAGGTTTTTTTGATATCTTGGAATAATGTCGGGGAAAAGCCTTGGGTGTCTCGGATTCCTTTGAAAAAACGAATACAGCTCTCGACTGCTCTTCGTTTTCGGTGAAAAGGGTAGTATCCCTTGCCATCTCAAGGGCACCGCCCAGCTTTTCGATGCCGTCCATAGCCTCGTTTAATTCTTCATTAGCCAAAGCGGCTTTACAAGAGATGAATTTTCCTCCTACACGGGTAAGGGGAATACAAAGCTCGGAAAGAATATTCAGCCTTGCCACCGCTCTTGCGCAAACGCAGTCAAAGCTTTCGCGGTATTCCTTACTCTGACCTACCTCCTCTGCTCTTGCGGGCAGGGTGGTAACGTTGAGAGAAAGCTTATCCGCCATAAGAGAAACGAACTTCAGCTTTTTCTCTGTTGAATCAAGGGCGGTTATCTTAAGATCGGGACGTACTATTGCCAAAGGCAGGGTAGGAAAACCGCCGCCGCAGCCTACGTCGCAGAGGGTAGCGCCTTCTGGGATATACTCCTCTATAAGCAGAGAATCTGCAAAATGCTTTGCACAGGCTCCCGCTTCGTCGGTAACTGCGGTAAGATTGACCTTTTGGTTAAAGTCAACGAGCTCGTTATAGAGTATCTCAAACTTGTCCGCATAGTCATTGTATCTGCCGTCGGGGAAGTTTTTTGTCATTATATCGGTATAAATTTCTTTAAAGCTCATTTGCTGCCTCCCCACAGAGTTATTATAAGTACCGAGATATCCGCAGGGCTTACACCCGAAATACCTGATGCCTGTCCGATGTTCTTGGGTCTTATTTCGTTTAACTTCTGTCTTGCTTCAAGACGAAGTCCCTTTATTTCATTATAATCTATGTCCTCGGGCAGAAGCTTTGCTTCAAGGTCCTGCTGCTTCTTTGCCTCCGAGAGCTGACGGCGGATATAACCGTCGTACTTTATCTCCACCGCCGCAGTTTCCTTTACCTTATAAGGAAGCTCGGGACGGTTGGGGTCAAGGGGTAGTATGGTATCGTAATCAAGCTGAGGACGGCGAAGAAGCTCCGCCAGCTTTACTCCCGACTTTACGGGTGTGGTCTCATATTTTTCAAGCAAGGGGTTGGCATCCTTGGGCGAAACGTTGACCGCTTCAAGTCTTGCCACCTCTTCGGCAACCATACGCTCCTTTTCTTTTACGGCGTTGTATCTTTCTTCAGACAGAAGTCCTACACGGTAGCCGTAGTCACAGAGTCTCTGGTCAGCGTTGTCCTGACGTAAGAGCAGTCTGTACTCGGAACGGCTTGTCATCATACGGTAGGGTTCGTTTGTACCCTTGGTCACAAGGTCGTCTATAAGCGTGCCTATATAAGAGCTTGAACGGGGGAGTATCATCTCTGCCTCGCCCTTTATCTTAAGCGCGGCGTTGATACCCGCAACAAGACCCTGAGCCGCCGCCTCCTCATAACCCGAGGAGCCGTTGAACTGTCCTGCGCCGTAAAGTCCCTCTATTTCCTTGAACTCAAGGGTGGGATATAGCTGAGTGGGATCGATACAGTCGTACTCTATGGCATATGCGGTACGCATGACCTGTGCGTTGGAAAATCCCTTAAGGGAACGGAGCATCTGCATCTGTACCTCTTCGGGCATAGAGGAAGAAAATCCCTGAATATACATTTCCTTTGTGTCCGCGCCCATAGGCTCGATAAAGAGCTGATGTCTTTCCTTGTCCGCAAAGCGAACCACCTTGTCCTCGATAGAAGGACAGTATCTGGGACCCGTACCCTTTATCTTACCCGAATAAAGAGGACTCTTGTCAAGGTTACTTCTTATTATATTGTGTGTGTCTGCATTGGTGTATACCACGTGACAGGGGGTCTGCTCAAGCTTTGCAAACTCCTCTGCGTCGGTATAGTAAGAGTAAGGATGGATATCCTCGTCGCCTTGTTGCACCTCAAGCTCTGAAAAATCTATAGAGTCACGGTGTACTCTTGCAGGCGTACCCGTCTTAAAGCGCATAAAGCGTATACCCAGCTTCTCCATAGACTGGGTAAGTCGGGTTGCGGCAAGCATTCCGTCAGGGCCCGAGGTGTACTCGGTATCACCTGTTATCACCTTGCCGTTAAGATATGTACCGGTAGAAACTATAACTGCCTTGACCTGCCATATAGCGCCAAAAGCTGTCTCTACCTCGGTTACATGACCCTCTTCTACACCGATACGAACTACCTCGGCCTGAATAAGCTTAAGGTTGTCGGTGTTTTCAAGAGTCTTTTTCATTATGTCCTGATATTTTCTTCTGTCTGCCTGTATGCGGGAGGAATGAACCGCGGGACCTTTGCCTCTGTTGAGAATACGGGACTGCAGCGTTACCATATCCGCCGCTCTTCCCATCTCACCGCCCATGGCATCTATCTCGTGGACAAGCTGACCCTTGCCCGTACCGCCTATAGAGGGGTTACAGGGCAGGTTGCCTACCGCGTCAAGATTTATGGTGAAAACGAGGGTATCAAGACCAAGCCTTGCCGCTGCAAGACCTGCCTCTATTCCCGCGTGGCCTGCGCCTATTACGGCAACGTCAGCCCTGCCTGCTTGATAACTCATTTTCCAATACCTCTACGTTATAATATTTGTCTCTTGCTTCCGCTATCGCTCTGTACTTGAGATCGATAATGGGGTTTTCGGTTTCTTTTGATATATTGGTGCTCATCTTGTGGAACACGCTCCAGCCGCCAACAGGCGAATATGCGGTTATAACACCGCCGGAGCAGCTTTCTATATGGCTGTACATGGGGTAAAGGACTATATTGCCGTTAGTGTCTATAACACCCTGCTTATCCTTTGCGTATCCCATTACCGCAAGACCTTCGGAGAAGGGCTTGGCGTGTGTAAGCGTAGGCTCTACGAGCCAGCTTCCGTCGGTACGCATATAGCCGTACTTATCGCCACGCTTAATAAGAGCAATACCGTCGCCGTATCCTTCTACAGAACAGTCAAGGGGAATATTGAGGGTCTTACCCTTTGTGTCAACGATGGTGCTGTAGTCACGCTTGTCGATATAGCCGTTTTCTACGTCCACCAGCTTTCTGCGCATACGCACGTAACCGTTTTCAAAGTAGAGCATACCCGTACTTTCTACGCCAAAGGTGTCGGGCATAAAGTGTCCGTCACGGGCGTATCTGATACCAAGATCTGTGAACTCGTATGAATCGTTATAGTAGTTATATACCACGCTTCCCCATTCGTTAAGAACAAAGAGGTGGCCTTCCTTGTCGCCTACAATAGCATAACCGTCTTCCGAATATTCGTAAGCCTTGTGATACTTGGGCTCTACTACAACGTTACCCTTTGCATCCATATATCCCCACAAAACCTCCTTGACCTCGTAGGAATAATAGGGCTTGTCGTTCATCTTGCCTATTTCCTTTTTGGTATAGGTGTAGGAGGGAAAGCGGAACAGCTTTCCGTTGCCCTTGTTGTCAAGAGCAGAGGGGGTGCGCACGTCGTACAAAAGATTTTCGTCTATGGCATACTCAGCCATACCCGAACGCTGGGGCAGGATATATACTATGCCCGTCATATTGGCCTCGGTTTTAAAATCGTTTGTTACAAAGAGGTTATTGAGCATATCCTTATCGTATTCAAAGTATTTATATGCTTCGGGCGCCGACGCGGGAAGTGTTGAAAAGGTCTCGTTGTCTACCGAGGTATACAAGGTGCCGTCATAATTTTTTCCGTCGTAATAAAAATAATATTTGCCGTCCTTAACAAAGAGAGGATTGCCGCTGTAATCTCTCAGATAAGCAGGCTCGTAACCGTCAAAGCTGCCCATAAGGGTGTTGAGATTAGAGTCAAGGAGCTTTGATACACCCTTGGCTCTGTAGATAATATAGCCATAGTAGGGTATAAGCACGGGACAGTCCTCGCTTACGGTCTCGTTTTCCCATACCTTGCCGTGATAGGTATCCTTGGCTACGGGACGCTCTACCTTATGCTTTATCTGAGAAAGAGCTTCGGGGAGCTTTATTTTTGAAGATACTATGCCTACCTTGCAATCTTCGGCGCTGTAGCTTTTGTCGGTCAGCTTGTAGCCGTTATTCTTAAGGGAGGATGCCATATTATAGTTCTTTGCAGCCTCGTAATAATCGTAGCTTTTCACCTCGGTCTTAGGGTCTGTGACAACGTTTTCTATATGAGCCAGAGGATCGTATTCGGTCTTGATGTCCGCTGTCAGATCGTTCTGGGGTGTGGATACCGAAGGAACGTCGGGGGTGTCTACTGTCTTGTTTGTCTTTGCCATATGCCAGAAAATTCCCACACAAGCACAAACAAGACAGAGCAATAGCCCTGCCAGCTGTATTAGAGTTGTTTTGGTTTTTCTGTTCATATGAATTCCTTTATTTATGGTATTTGCCGCCTGCGTTAATATTCATGGCGCGGTAAAGCTGCTCAAGCAGTATTACACGCATAAGTCTGTGGGGAAAGGTCATCTTTGAAAATGAAAGCTTAAAGTCTGCCTGATCCTCTACTCTTTTACCAAAGCCCTCGGAGGGACCTATGATAAGGGTTATCTCAGAGTTGCCCTGCACCTCAAGATCCTCTATCTTTTTAGCCAGTTCCTCGCTTGAAAGCTGTTTGCCGTTGACACATAGGGCAATAACGTAGGAGCGCTTGGGGATAGCGTTTATTATATCGTCGTCGCTTTCGCCTACCTCGATGTTCTTTAATTTACAGTAAGCGGAAAGTCTTTTTTCATATTCTGCCCAGGCCTCGCGGTAGTATGTGTCCTTTACCTTGCCTGTGCCGGAGCAGATCAAATTTACAGTTAACATATATATCCTATTACTTTCCCGTTTTGTCGGGAAAACTTCACTTCACGAAGTGAAACTTCACTGTGACCTGTCACAACTTTACTGCAAAGCAACTTCACCAATGTTCGTCACCGCAAAATTCAAGTTGGTGAAGTTTGCCTTACGGCAAGTGAAGTTTTTTGCTCTGCAAAAAGTTAAGTTTTGCACGGCAGAGTGAAGTTTCCGCCTTCGGCGAAAGTATTTTAAAATCGGGTGGGGCGGTATCTGTCCGCCACGGTAATATCAATATCGTTGTAGCCCTTTTCAAGCAATTCCTTACAACAGCCCTTAAGAGCCAGCTCGGGCAGGTTGTTCTCGGGGGAGATATGTCCGAGCATTATTTTTTTCACTCCCGCCTTTGCAAGTATGCAGCATAGCTGAGCCGCCTTAGTGTTGGACAGATGTCCTGTGTTAGCAAGTATACGCTGCTTGAGATAATAGGGATAAGGTCCCTTTTGGAGCATATCTTCGTCATAGTTTGCTTCTATCAGCACACCGTCACAGTGGATAAGCTCTTCTGCCATTTCTTTGGATATGCAACCGGTGTCGGTACAGAGACCAAAGCGGTAGCTGCCCTTGTAGTCCACCACGTAGCCCACACTTCCGTGACTGTCGTGGGGAGTAACGAAGGAACGGATGCTGACGTCTCCTATCTCTGTGCAAAAGCGCTCGTTGTGTATAGTCAGCCTCTCCTCGGCGCACTTGCAAAACAACTGCTCTGCCGTCTGCCTTGTAGCATGTATGGGGGTCCAATCTTTTGCGGCGATAGCGGCAAGACCCAGAGTATGATCGCTGTGGGCGTGGGTTATAAATATAGCGTCTATCTCCGCAAGACAGCTGCCAACGCTTATAAGAGCATCGTTGATCGCCTTACGGGATCTGCCTATATCTATAAGAAGGCGGGTATGACCCGCCCTTATATATACCGAGTTACCCTTGGAGCTGGAAAAAAGGGTATAGACCTCAAAGTTATTGTTCACGGTTATACTTTGATAGCTCCCTCACGGCGAACCATAAGGATATGGCAGTTACCCTCGCCGAATACCTTTTCTATGTAAGTCTTATATGCCTCTACCTCGCAGTTGGGAACAAATGCCTGTATAGTACCTGCAAAGCCGCCGCCGTGGACACGCCAAGCAGCCTTCTTGCCGCTGAGAGCTCTCTTGGTCATCTCAAGAGCAAGGGTAAGACCCTGTTCTGCTACGTTCTTTGTGGCAAAGATGTTCTGAAGCAGTTTGAAGCTACTGTCACCCGAAGCCATAACGCCGCTAAAGAAGCCTTCAAGGTCGTTTTCTGCAAGACAAGCAACCTGAGCGTCAACACGCTTGTTTTCGTCGATAAAGTGGAGGGCACGAAGTACTGCACGGTCACCGAACTTCTCACGGAGCACGGGAATGTTCTCGATAACCTCTGTGTCGGTGATGTCCCCCAGCACGTCTCTGCCAAAGTAACCTGCAACCGCCTTCATCTCAGCGGGGATAGCTGCATAATCGTCGGTCAGGTCGGTGTGGTTTCCGCCTGTGTTGATAATGCAAAGGCTGTAGCCGTGAGCGGTAAGGTCAAAGTCGGGAGCGGCGATCTTGGGATCGTCTTTGTCTGCAAAGTCGATGGTGATAAAGCCGCCTACCGCACAAGCCATCTGGTCCATAAGACCGCAGGGCTTGCCAAAGAATACGTTCTCGGCATACTGAGCTATCTGTGCGATACGGGGGCTCTTAACGACACCGTCGTTGTAGAAATGATTAAGTATGTTACCGATCATAACCTCAAATGCGGCAGAGGAGGAAAGTCCCGAGCCCTTGAATACGTTTGAGGTGGTATAAGCGTTATAGCCGCCGATCTTGTAGCCCGACTTTACAAAGCCGTCTGCAACACCTGCGATAAGGGCGTTGGACTTACCGAAATCTCTTTTGTCGGGAACAAGGGAGTTTATATTTACGTTATCGGGGGTAAAGCCCTTTGAGGTAACGCTTATCATAGCGTCGTCACGCTTTGCGGCAACGGCAATGATATCAAGGTCGATGGAGGCCGCTATTACTCTGCCTCTGTTGTGGTCGGTGTGGTTACCGGAGATCTCGCTTCTGCCGGGAACAGAGAAGAGGGATACCTCACACTCACCGTAAAGTTTTTCAAATTCGGTAATAGCTTCAACATAGCGCTCTCTCTGGAGTTCTACCTTTGCTTCGCCGTAAAGGGAAGCAAAACGGCTGTCCAGTTCGCCTGCGTTTATTGATGTTATAAGTTCTTTTGTATTCATAATAGCCTCACTTAATGTCGTTAAGATCAAAGGGGGTAGGCTGATAGATGCAGTAGTTCAGCCAGTTGGAGAAAAGCAGATTGGCATGGGAGCGCCATCTGTTAAGGGGGATCTTTGTGGGATCGTCCGAAGGGAAATAGTTAAAGGGTTTTTCTATAGGCAGACCCTTGTTGACGTCACGGAAATATTCCTTTGACAGAGTATCATAGTCGTACTCGCAGTGTCCTGTAATAAATACCCTTCTGCAGTCGGAGGTCACCGCAAGGTATGCGCCTGCCATGGGAGACTCGGACAGGAGCATAAGCTCGGGAACCTTTTTGATATCCGAGGAAAGAACCTCGGTGTGACGGCTGTGGGGAGCAAGAAACTCCTGATCAAAGCCACGAACCAGAGGATGTCTGGGGAGTCTTACCGTATGGGGGAACACGCCGAACATCTTTTTATCAAGAGGATATTTGGGTATACCGTAGTAATAGTAAAGCGCCGCCTGAGCCGCCCAGCAGATATTCATTACCGAATATACGTGGGTCTTTGCCCATTCAAGTATATCTACCATCTCGGGCCAGTAGTCTACCTCTTCAAACGCCATATCCTCAACGGGCGCACCGGTTATGATGAGACCGTCGAACTTTTCGTTCTTTACGTCGTAATAGCTCTTGTAGAAAGCGTTCATATGCTCGGCGGAGGTGTGCTTGGGCTTGTGGGTAGCGGTGGAAAGCAGAGTAAGGTCGATCTGCAGGGACGTGTTGGACAGAAGACGTATAAGCTGAGTCTCGGTTGCCTCCTTTGTAGGCATCAGGTTGAGTATGGCGATCTTTAAGGGTCGGATGTCCTGATGCTCTGCACGGAACTGGTCCATTACGAATATATTTTCGTTTTCAAGAACCTGTCCTGCAGGAAGGCCCTGGGGGATCTTAATAGGCATAGTTTTTTCCTCCGGAAAAAGTGAAGAGTGATCAATGACACCCCGTATCTTTGATACGGTTGGTGGAATTATGCAAGGAACTTGCCATAGGCAAGTTGTCGCAAAAGTGAAGAGTGAAGAGTGAAAAGTTAAGGTCGATTTCTGCCAGAGGCAGAAATCTTCCTTTTCTCTTATCTTTTATCTCTTATCTCTTATCTGCGAAGGTTGATGCCTTCGTCTAACGAAGGCATCAACCTTCGTAAAGGGGGTACTTTTCGCAGAGCTTGGTGATCTCTGCTCTGATAAGGTCTGCGGAGTTGTCAAAGTCGGTTGCGGCAAGCTTGAACATATGAGCTATGACCTTCATATCCTCTTCCTTGAAGCCTCTCGAAGTAACTGCGGGAGTACCTACGCGGATACCGCTGGTAACAAAGGGAGACTCGGGATCGTCGGGGATAGAGTTTTTGTTAACGGTGATGTATACCTCGTCAAGCTTTTTCTCAAAGTCTTTACCTGTAATGCCAAAGTTTCTGAGGTCAAGGAGGATAAGATGGTTATCGGTACCGCCGGATACCATGTTAAAGCCCTCTTCCTTAAGAGCCTCTGCCAGAGCAGCAGCGTTCTTAACTACCTGCTCACCGTAAGCCTTGAACTCGGGCTTGAGTGCTTCGCCAAAGCAAACTGCCTTTGCGGCGATAACGTGCATAAGGGGACCGCCCTGTGTGCCGGGGAATATAGCCTTGTCTATAGCCTTGGCAAGTTCCTCACGACAGAGGATCATACCGCCTCTGGGACCGCGAAGGGTCTTATGTGTGGTTGTGGTAACGATGTCTGCATGTTCGCAGGGGTTGGGGTGTACGCCTGCCGCAACAAGACCTGCGATATGAGCCATATCTACCATAAAGTATGCATTTACCTTCTTAGCTATTTCGGAAATGCGCTTGAAATCTATAATTCTGGGGTATGCAGATGCGCCTGCAACGATAAGCTTGGGCTGACATTCGATCGCCTTTGCCTCAAGTGCATCGTAATCTATCTTCTGGTCCCCGTCAGAAACGCCGTAGGGAACGAAGTTGTAGTATTTACCCGAAAGGTTTACGGGGCTTCCGTGGGTAAGGTGACCGCCGTGAGCAAGGTTCATACCAAGGATGGTGTCACCGGGATTGCAAAGGGCAAAATAAACTGCAAGATTAGCCTGAGCGCCGCTGTGGGGCTGAACGTTGGCGTGCTCTGCGCCGAAGAGCTTCTTTGCGCGCTCACGGGCAATGTTCTCTGTTACGTCAACGCACTCGCAGCCGCCGTAATATCTCTTTGAGGGATAGCCCTCTGCATATTTGTTGGTAAGGGTAGTTCCTAAGGTTGCAAGAACCGCAGGAGAAACCACGTTCTCGGATGCGATAAGCTCGATACCTCTCTGAGCTCTCTGATATTCTGCTTTGATCGAATCTGCTACCTCGGGATCAAACGAGGCAATAAAGTCCATATTTTCTTTGATCATTATCTTATAACTCCCATTGCAAATATTTTTCTATCTTACATTATATATTAAAGTCGCGTATTAATCAAGCATTTAGCGCAAAATTTCAATATTCTTTCTACATAAAAATACAGTAAAAATCCCTTTTAATTATTTCCTTATGCTTTTAGTCAGGGTCATAGCAAAAACACCGATTTCCCACCCAAAAGATCTATTATTATCTATCCCCAAACTGACACGGAACTAAGGGACTTGTGCGTATAATTAAATCAAAAAAAGGACGGGTAAAAACAATGGATAACAAATTAAAAGGTTTCAGGGACAACTTCCTTGATAAGCTCAAAAACTTCTTTTCGGTCTATATGACCCTTGACCCCTCTGCCCCCAAAGAGGATATACTCAGACGGCTTAACTTTGCCTCTAAGGGGTTGGGACTGGGAGTCATTGCATTCTTTCTCGGCAGAAGCGAGATCTTCTTTTCCGCTTCTCCCTTTGGCGCGGCATTGCTCTCTGCCGCAGGCAGATACACTCCCTTTATCTACATAGGGCTTATCACAAGCTCTCTCTTTTCGGTGGGGCTGGCAATACCCTTTTTCCTCATGTACAGTATGGGTATACTTCTTCGGTTCATTATCTCCTACTGTCTTTTAGAAAAGAAAAAAAGTCCCCTCTTTGCCGAGCCTGTATCCTATCGGTCTTTGACCGCTACGGTGATGATGTTTATGATGGGTGTGTACAGATGCATTTCCGGCGGCTTTTTGTGGTACGATCTCTTCGGTACTGTTATCGGTATGGTCGTCGCCGTCGCTCTTACCCTTCTTTATTACGGAGTGTTTGAAAAAAACCACCGCTTTACCTCGTATCACGACCTTGGCATGGCGGCGCTTATGGCAAGCTGTGTCTTTTCGGTAAGAGAGGTAACTGTCTTTGGCTTTTCGGTATCGGCAATAATAGCCTTTGGTATAGCTCTCTATATCTCAAAGGAATGCGGTATGCTCCGCGGCGGCGTTGCGGGTCTGATAGCAGGCTTGGCATATAACGTTTTTTATGCGCCCCTCTTTTCGGTGGCGGGACTTATATCCGGACTTTTCTGGAAGACGGGAACGATTGCGGCAACCGGTGCGGCTCTTATCTGCGGAATAATATACGGCGTATATATGGACGGCTTTTCCTCCCTTCAGGCCCTTGCTCCCGATCTGCTTGCCGCATCCCTTATATTCACCCTTCTTGCACGGCTTAATATACTGCCCCGACCCATACTCTATTCCGGCAACGGAACCTTACCCGACAACTATGCCGACCGTATTGCCGTAGCGCAAAAAAAGGATGAGGGAGCCACCATTCGCTTCAAGACCATGGCGACAGCCTTTACCTCGCTTTCAAGGACCTTTTACGATCTGTCAAACGCTCAAAAACGGCCGGATTTTTCGGTAGTGAGGGACAGGTGCAAAAACTGCTTTGAGAAAGGTTGCAAGAGCTGCAGCCGCAAGGTCATCTGCTGGGATACCCAGTATGAGGATACAGCGGGGGTACTGACCAATCTGGCGTCCCGTATATACTCGGGAGAGATGGCAACAAAGGATAATATACCCGAATATCTCACCAAGCGCTGTTCCCGTATAGATGAAATTCTTTCGGATATCAACAAAAGCTATGCAAGAGTTCTGGAGGATGCGGTAAAGAGCGACAAGGCGGAGATATTTGCCATAGATTATGCCGCTATGTCAGCGCTTCTGGAGGATGCCATAAAGGAAAACGCCAAGGAATACGAGGTGGACGAAAAGCTTACCGCCAAGCTTAAGGGCTCGGCGAGGTATCTTAACTTTACTTCATCCAACATGGCTGTCTACGGCAAACGACGAAAGCAGATAATTGCGGGAGGCGTGGATCTTGCCCGTGTAAAATTAGGCGTTGACGAGATACGTCGCTCCTTTGAAAGAGTGACGGGAGTACCCCTGACCTCTCCGGATTTTTCGGTGGAAAAGGGGTATATAACCATGACCATGCAGTCTGCCCGTATCTTTTCGGCAGAGTTTGCAAAAGCAACCGACCAAAAGGAAAACGAGGTGATAAACGGAGACTCTATTTCCTTTTTTGAGAACGGAGAGGACTATTTTTACGCTCTGCTTGGCGACGGAATGGGAAGCGGCAGGGAAGCGGCTCTTACCTCCCGACTTGCTACCGTTTACCTTGACCGTATGTTGCGCGCGGGCAACAAAAAAGAGCAGTCTATAAAGATGCTCAACTCATTTTTAAGACAGAAGAATCAAGAGAGCTTTACCACCATCGATCTTTTGGAGATAGATCTGCTCTCGGGTAACGCATCCTTTCTCAAAAGCGGTGCCGCGCCCTCCTACGTGCTGAGAGGGACCAGCATATTTAAAATATCCTCCAACACCATGCCTGTGGGAATAACCAAGGAGCTCTATGCCGAAGAGGTGAACTTTGCCCTTGAGGAGGGGGATCTGATAGTTATGGTAAGCGACGGTATTTCCCAGTCCTTTGAAGACGGACTTTGGCTCGCGGATATGCTGACAAACTCGGTCAAGCCGACCACCCAACTTGACGACGTCTGCGAAATGATACTTGAGGAGGCAAAGCGCAGAAATGACGAAAAAGACGATATGACGGTGGGGATAGTCAAAATTCGGAATGCATAATTAAAAACGGTTGTCCAAAAGGACAACCGTTTCAGACTGTCGAAAAAGTCGGTCGGACATGTGAAATAATTAATTATTTCTATTCAATTCACCAACCAACAGATATTGATTAAATA
>JBGUUX010000077.1:0-18133 GCA_045133915.1 Eubacteriales bacterium | reverse complement strand
AACAATGGCAGACACAATGTGTCTGCCATCTTTTTTTTATTTTAATCTACGAAGCTCCTTAAGAGTCTGCCTGCCCTTAAGCACAAGTCCCTTAAATAATCTGTACACAACAAAGAACGGAATAAATACCTTATACTTATAAAGAAAAGGATAAGCTTCCTTATAATAGATCATTTTGGGGAAAATACGGTTGATAACGTATCTTGCTTTATTTTTTATACCGATATCGTTATTACCGGAAAGCTTTTTGAGTTCAGATTTTACTGCCTGTTCCTTGGTTCCGTATATACCGCTATCCACAAAAAATCTCAGTTCTGTCTGCTCTGCATCTGTAAGATAACCGATATCATCCCTCAAATAGGGAGCATCAGAAGTGAAAAGTTTCTTTGAGAGAGATCTCAGCTTTAACTCAAATTCCACAAGTTCAAGCTTTGATAACTCTGTGGTAAGATAGTCCCAATCAAGAGAATTTTCTTTGTTTATAAGGAAAACGTAAATGTCGCTGAGGAAACGTATACCAAGTCCGCCACGCACGTAATGCTTGTTGATATGAGTAAGGGTATGGATATAAAAATCTTCATCGGTAAAATGATATCCGTAGCCGTTACCCTCATCCTTGACAAGTCTGTCCTTGACGTTTTGGTAATAACCCGCAAACACATCGCTGGTAGATTGTTTGTAAAGACACAGGTGCATCTCGAAGTTGAAGAATGGTGCTTTTTGATAAACGTCATGGGTGTGCTTACCGTAAGATTGAACCGTATACCCAATGCTTACCATATATTCTTTAAGTTCTTTGCAGTAACTGCTGTCAAACAGAATATCGTTATCCGACATCTGACGCATACCAATGACAGGATAAAAGTTCTGAAGATATATGCCCTTAAGTGGGAGATACCATATTCCCTTTTGCTCAAAAAAAGCAAATATCTTTTCGCGTTCCATGGCATAGGCTACGGTAGAACGAATCGTTCTTTTGTACACCTTTTCCCAATCGTTAAAGGTTTCTATGGGAAGTGAAGCAAGAAGCTCGCCGTGTGCATCATAATAGGATTTAAACGCAAGATACGCCATAGCCTGAAGCGAATGGCGCTTTATCTGTGGGGCGAGTATACCGTAATCTATCTTTTCGAGAGCTAGTCTATCCGGAGTTTTTTGATTTATGGCACAGGTCACAAGGTATACCGCGTCAAGTCCGCTATAAAATTTATTATTGTCCAAGATGCGGTCACCTCTTTTTAAAAATTCGTTTAGCCCTGTGTTTCAATGCCCTATAGACTCTACGGAGGAGTCTGCTATGATACCTGAGACGGCAATATATCTTTTGAGTTGCCGAATCCATAGCATATTCCTTTTGATCTCTGGTAAAGGCGGTAACTACCGCTATGATCTGATCGATACGAATACCGTGTTCTTTGACAAACTGATTGTCGCCCATCATAGTATAAGTCTTCCCTGTTTTGACGATACGGTGAAGCACGTACTTTCCGTTATCGCGGCGGTAAAGAACGACGTCATACTTTCTTAGCTTCTCGGTGATGGGGGACAAAGTAACAGTATCACGGTCCTGTCTGAGCATAGGGAGCATACTGATCCCCTTGGGTTTAAACTTAACAGACCGACCTTGTCCAAGACTTTCTTTGAACAATGGAACAAGATCGTCCATAGATGCAACACGGGTCTCTGTAATAATATTATTATCCATCAATTGCCGCCTATAATATCGCCGATATCTATTTCACCGTCTATTTCTACCCTATCCTGAGCATCTTCGTATGCCTTTTTGGCATCGTTATACCAGGTGAAATAATCGTCGATAGAAGCAAAGCTTTCAAAATAAGCCTGCTGCTGTGTTGCAGTCATAGCCATATACTCTTCATAAGTGAGAGAGGTGTCGGAACCAGGCTCTGTTGGTGTGGAAGGATTATCTGTATTAGCCGTAGTATCATCAGGCTTGGTAACAGGACCTGAGGTTTGGGTATCCTTGCCGTTACCGCCCTGCTGAGATGAAGAGGGTTTGTTGCCGGTATCTTTGTCAGTAACCTTATCGGACATGTCCTTATCCTTACCAACGGTCTGAGTATCCTTGGCAGAGGTATCCTTGTTTGCGGAATTGCTCTCCTTAGAGTTGTTTGTCTTTTCGGTATCGTTATGAGGAGGATCACCTACAGGACCCTCGTCGGTAACGATATCCTTACCGGCTTCGTCGGTTACGATATTATCGATAGTGTCGGTAGAAGTGGCTGAATCAAATGTATCTTCTGCAGAAACGTCAGGATCCTTTGTAACGTCAGAATTGTTTTTTAAGATAATAGCTACCGCAACTGCTACACAAATAAGCAATATAACTGCGGCTATTATAATAATGATCTTCTTTTTATTCATAATCAGGAGTATCCTTTCCTGTGATTTTCATACTTAAAAGCAGCCCGCATAATCACGGGCTGCTTTGTGTTTTACTCTATACACCCGATACGGATCAGAGTATTCAAAAATTCATCTACGTCGGCAAGAGCCGTCTCACTGCTTACGTCATATTCATCTGTAAGCGCCTTAACAAGAGCGTCTCTGTCAGCACCCTGTTCAAGAGCATTCCAAAGAAGTACGCCTGTATCGTTGAGTTTGAGCATTCCGTTGAAGTCAACGGTTTTTTCCGCCAAGGGGAGCACTACCCAAGTATTTGCGATATTGCGAAGTGCAAAATTTTTGTTTAATATCATAATCCTGCCTCTTGTGCGCCGCGGCGCATGGTTTCATAGCTGAGCTGTGCCGCTTCGGGCACGGGCTTATTGAAAAGCTCGTATATCGGGATCTCGGTTACAAGCTTATCTACGTGAGAGACAAGCAGATCGAGATTTTCAACCTTTTTTAGTTTTCGGGTTGTTTGCGAAAGTATGTATTTGGTTGCTTCCAGAGGGTCCAGACGGCGGATAGAGTTTTCCTCGCCGCGTCGAAGGAAGCATATTCCCCCAAGGGGAACTTTTTTGTTTTGGTTTATACCGTCCTTACCGCACCAAGGAGTGCCGTAAGCGTACCAACGGTCTTCTAGTCTGCGTAAAGCAGGCTTATCATCGTTTATGACCTGAGCCTTGTCTCCAAACACCTGTTGCCATAGGCGGGCGTGGGTAGACTTACCCATACCGCAGGGGCCGGAAAACAGATAGGCTCTTCCCTCCATTTCAACAGCGGATGAATGAAGCATCAGACCGTTGAAACCGAGGAGACACACAGCAAACATTAGACCGGATTGAAGATAAATGTTATCGTCTTCAGACAATTTATCCCATTTGTTCGGTTGATATCGGTCAGCGCGGATAATAATATCCGCGCTGCCTTTGTTTTCTGTAAGGTAATCTCTGCAACGGAAAAGCATATTTTCCGTTGCGGGTATTTCAGTTATGAGATCTGCAATCAGATACTTCATAATTGCTATTAGAAGGGTGCATCTTCGTCAGAAACGCCCATACTAGCATCAATGATATCATCATCTATCATAATATCATCAAGCACACGGAAATCAATAATTTCAATTTCCGGCTTTGTATAAGTTTTCTTCATTGTAATCTCCTTTAAGAATTTTCACTAGCTTTGATTGAATATGATGCTCCTGTACATTCAACACCGAGATCGGATACAACAACCAGCTCTACCTTCATATTAGTATACATATCAAGATCATACGAAGTGAACTCTAAATATTTCGTGTTTGCGTATGCATTCTCTACAAGGTCATCAGAATATATGAAATCCTGCTGTACCTTATTGCCACCCTTGTTAATCCAAGTAAGACGAACTACGGTACCAAGATGGTTGTTAATCATACCATCGGCAAAGAGCGCATTAATTTCGGTTCCGAAATTAGGCTTAAACTGTATAAATGTTTTGCTAATATCGGTGTTTTTGCTTACATAAATAGTAGCTTCTATGAATACATAGCCGTCTTTTTCGTTCCAAACAGGCATCATAGCATTGTCAGACGCAAGAGAGATGTTATTCTTATCAATAACAAGCTTACCCTTAGCTGTAGCGTTATCAACAACATCGTTGCCGTTGAATGCTACGAGGTAATTAGCTACGAGAGTCTTACCGTTAAGATCAAGTGTAACGTCCTTAGTGATGATAGCGATGTCGCACTCTACTACGTCAGCGATAAGATCGATTTCATCCTCAGGTCCTGCTTTTGCCAAAGCTTCTTCAAGGGTTTCATACTCAGTATTGGTGTTTGTGTTCTTTGCTACATAAAGGTCTGTTACGTAGTAAACACCGTTCTTGTAAGCAACTTTGTGATCTTCTACAGTAGTAGTTACGTTAAGACCTTCAACGCCCTTAACGATTGCGCCTACGTTTGCGAGAACGACACCTACAACAGAATTACCGTTTGTATCGATTTCAAGAGCCTCGTCAACTGTAAATACTCTGTCAATATCTCTACGAAGAGTTACAGTTTCACCGTCAACAGCTACTTTGATGGCATCGTTAACATCCCAGAAGAGATCGCCGTTGATCTGAGCTTCGCCGGGGAATGTTACCTGTATGTTGTCAAGAGCTTCGATGCCATAGCATCCATACTGCTGACCACCGAAGAGAACCTTGAAAGGAAGAAAATCGATCTTAGCATCAGGATATGCAGTTACGTCAATACCGTCATATGCATAACCGGACTCAATTCTCTTACAACCGTAGCTGAGAGTATCATCCCAAATGTAATGGTAACGAGCCCATTCACCGAATGTAACTGATACACCGTCGTTATCTACAGTAGGATCGTCAACGATAGTTACATTATCAACAAGAGTCTTGTTGTTTTCATCAACGGGCATTCTACCAACAAGCATACCACACATACGGTAAGCATAATACTTGTAAGATGCGGTAACGTCGTTGTATGCATCGATACGGCACTCAACGTGAACCTCATCGAACACAGCCTTGGAGCTTGCCTGAAGCTGACCCATGATACCGCCGAGAGAGGAGTCGAATGAGCCCCAAAGACCTGCAATAACAGTATCATTGTAAACGATAATGTCCTTGAAGGTGAAGGTACCGGAACCACCGGTATAACCTACGATACCGCCGGCGCGGTTGTTATATGTTGCAAGTTCAGAATTCTTAATTCTGATGTTTTCAAATGTACAGTCGCCCCAAGCGCAACCGGCAATAGCACCTACGTTACCGCCTTCAACGAAGCATTCTGCATTTTCGATAGTAAGATTCTTGATTGTTGCATTCCATAAGTATGCGAACAGACCAATGGTACCATAGTGGTCCCAATCAAAGCCTAAAGCCCAACCGCTCTGGTACATATTCTTGATTGTATGTCCCTGACCGTCGAAGGTACCCTTGAAGTAGCTGCTGTTAGCACCGATAGGACTGAAGCTTACGGGCTCACCGTCATCGGTTTTACCAAGCTCACTCAGGTCAAGGTCATTCATAAGGTAAACGGTAACGCCCTCAAGCATGTTACCACCTTCTACGATCTTATCAAGTGCGATAAGATCTTCTACGGTGTAGATAAGGATTTCGTTTGCCTGCGCTTCAGGAAGAACATTATAATAACCATCCTTATCAGCTATACAATTGAAAGCATAACCGTCAGCGAGAAGCTCTGTGTTAGTGCCAGCCTTTGCAGATGCAGTAAACTTACCGCCGGTGATGAAGCCCTTAAGATCACGATCTTCGGAGGTCTGGAAGTACTCAACAGTTTTTGTGATTGTACCGCCTGTAACAGAAGCTGTGAAGTTAGCACTGGGCTCGAGATAGAGCGCAGCAACCTCGCCGCCTGTGATGGTTACAGAACCGAGAACGTCCTTGGTATTCTTTTCAGTACCGTCGCTGGGGTTCTGGAGCCAGATGGAAGAAACATTGCCGCCATTTACTGTAACGTCATTCTTCTTGGTTTCGCTGTTACAGAAGAGACGGATTCCGTCGTAGTAGTTAGAGCCGGAAGCCTTAACTTCTCCGGCATTGATAACGAGTACTGCGTCGGAAGTAGTTGAGTTGTTGTCGATCGCATAACCGATCTGGTTAGCTGCAGTAGACTTGTTCTCGATAGTTGCTCCGTAAATGGTGAGAGTACCGGAGTTAACGATAGTGTTTACTGCGTAAGAGGTAGAACCTGCAAGCTGGTGATCGCAAACAACAGAACCGTTTTTAATAGTAAGATCGCTCTTGTTTGTGATAACAGCAAATGCCTTAGTCTCTACAGGAACACCTGTGAGTGTATAATCATTAAGGTCGATTGTTAAGGGATAATCGATAACAATAGTTTCTTCAACTGTGCAGTTATCGAGAATCTCAAGAACCATATTATAGTAATCTGCATAGAACAGCTTACCCTTTGCAATGACACTTGCAAGATCATTACCCTCAATATAAGGAATGAATGCAGGTTCATTTGTCATAGGATCTATAATATGAAGTTTGAAGATTAAGTTAGGTACAACACCGTATGTACCGTTACCGTCTGCTTCGAATATATAACCCTTAGCAACAAGCACTTCATTTGTTGACTCCTTAGCGGATTCGGTGAATGTACCGCCGGTGATAGCGCCTGCAAGCTTGCTTGCATCGGAGCAACCGATCTTTGTTTCAAATGTACCGCCTGTTACGGAAAGCGCAACATCGTACTGATTGTTTGTTACGAATACGGAGGAACCGTCACCACCGTTAGGAGCGAATGTACCGCCGTTGATTGTGAGCTTGGATGTAGCATCAACTGCCTGTACCCAAACCTGACCGTCAAAGGTACCGCCATTGATGGTCATATCGCCCTTCCAGAGACGTACGGAACGGTAGTTGGGAGTAGAGATTGTACCGCCGTTGATGGTGGTGGAACCGGAGTACTGGAAGATAGCACAGATCATATGTTTTGCAAATTCCTGTACACCGAGATGCTCGATAGTACCGTTCTCTACAACGAGTTTGCCCTCGTTACGGATGGTATAGGATCCCCAACCAAAGTTAGGATCGCCTGCGCTTGTGTCAGCAAAGACGATTCTACCCTCACCTGTGATTGTAAGATCACCCTTGTTCTCGATCATAGAGTAGCTTTCTGTACAAGCCTTTGTCTGACCGATTGTATAACCGTCAAGGTTAAGTATAATATTCTTACCTACGGGAACAACAAGTGTATCAACAAGTGTAACGTCGGTAAGAAGTACGATTTCTGCACCGTCAGTTGCTGCGTCGACAGCAGCCTGGAGGGAGTTGTACTCCTGCTCACCGATCTTAGCAACAGGACCACTCCACTTAGCATAGTAATGCTTTACATTCTTACCAAGAGATGTATATGCTTCACCGGTAAGAGCTGCATTGTCATACCAGCCAAGGAAATCAACCTTCTCACCGTTGACAGTCTTATATGCTGTCTCAACCAGATGGAAGTTACCGCCGTACGCAGCGTCATCTACCAGAGCTGCACGTTCGGGAGACATACCGCCGTTGAGGTGGTAGGTATTACCGCTTACGGTATCGGCATAGCCAAATATCTTTTCAAGGAAAAGGATGCTATTCGCATCGCCGACATACTTGTTATTGCCTGTTACAGTGCCTGTAGAGGTGCTGTTGATAAGTTCTACTACACCGCCGTAGGAAATCAGACCGCCGGCGTAAACATCGCCGCTGCCATTAACTACAACATCGCCTGTATTTACACAATCCTTAGCGATCAGCCATGCACCTGCTGCATAGTAGCCTGCACCGATACCGGCTGCATGGGTTTCGCCATTAGCGGTAACAGTAATAGTACCGGAGTTCTTACAACCGTCGAAGATGACCTTCAGATGCTGACCTGCTTGCTGATTGTGGTCACGGCCGAGAATACCGCCTGCGCTGGGTGCACCGCCGCCAAGAGAGGTGATATCACCGGTATTGATACAATTCTCGAAAGTAACAATACCCCTCATGGTAGCAATGTAGTTACCTTCGCGTGAACTGTTCATAAGGCCGAGGATACCGCCTGCCTCACGTGCCTCGGTTGTTACAGCAGCAGCGTTGGAGCAGTTGCTGATGGTGATATCAACCTTAGGCTGGCTAAGCTGGGAATCCATATGGCCGATCAGACCGCCCATATTGTTGGAAGCGCTGATAGTACCACTAAGAACGTGACAGTTATCAATCACGCTTGTTTTTTCGTTTGCAGGTACGTAGTAACCAACAAGTGCTGCGTTACCGGAGCCGTAAACTTCATTGCCTGCACTGTCAGTACGAGTGCCGCATTCGATGTTTACATTGGCAAACTTAACGTTCTTAAAGTTTGCGCCGTATGCATAACCGAACAGACCGAAGCTGTATTCGGTACTGCCTGTATCCTCTGCTGCAGGAACGTAGCCTACAGAAGAAAGACCGGTGATAGTATGGTTCTGACCGTCGAAAGTACCGGCAAACTTCTTTGCATCAGCAGGTACCTTGTCGTAGTTACTGGTACCGATAGGGGTCCAAACCTTTCCGGTCAGATCGATATCGGCATTCAGAACAACAGTCTTGCCGGCAAAATCATCGCCGCCATTAACCTTATCTCTGAAATCTACCAGATCTTCATAACTGTTGATCTGATAAGTATCTGATTCTGTCTCTGTGCTGTCAAGAGCTTGATCAGCACCGTCAGAAGCATTGTCCTCTGCTTCAGTCGAAATGTTTTCAACTATAGCAGAGCTGTCATCTGTATTTGCAAAAACTGCTACAGGGAACATAGAAATGACCATGCAAAGTAAAAGCAATACAGATAATGATTTCTTTAACATTGTTTTTCTCCTTTCAAATGTTAAATAAATATTAGTCAGGATATATATCCTGCTTTGTGGGGATATCTCCCCGGACACCGAGAAAAGGTATAGCGCAAAAGCGGTTCACCACGCCGTTTTTGCAGAAAATACAAAGCTCTCGGTATGCGTATCATACCTCTCATGATCGGAGAGATAGGGTACGCATAAAAAATTAATTTATGCCTATTTTAAGTCTACAGAGTAGAACTCTCCAATATAGGTATTCATATTAAATTATATCATCATTTTTTATTTTGTAAAGAGATATTGCAAAAAAACTTCGATTATTTTTACTTAAAATCGCATTGTTTACATTTTATCCCATTCTCTGCCCCGATTTGGTAAAAAAATAAAAGGAAGAACGTTGCTTTATCAACTAATTCTTCCTTATTATATATAAATTTATTTACCGTCCCAGCAGTAGGTACAGAGCTTTTCGCGGGGGAGTCCGGTTGCTTCTACAAGATCGTCAACGGTGGGATAGCGAAGCGTGGTGAAATGCATAAGCTCACAGATCTTATCCACCATCTTCTGATACTTCTCTGTTGTGGGGTCAGCGTACTCGGCTATGGTAGCTTCGTCGGGAGATTTGCCCTCAAGCTCGGTTATGACGCGGCGGGTAATAAGATCCATCTCGGAGTTGGAACGGGAGAAGGACAGATACTTGCATACGTACATAAGAGGGGGACAACCAAGACGCACGTGAACCTCCTTGGCTCCGCTTTCGTAAAGGAAATCGGTGGTCTCGCGAAGCTGTGTGCCGCGGACGATGGAGTCGTCTATGAGAAGGAGCTTCTGTCCGTCGATAAGGTCGTGTATTGCAAGGAGCTTCATCTTGGCGATAAGCTCTCGCTTGGTCTGGTTGGGGGGCATAAAGGATCTGGGCCAGGTAGGTGTATACTTGACAAAGGGTCTTGCATACGGAATCTTGGACTCGTTGGCGTAACCAACTGCATGAGCGATACCCGAATCGGGAACGCCTGCAACGATGTCCGGCTCTATAACTCCCTTGTCCTTGCGGGCAAGGATCTTGCCGCAGTTGTATCTCATCTTCTCAACGCTGATACCCTCGTAAGAAGAAGAAGGATAACCGTAGTATACCCAAAGGAAGGCGCATATCTTCATGTCCTTGCCGGGGGCAACGAGGGTCTTGACACCGTCAGCGGTCATAACCACGATCTCGCCGGGGCCAAGCTCCTTATAGTTGGTATATCCAAGGTTAAGATGGGTAAAGCTCTCTATACTTGCGCAGTAGCCGTCTTCCTTCTGACCAATAACGATAGGTGTTCTTCCCAGACGGTCGCGGGCGGCATATATGCCTACGGGGGTGAGGATAAGCATACTGAGGGAGCCTTCTACTATCTCCTGAGCATACTGTATACCTTCGATAAAGTTGTCCTTTTGGTTAATGAGGGCACATACAAGCTCGGTGGGATTGACCTCTCCGTTGGTCATCTCAAAGAAATGGGTGTGGGGAGAGATGTATTTTTCCAGTATCTCTTTTACATTATTGATCTTACCTACGGTGGTAAGCGCAAAGGAACCGTGGTGTGAACGGATAAATATGGGCTGTGCCTCATAGTCGGATATACAGCCTATACCCATGGTTCCGTGCATAGAGGTAGACTCTGACGTAAACTTGGTTCTGAAGGGAGAGTTGGAAATATTATGTATTGCGCGGTCAAAACCGTCCTTTTCGTCATAGACAGCCATACCCGCGCGGCGTGTGCCGAGGTGGGAATGATAGTCTGTTCCGTAAAACAGGTCAAAAACGCAATCTTCTTTTGAAACTACACCAAAAAATCCGCTCATAGCTATACCTCTGTTGGAAAATAGAAAATATATAATATTATAACATATAAAATCGGGGTTGAAAAGTATTTTTGCAATAAAAATTTCAACAATTTTAGTCAGCTATTTCAAGGCTGTCCTCGGTAATGTTGCATTGCAGCATCAATATTTCTACCCCTGCCGACCTTGCTTCTTCCAATGCCACACCGAACTCGGGGTGAGTATCGACGTTGGCTCTTACCTCGCTTATCCCCGGCATCTGTATAACAAAGGCTACCGAACAGCGGTACCCCGCCCTTGCCGCTTCGGTAAGCTCACGCAGGTGCTTGACGCCTCTTAGGGTGGGAGCGTCGGGGAAATATCCTACGCCGTCTATCTCAAGAGTACATCCCTTAACCTCGGTGAGATAGCGGTCACTTCCCTTTTCCATATAAAAATCAAATCGGGAGTTGCCGTAAGTATACTCGGGCTTGACAAGATCAAAGTCCTTTTGCATAAGCCAGTCGTACACCACCTTGTTTGGCGCCTGACTGTCGATATTGATAAGTCCAAGCCCATCCTTATACACTGCGATAAGGTCGTACTTTGTCTTACGGGCAGGGTTATCACTTATCTCAAGAATGACCTCTACACCCGGGATGAGCAGTTCCTTACATCTGCCCGTGTTCTTGACGTGCACGGTCTCAACACGACCGTCTATATTAACTTTTGCTATAAATCTGTTTGGACGTTCAATGAATATCCCTTTGGTTACGTTACTGTATTTCATGAGATAAGTATAGCATATCCCTATGATAAATGCAAGACGGCAGACGCTTGAAACAAACGCCTGCAGTCCCTTTTTGCGCTAAAGAATATCCTCAAGTACGTCGCCCACCGTACAGGGTGTTACGGTATGTTCCTTCATTATTGCCGCAATCTCCAACGCCCGTTGTCTTGTACGGGATATGTCGTAGACAAATTTAGTTTCTGATTCCTGCAGGGCGTTATTCATTATGACAAGCAACGAGTATACTCTGTTAAGCTGAGAATCACTAAGGCAGGGGTCAGGTGTGCAAAACACCACGTACTGAAGCCATACGCCCTGCAGTTCGTCTTTAAGTGATTCGGTAAATATCTCTTCCATCAAATTTTCTCCTTAATAACTGCTGAGATAATTATAGCATCCACCACCCTCGGGGTCAAACAATTCGCCACCTCTGTTTTCGACGTTTTATCTCTTAAAATCAGCTTGAGCGCTGATTTGTATGGGTTATTATCCCAAATCAGCCTAAATACGGGGGATATTGCAGATATTGGTGTAGAATTTTGTATATTTATGTAAATATTAAAACTTTATTGCATAAACGCAACGGTTGTATGCAAAGCTACGGTATACCTATTCATTTTGTTTATATTGACCAATGACTTGCGAATAAATCTGTAGAGGTACACAATGGTATCACTGTAAAAAAACACCATGATATATGAATTTTTTTGAAATAACTATTGACAAATGATTTTCGCGGTGCTACAATGAAGAAAATTCTTTAACGGAGTAAACCGATGAATCGCACATTTAACTATTGCAACAACTATTATTACTTTACTGAGTTTTTCGGTAGGGTCATTTAGTGTTGCCGTGATTTATTGGTCTTAGTATAATAAGATTAACACAACCCCGGTAACTCAGGTTACCGGGGATTTTTATATTTATTTATCAATAAAGGAGATATTGTCATGATCATTGTTTTAAAAGAACATCCGGAACAGCAACAGTTGCAGAACCTTGAAGTATGGCTGCGTGGTATGAATATCGAAATTCATCACTCGCAGGGCGTTCACTCAACAATTTTAGGTCTTGTTGGTGATACCAGCAAGATTGACATCGATCTTATTCAGGCTCTTGATATCGTTGATAGTGTTAAGCGCATCCAGGAACCCTACAAAAATGCCAACAGAAAGTTTCATCCCTTAGATACCGTGATAAACGTAGGTGACACCTCTATAGGCGGTAACGTGTTTGCTAAGATCGCAGGTCCCTGCTCTGTTGAGAGCGAGGAGCAGATAATCGCCATAGCAAAAGACGTTAAGGCAGCAGGCGCTACAATGCTCCGCGGCGGCGCTTTTAAGCCCAGAACCTCTCCTTATGCGTTTCAGGGTATGGGTGGCGACGGTATAGAGCTTCTCCTTAAAGCAAAAAAGGAAACGGGTCTGCCCATCGTTACAGAGGTTATGGATCTGAGCCAGCTTGATCTGTTTGAAGACGTTGACGTTATTCAGGTGGGCGCAAGAAATATGCAGAACTTCCAGCTTTTAAAGGAACTTGGCAGATCTAAAAAGCCTATTCTCTTAAAGAGAGGATTGGCGGCTACCATAAGCGAACTGCTTATGTCTGCAGAATATATTATGGCAGGGGGCAACGATAACGTAATCCTCTGCGAGAGAGGTATACGTACCTTTGAGACAGCCACGAGAAATACTCTTGATATTTCGGCAGTACCCGTGCTTAAGGAGCTGTCACATCTGCCTGTGATAGTAGACCCCAGCCATTCGGCAGGTATAGCAAGATACGTTCATACTCTCACCATGTCTGCGGTGGCGGCAGGTGTTGACGGAATCATGATAGAGGTACATAACGAACCCTCAAAAGCCCTCTGCGACGGACCTCAGTCTATAAAGCCTGAGTCCTTTGCAAAAATATCCAAGGACATCGATACACTTCTTGAAACGGTAAAAGGATTTTGATATGAAAAAAACTGTAGGTATTATAGGTCTTGGACTTATAGGCGCTTCTCTTGCAAAGGCTTTTAAAAAGCATACCGATCATACGGTACTGGGATACAACAGAACTTTATCAGTATGCGAAAAAGCTCTTGACGAAGAAGTAATTGATGGTATAATTAAAATAGAAGATATTTCACTATGCGATATGGTCATAGTTGCTCTGTATCCCGATGCTACTATAAATTTTGTAAAGGATAACATATCTCTTTTCAAAAAGAATTCGGTAATAATGGACTGTTCTGGTACAAAGCAAAGGGTCTGTGCAGAGCTCTCTCAGCTATGCCACAACAACGGACTTTACTTTGTAGGCGGACACCCTATGGCGGGTATCGAGCGTTCAGGTTATAAATATTCTTACGCCGAGATGTATGAAGGCGCTACGATGATATTGTGCCGTGACCAATATACCAATCTTATTGCTTTAAAGGCGGCTGAGCTGCTCTTCCTTGAGATAGGCTTTGGACGTGTAACGGTAACGGATGCAGCTACCCATGATTCTAACATTGCCTTTACCTCTCAGCTTGCTCACGTGGTGTCAAATGCTTTTATCAAAAGTCCCACGGCTAAACGCCAAGACGGTTTTTCGGCGGGAAGCTACAAGGATCTTACCCGTGTTGCAAGGCTTAACGAGGATATGTGGACAGAGCTGTTCTTTGATAACAAAGAGCCGTTGGCATATGAAATAGAAACTATAATAAATAGCTTACATCAATATCTCGACGCATTGAACACAGACGACAGAGAAAAGATGAGAGATCTGCTTCGTGAAGGCAGAGAAGCTAAAGAAAGTATAGGTTGACATGAATACAATACAGATTAAAACCTCCCACCCCTACGAGGTAAGAGTCGGTCAGGGACTGATCAAAAATATTGCCCGGGAAATAAGTGATATCAAAAAGCCCGGAAAATGCATAATAGTGTCGGATGACGTTGTGTTTTCCCTCTACGGCGAAGCTGTAAAGGATTCTCTTATTGACGCGGGATATAGCGTTTACGAGGCGGTGTTTGCTCACGGTGAGGACTCAAAGAATATTGAGACTGTGCTTTCCCTGCTGACTGCGTTTTTTGAGGCGGGGTTAACTCGCTCCGACTTTGCTATTGCACTTGGCGGTGGTGTTGTTGGTGATGTCTGCGGCTTTGTTTCGTCCATATATTTAAGAGGTATTGATTTTATACAGATACCTACAACCGTCCTTGCGGCAATAGATTCATCGGTAGGCGGTAAAACAGGTGTAAATACCGATTACGGAAAAAATTTGGTAGGCGCGTTCCATCAGCCTGTACGTGTGATATGCGATACAGATACCTTTGAGACCCTGCCCTATGATATTTATACGGCAGGAATCTGCGAGGCTCTGAAGTACGGTGTTATCCGAGACCGTGATCTGTTTGATTCTATAATAAATGCCGACACAAATTTAGAGAACGTCGTATGCCGCTGTGTTCAGATAAAAGCGGATATAGTAGAAAAGGATGAGTTTGATCACGGTGAAAGACAGCTTCTTAACTTTGGTCATACCTTAGGACATTCTATAGAAGCTTTAAGTAATTTTGAGATATCCCACGGTCACGCGGTAGGTCTTGGAATGCTTATAATAAGCCGTGCCGCAGAGGCTGGTGGTTTATGCGAAGCCGGTGTTTCAAACGAGATCGAAAAAGCTTTAAAAAGTTTTGATATAGATACGGATATACAATATTCGTATAAGGAGCTTTCGTCCCACGCTATGACGGACAAAAAGCGAAAGGGTAACGAAATCACTTTGGTTATCCCTAAAAAACTTGGGGAATGTGTGCTTCATACAATATTTACTGAGAAGTTAGAGGAATTTATCAGCTTATGATAGCTACAATAACTCCTGCCCTTTTAAACGGCAGTATAGAAGCCATTGCTTCTAAATCATATGCTCACAGAATAATAATTGCCTCGGCTCTTGCCGATAAGCCTACAGAAATATATATCAACGGCATATCCAACGATATCATTGATACCGTCAATGCGGTCAATGCATTAGGTGCAAAAGCGGTTATAAATGATAATGCAATCTCTGTTGAGCCTATAAGTAAAAAATCAGATGAAGTAATAATAGAAATAACAGAGAGCGGTACCACCGCCCGTATGATCCTGCCTATAGCCTGTGCTCTCTATAAAAAAGGTATTATAACAGGCAAGGGTTCTCTTACGGCAAGACCCTTTGCTCCGCTCTGCGAGGCTATAGCTGAACACGGTGTGTCCTTTGAGGATATGGCAATGCCTATTAATTTTGAAGGTAAAATGTCTGCAGGTGAGTATAAGATATCGGGCTCGGAGAGTTCACAGTATATCTCGGCTCTGTTATTTACTCTGCCCCTGCTGGGAGGAGAAAGTAAGATCACGCTTACATCCCCCCTTGCATCCGAAGGATACGTGGATATTACCCTTGACGTATTAAAACGCTTTGGTATAACCGGAGGGTATGAATGCAAGGGTAATGAAAAATACACCTCACCCGAAAAAATATCGGTTGAGGGTGACTGGTCAAACGCAGCATTTTGGCTTTGTGCAGGTGTTGACGTTAGGGGATTAAATTATAATTCCTGTCAGAGAGACAGACTTTTTGACTGTGTAAAGGATCTGTGTGAGATAGACGCCGAGCATATTCCCGACCTTGTCCCCATACTGTCGGTATATGCCGCAGGTAAAAAGGATACAACACGTATACACAACGTGAGCCGTCTGCGCATAAAGGAAAGTGACCGTATAAAGAGTGTATGCGATATGATAGCTTCCCTTGGCGGCGATATAGAAGCGAACGACAACGAAATAGTAATACACGGCAAAGGTTATCTTAACGGGGGAGTTGTCAACAGCTACAACGATCACCGTATAGTTATGAGCGCAGCGATTGCTTCATGTATATGTAAAAACAAGGTCATCATCAGAGGTTGCGAAGCGGTAAACAAGTCGTATCCTAATTTCTTTAATGATTTTAACTCTCTTGGAGGTAAAGCAGATGTCAAATAGAATAGGAAACAGTATTTCGGTACAGATATTCGGTCAGTCTCATTCAAAGGTGATCGGCTGTGTGATAGAAGGTCTGCCTGCCGGCTTTTATCCTGATATAGAACGGATACAGAAGGATCTGGACAGACGTCGCGGAGGACAGAACCGATATTCTACCCAAAGAGCCGAAGCAGATATACCCTATATTCTCTCAGGGCTTGTGGACGGAGTTACCTGCGGCGCACCTCTGTGTGTATCCTTTAAAAATAAGGATACCAAAAGCGAGGATTATAACGAGCTCAGAGACAAGCCCAGACCCGGACACGCCGACTATACTGCGTTTATAAGAACCAACGGACATAACGATATCCGCGGCGGCGGTGAGTTTTCCGGAAGAATGACCCTGCCCTTATGCTTTGCAGGCTCTCTCTGTAAGCAGTTACTCGAAACAAAGGGAGTTTATATAGGCGCGCATATTGCTTCGGTGGGTATTGTAAACGATAGCTTATACGATCCCGTAAACCTTACAAGACAGGATCTTGAACCTAACTCTTTCCCCGTGCTTGACCCTGATGTGGGTGAGGTAATGCAGAAATATATGACGGAGATAGCTAATGAGGGTGACTCGGTCGGCGGTGCGATAGAATGCGCCGCTATAGGTATGCCTGCAGGTTACGGTTCACCTATGTTTGAAGGCGTGGAAAGTGAGATCGCAAAGATAGTATTCGGAATACCCGCAATAAAGGGAATTGAGTTCGGTGCAGGTTTTTCGGTCGCAACCATGAAAGGCTCGGAAAACAACGACCCTTATGAATATGACGAAGGCAAGGTAGTTACCTCTACCAACAATGCGGGTGGTATACTTGGAGGTATCACCAACGGTATGCCTATCATATTCCGCTGCGCAGTCAAGCCTACTCCCTCTATAGCTAAAGAGCAGAATACCGTTAATTTAAAGGATAAAACAAACGACACCCTTGTGATAAAGGGCAGACACGACCCCTGCATCGTACCAAGAGCGGTGCCTGTTATCGAAGCAGCATGTGCTATAGCCCTTATCAATCTTTTATGAGGAAAAGATAATGGATCTTAAAGATATTAGAAATAAAATTGATTCTATAGATGACGAACTTACAGAGCTCTTTAAAAAGCGTATGGAAATAGTCAACGAGGTTGCGGCGTATAAACGTGAAAACGGGCTGCCTGTGCTTAACTCCCAGAGGGAGAGAGATATAGTTGCCCGAGTGACCGACGGAATGGATGACGCTATGGCATCTTATACCAAGACGTGGTTCAATACACTTTTTGAGTGTAGCCGTTCTTATCAGAACGGCCAAAACACCGTAAAGAGCGACACAGAAACAAAAATAGAACAGGCTCTGCTGCCCACTGAAACACTTTTCCATAAAAGTGCCGTAGTCGCATGTCAGGGTGTAGAGGGAGCAAACTCACAACTTGCCTGCGACAGACTCTTTGAAAGAGCAAAAATAATGTATATGAACTCCTTTGATGCGGTATTTACTGCCGTTGACAATGGATTATGTAAATACGGTATACTTCCCATAGAAAACTCTCTCCACGGTTCGGTCATCTCGGTCTATGATCTTATGAAAAAGTACAGATTCCATATCGTACGCTCTGTTAAGATAAAGATTGACCATATGCTTATGGCAAAGCCCGGAGTTGCGCTCTCTGATATCAAAGAAGTATACTCTCACGAGCAGGCACTAGCTCAGTGTAGTGAATATCTTTCCTCTATGGGCGTTAAGATCATCCCATGCGAAAATACAGCAACTGCCGCAAAGATAGTATCCGAAAGTGAACGCCGTGATAT
>JBGUUX010000076.1:0-4803 GCA_045133915.1 Eubacteriales bacterium | reverse complement strand
GAATATATCCGACCTCAAAAGTGCATCTGGCCCGCCCCCGACTGGCTGTGGGATAACGATGCGGGTAACGGCTTTGACACAGGCCCCTGGCAGACGGTACGCACCCGAGAATGGATGTCGGCGATAGGCATAACCGAGCATATAGTTGAGAAAGACGGTATGCAGAAAATTGTATTTTAAAATAACGAGCAAGACAGGGGACAGTCCCCTGTCTTGTTGTTAGGGCGTAAAATCCCAAGTTTCAGATGCGGTATCCCTTGACAAATTATGCCTTCGGGTATATAATAAATTCGAGGTCTATCGTAATCGACCAAAGGAGGAACCGTTATGAAAAGATTTATAAGCATATTACTTACAGCTCTGATGCTGCTCTCCGCCTTTTCGGTAGTTGGGTCGGCAGACACAAACATGCTTCCCTTTGCTGACGTAAAGGAAGGCGTATGGTATTACGAGGGCATTGAGTATTGTTATAATAACGGTATAGTCAAGGGTATGACCGAGACTGCCTTTGAGCCTAACGGGACTCTGACCAGAGCTCAGTTTGTGCAGATACTTGCGATGTATGACGGAGCTGATCTTTCCTCCTATGAAGGTTTTGACTGCGGCTTTGAGGATGTTAAGCCCTCCCATTGGTACAACGAGGCTGTATCATGGGCTTTTTCAAACGGATATGTAAGCGGTATGAGTGAGACCCGCTTTGCACCAAACACTCCCATTACCCGTGAACAGTTTGCACGTATACTCTACGTTTACGCAGAGCGCAACGGCTGTGTAGTAAGATACAGAGCAGATCTTTCTGTATACGAGGACGAGGCTAAGGTCTCCTCCTGGGCATATGAGCAGCTTCGGTGGGCGGTTTATGTGGGGATCATCTCCGGCACAAGCGAGACCACCCTTTCTCCCGGAAGCAACGCAACCCGTGCGCAGGCTTGCCGTATGATTATGACCTTTGAGGATTATTTCAATAAGGCACACGTAAAGAACGATACCTTTTATCAGATCGTTGATTATATTCTTGCCAACGGTACCGTATCCGCCGAGGATCCTACATTAACCGAAATCGTGGAAAAGACGGACGGTGAAAAATTCATTTTATGTTATGATGCGGACTATGACGGCGTATACTTCACATACTGTACAGGAGAGTATGAGATGACCGACGAAAACGGTGATACCCATACCTATTATACCAGAGCCGGCAGGATTACGGTTGAAGGTATTTATGAAAGCTATATTCTGGAATCGTACCTATCCGATGAAAGCAGATATTCTTTGCGTTATTCCAAAGCATACCCCGGCGGTGTAGTTCCTTTTTATGGGGAAGGCTACGGCTTCTCCAATGCTTATATCGATGAAAATTGCAATTTGATAAGCACCAAGCTTAATTCATTTATTATCAAATATATCAATGCGATGGGAATACAGCTTGAAGATATGTTTCTGCATCCCGATTATAACCGAGAAGGTGCATATAAGATATTAGCTGATTATATTACCGATAACGGCACCGAGGGCAAGTATGGAGAATATACCTATATAATCGATGCTGTCGGATTATCTTTCTTTGCCGACTACAGCCCCATATCGGGTGAAATAACCTTCAGATTATATGATACAGACTCTGTGGGAGATATGACGGTAAATGGACTCAGTGATTCTTACGTCTTTAGTTACTATTATTCGGATGATGTCGGCGGTTATGTAAGATCCAACAGAACTGTATATGCAGATGGTAACGAGCCGGATATGTACGATTACACCATAGATGAAGCAACAGCTCACGCTATGGAGGAGGCTTTATATTCAGTTTTCTGCGTGGGTCTGGAAGAGCTGCTCAAGGAGTGCGGTCTTACCGTGGCTGATCTTTATGTAGCATAATAAGACAGGGGACAGTCCCCTTTCATGTCTGTGCTATAACAGAAATAAACAATAGGAGATAATGGTATGAAACTTAAGATATTGGTAAAGATCATTGAAAAGCTGTTTGGTATGACAGATAGCGGAGACGAGGAACGTGCGGATATGTATCTGCCTGACAAGCTTTTGGCTATGTCGCTTGTCTTTCTGGTTGGAGGTGTTGCTTGTGCCGCCGTAGCTATTATAAAGCTTGCGGCATGGGCGGTTGCTTGTGCCGTTCTCGGCATTGTGCTGGGTGTATTTGCCTTTATATGTTGGAAAAATCAAACCATTCATATGATTTCCGACGATCAGTTTACATATACCACTATGTTCGGCAAAACCTATACCTATTCTTTCTCCGACATTCAGGGACTGCGTAGGAATCAGGATTCTATGACGTTATTTGTGGCAGGAAAAAAGGTACATATCGAATCTATGGCTATTATCAGCGACCGATTGGCAGAGCGCATTAATAGAGCATTGACTTTTGATGAAAAATATATAAAAATGTCACTTTCTGAATTGTCACAGCTTTCGGACGACGAACTGTTTAATGCCGTTTGGACACGAACTGAAAGCTTTGTTTCGTCTAAAGAAGATATGTTGTACGGCTTTAACTCTCTTAACGAGGAGCAACGGGTTTTCTACGCCATTAATTATTTTGAATCCGAAGTTAATAACGGTGGTCTTTGTCAGTTCTTTGTGAATTCAAGTCGTATGGTTGCCCCTTTTATCAGCGATTATATGGAAATTATCGGTGCAACCGAACACAAGAAATTATACGATGACTTTATAGAAAAGTACCGGATCGACCTCCGTGACCTGTCTTCCTTTGACTGTGAAACGGTCGAGTCCTTCCAAGCACAGTATGAGCGTTATCCCTTTGACGAATATGACGGTAAATTTTATGAGTCGGAGCCGTTGCAGAGCTATTTGATCTCCTTTGTAAAGAAACACATTGAAAAATTCTAAAAAACGCAAGACAGGGGACAGACTCCTGTCTTGCGATATGCCGCTTTTGTCAATACAGATTGATGAATTTTTCATCATTTTTCGTTTTTGTAAGGTGTTTGAAAGTGAATAGTGAATAGTGAATAGTGAATAGTGAATAGTGAAGCGGACGGATAATATCCGTCCGCTAAAATAATGTTGATACCCAGTACACCACACCATAGACCGCCCCTGCGGTGATTCCGTAGAGGATAACGGGGCCTGCAATGGTAAATATCTTTGCGCCCACTCCCATTATAAACCCCTCGCTCTTTGTGTCGATAGCAGGGGAGACCACTGCGTTTGCAAAGCCTGTTATGGGAACAAGAGTTCCCGCGCCCGCATGCTTGGCCAATTTATCAAACAGTCCCAAACCGGTAAACAGCGCCGCCAGAAATATCAGCGTTACGGGAACAAGCATTTTTGAAACTTCCTCGTTACCCGTCAGCTTTTTATATAGGTTCAACAATATCTGCCCCAGGGTACATATTGCCCCGCCTACCACAAACGCTTTTATAGAGTCAAGGACAAGATGAGATTTTCTTGCTCTTTGTTCTGCATATTTTTTATATTCCTTTTTGTTCATATAAGATCTCCGATCCTTTGAGTGTGTTAAAAATATCATTCCCGTACTTGTAAAATTTATGCTTATATGTTACAATGGATTGAAAATAAAACAGAGGATATTGTTATGTATACGTTAGAACAGATATTTGACTATATAAAAATGCCCGAGGAGTGCGCTAAGCTCTCCCTCGAATGCCTTGACAGACATAAGGACACTGAGATCTTTATTAAATTAAAAGAGGATTTTTATAAGGGTTGTAACGTTAAGGGTGCGCTGTACGATTATGCCGAAAGCGTAGGCGAGCCCTTCCGTATGGTGCGTATGGCCTTCTGCCTTTACTGTGTTGACCGTATGTACGAGATATATAAGGAAAAGGGTCTTTCCGACAAGGTGTATCTTGACAGCCTTATCGACCTTCGCGTTTGGGCGCTTACCTGTATGCGTAACTACGGCGAATGGGGTATGCAGGAGTTTGATTGGCTTATCCACGCTCTCAGAGGTAAGGTCATCCGTATGGGACGTCTGCAGTTTGAGGAGAATAAGCTGGAATACTGTCCCGTGTATGACAAGCACGGCGTATGCATAAAGGAGGACGAGCCTGCTATCGGTATGCATATTCCCGAGGACGGTCCCTTTACCACAGAGCAGACCCTTGATTCCTTAAAGCAGGCGTATGCTTATTTCAAAAATCCCGTGTTTGTCTGCGAGAGCTGGCTTTTATATCCTCCGCAGTATGATTTCTTAAAGCCCACCTCAAACATAATCAAGTTTATGGATCACTACGATATCGTCTACGTCAAGGAGCTGACCAACCGTCAGGATATGTGGCGTGTGTTCGGTATGCGTGACAGCTATGATCCAAAGGATCTGCCCCGTGACACCTCCCTTCAGAGAGGCTACGCCGAGCATCTTGAAAAGACAGGCGTTAACGGCTGGGGATACGGTGTGCTTATCTTTGACGGAGAAAAAATACTAACACAAAAGAGCTAAATTTTGTACTACCGTACAAAGCTAAATTATTCCTTGTGGAATAGCTAAATAGCTCTGACGAGCAGCTAAATTAAATTCACCCTATAGCGTGCGAAGCACATTTAGCTACGAAGTAATTTAGCTGACCTTAGGTCAATTTAGCTCACCGAAGGTGAATTTAGCTGTCAAGTGCACACACTTGACCGGCTGGGGATACGGAGTTCTGATATTTGACGGAGAAAAGATACTGACACAAAAGTAAAAATAAAGGAGTAGTTTTTACTACTCCTTTCAGACTGTCGAAAAAGTATACCCGAAAGGGTAGGCTTTTTTGTATAAATATGGTATAATAGAGAGGGTGATAAAAGTGATAGAAA
>JBGUUX010000075.1:0-19959 GCA_045133915.1 Eubacteriales bacterium | reverse complement strand
GTACGCCTACGGAGTCTTTTCACGAAAACCTACCTTCCTTTTTCAAAGTCTGACAGCGTGTCGACAAGTTTATCGACACGCTGAAGCCCATCTGCAATGCAGATGGGCTTTATAGTTAGTTAAGCTATATTGCTTTGTTGTCTACTATTATTCAGCAACTTCGCAGTACATGAAGTACTTGTAGCCGAGGGGGTTAGCGAAGAAGCCGGAAACGGAATCATCTACCATGTAGATGTCGGTGTAGTAGTAGAGAGGAGTGATAGCGCCGGTAGCCATGAGCATATCCTCAGCTACGTGCATAAGAGCGTAACGGGTATCGTTATCGTTGCAAGCCTTGATCTCAGCGATGAGAACGTCGTAGGTCTGTGCCCATGTGCCGTCCTCAACCTTGATGTCGTAACCGTAAGCGGTGAGGTCGAGGTCATACATAGCGAGATCCTTGTGAGCGCCCTTACCGTACTGAACGTCGTTGTTACCGGAAACGGATGTCCACATATCGAGGAAGCAGATCGGATCGTTGTAGTCAGCGAGCCAACCGTTACGAGCTACAGTGTAGCCGCCGTCCTTACGTGTGTTAAGGAATGTAGCCCATTCCTGGTTCTCGAGCTGCATGTTGATACCAACTGCTGCAAGAGCGGACTGGAGGTACTCACCGATAAGCTTGTGAGCGTCGGAAGTGTTGTAGAGGTATGTGATGGTGGGGAAGTTTGTGAACTTCTCGCCGTCCCAATCGTAGTACTTCTTGAGAGTTTCGATTGCGGAGTTGAAGTTGTCCTCGATAGCTTCCTTGGAAACGTCGTAGTAACCGTCGAACTCTTCGCTTGTGCCTGCGTTCTTGTAGAACTCAGAACCGTCAGCGTCGGTCATACCCATTGCAACGAATGCGGGAGCGGGAACCTGACCAGCCTGACCGATCTCTTCTACGATGTAGTTACGGTCGTAGAGAAGACCGATAGCGCTTCTGATCTCTGCCATAGCAGCTTCAGCCTCAACGCCTGTAAGGGTGTTGCCCTCGGGAAGGATGTTTTCGTTTACGTTCCAGTTAACGTAGTAAGTACCGATCTGACCAGCTACTACGAACTCTTCGGGATATGTTTCCTTGAGGTTAGCGATTTCGTTGGTAGGAACGTCGTCGATAAGGAGCCATGCGCCGTTCTCGAAGTTAGCGAGCATGTTGTTGGAGTCGTCGGAGAGGTAGAACTCGATCTTGTCCATCTTAACTGCGTCAGCATCGTGGTAGTTCTCGTTCTTCTCGAGTACGATTACAGAGTTGTGCTCCCACTCGGTGATCTTGTATGCACCGTTACATACGTATGTAGAAGGATCGGTAGCCCAGTTTTCGCTAGCTACAACGTCCTCACGTACGGGGAAGTAGGTGGGGAATGCGAGAAGCTCGTTCCAGTAAGAAACTGCGTTAGCAAGAGTAACCTCGAGGGTCTTGTCATCCTTAGCTACAACGTTGAGCTTTGCATCGGGGTTCTTGGGGTTGCCGTCATCATCAACGTCCCAAACGTCAGCGTAACCGTCAACTACTTCGAACATGTAGCCGTAGTCAGCTGCGAGTGCAACGGATGCTGCACGCTGCCATGCGAATGCATAATCGCCAGCGGTAACTGCCTTACCGTCGGACCACTTAACGCCATCCTTGATGGTGTAGGTGTAGGTTACGGTACCGTCTTCGTTAACTACGCCTTCAACGAGCTCTTCAGCTGCGTCAGCTACGATAACGAGCTTGCCATCCTCGTCCTGAGCCCACTTAGCGAGGCCGGAGAAGAGGTGGGATACCATGGTTGCGCCGTCAACTGCGGAGTTGAGCGCAGGGTCGATTGTGTCAGGCTCGGATGCGAGACATACTGCCATAGAGGTAGGCTCTGCATCTACCTTGTCGTTACCCTCGGAAGGGTCATTTGCAGGAGTACATGCTGCGAAAGAGAGGAGCATGAGTGCTGCAAGGAGGAGTGCTAAAAACTTCTTCATGAGTTTTTCTTCCTTTCTTAAAAAAATATTTTTTTCTTTTATTTAAGCCGTCGGCTTAGTTAACTTAATTGATCTTGTCTATGTTATGACAAGCTACGAAATGTCCCTTTTCAACTTCCTTGAACTCGGGCATCTCACACGCACACTGCTCTGTTGCATAACGGCAACGGGTACGGAAAGGACAGCCGGAAGGAGCGTTAAGGGGGCTGGGGATATCACCTGTAAGGGCGATACGCTGATTTGCTCTCGCGATCTTGGGATCGGGAACGGGAACTGCGGAAAGCAGAGACTGAGAGTAGGGATGCAGAGGTCTGTTGTAGATCTCGTCTGCGTCTGCCAGCTCTACCATCTTACCCAGATACATAACTGCGATACGGTCACTGATGTGACGTACGACCAGAAGGTCGTGAGCAATAAAGAGATAGGTAAGATCCTTCTTTTCCTGGAGCTCATCGAACATGTTGATAACCTGCGCCTGGATAGAAACGTCAAGAGCAGAAACAGGCTCGTCACACACGATGAAGTCGGGGTCAAGAGCAAGGGCACGGGCGATACCGATACGCTGACGCTGACCGCCGGAGAACTCGTGGGCGTATCTGGAAGCGTGCTCGGAGTTAAGGCCAACCTCGCTCATAAGCTCGAGGATGCGCTCTTCTCTTTCTTTTTTGTCCGCATACATCTTGTGGATGTCAAGAGGCTCACCGATGATGTCGGAAACTGTCATTCTGGGGTTAAGGGATGAATAGGGATCCTGGAAGACCATGGTAGCCTTCTTACGGAACTCCTTGATCTGAGACTTAGTCTTTACAAGCTCGCCGTTGTAGTAAACCTCACCTGCCGTGGGCTTGTAGAGGTGAAGCAGAGTTCTGCCGACGGTAGTCTTACCGCAGCCGGACTCACCAACAAGACCGAGGGTCTCACCCTTCTTGATGCTAAAGGATACGCCGTCAACCGCCTTTAAGGGCTTGGTCTTAAACGCGCCTACGCTGATATTGAAATACTGCTTAAGGTTTTTGACCTCTATAAGCGGAGTGTCTAACTTCTTGTCTTCCATTATTCTTCTCCGCCTTTCTCGGCTTCAAGGACAGGCTCTATATCTCCTGCCTCCATGCCGTCTTTTACGTTCATCCAGCATCTTGCCGCATGATCGTCGTTGATCTTCATAAAGGGACCGGGATGGTGTATACAAACCTTCATTGCCGCGTCACAACGGGGTGCAAAGGGACAACCCTTAGGCATATTGAGAAGGTCGATAGGTGTACCGGTGATGGGGTGCAGCTTCTTTCCCGCGGTGTTCTGTGTGGGGATAGAACGCATAAGACCCTTGGTGTACTCGTGACGGGGATTATAGAATATCTCGTCAGCGGTACCCTGCTCACATATGGAGCCTGCGTACATTACGATAACCTCGTCGCACATCTGAGCAACGACGCCAAGGTCGTGGGTGATCATGATGATCGCCATGCCCAGCTCCTTCTGCAGAGACTGCATAAGCTCAAGGATCTGTGCCTGGATGGTTACGTCAAGCGCGGTGGTGGGCTCGTCTGCGATAAGGATGTCAGGCTCGCAGGCAAGCGCCATAGCGATCATTACTCTCTGACGCATACCGCCGGAGAGCTCGTAGGGATACTGCTTCATACGCTTGAGGGGTTCGTTTACGTTAACGAGCTCAAGCATCTCAACTGCTCTGTCCCACGCTTGCTTTTTATTTCTGTCTGTATGGAGTGTGATAGCCTCCATAAGCTGATGTCCGATAGTATAGGTAGGGTTAAGGCTGGTCATAGGGTCCTGGAAGATGATAGAGATCTTGTTGCCTCTGACAGTCTTCATGACCTTTTCACCTGCGCCTACAAGCTCTTCGCCGTCAAGCTTGATAGAGCCGCCGACGATCTTACCCGTGCTTGCAAGGATCTGCATGATGGAATATGCGGTTACAGACTTACCTGAGCCTGACTCACCAACTATTCCGAGCACCTTTCCTCTGTCAAGGAAGAAGGAAACTCCGTTTACTGCCTTTACTTCACCTGCAGGAGTGAAGAAGGAGGTTCTTAAATCTTTAACTTCAAGAAGTGACATTTTTTAACCTCTGTTTGTTGGATGGGAAATCGCTCTATTCCGTGCGGTTTGAATCACCGTACTAACGAGCGTAGTTTGGCTGGGGCACCGGGGTTCCCCGAAGCGAGTTAATCGAGCTTTGGGGGTTCGTGGCAACTTGCCCCTTAGTTTTTGAGCTTGGGGTCAAATGCATCGCGCAGACCGTCACCGAAAAGGTTGAGGGAAAGTACGATAAGAGAAATGACCACTGCGGGTATTACGAGAAGATGGGGATAGGATTTGATACCGTTTAAGGCATCGGATGCAAGAGAGCCGAGGGAAGGCATGGGCGCGTTAACACCGAGGCCAAGGAAGGAAAGATAGCTCTCTGTAAAGATAGCGCTGGGGATCTGAAGCGCTGTGGAAATTACGATAACGCTGATACAGTTGGGAAGAAGGTGCTTACGGATGATCCAGCCGCCCTTAGCGCCTGTAGCACGGGAAGAAAGCACGTACTCCTGCTCACGCAGAGAAAGGATCTGTCCGCGGATCAGTCTGGACATAGAAACCCAGTAAAGTGTACCGAAAACTATGAAAAGGCTGATGATGTTTGTACCTAACTTTTCCAATACGGTTCCTGCGATAGCTGCGGTCAGCGCAGTATTGAGCACCGCTGCCAGAAGAATAACCATCAGCATATCGGGAAGAGAATAGATGATATCAACTATTCGCATTATAACAAGGTCTACCTTGCCGCCGCAATAGCCTGCAAGAGAACCGATGGTAACACCGATAACAAGAACGATAAGACTGGCAAAGAAGCCTACTGCAAGAGAGATACGGGTTCCGTATACCACACGGATAAAGTAGTCACGTCCTGCTGAGTCTGTACCGAAGATGTGGGGGAACACGGTTTCGCCCGCTTCTATTCTTTCAAGTTCGGTCTCGCCGTACTCAAAGGGAGCCAGATTCTTAAAGGAAGCGTCAACAGGCTTACCGGGGGTAATACCAAGCTGCTGCTCGTAGGAGTAAGGCCATACGGTAGGCAGTATGATGGATGAAAGTGCGATTATAATTACGATGAAAAAGCTTACTGTTGCAACTTTATTTCTGAGAAGGCGCTTGATACCGTCCTTAAGGAAGGTAGAGGAGGGGCGCATCTTCACCATATATTCTTTTTCTTCTGCCGTTGCGGGTATAAAAGAGTCCATATTCACATGGAAACTGAACGGCATCTTGAACTTAGCCATGATATATTCTTCCTCCTTCTTATTCGAAAGTAATTCTGGGGTCTACTACCTTATAGAGGATATCGCTGACAAGGTTCATTACAACGATAAGGGTAGCGAGGACGATGGTGGTACCCATAATAAGAGGATAGTCACGTCCGGTGATGCTGTTTACAAAGGCACGTCCGATGCCGGGAACCGCAAAGATCTTCTCAACAACGAGAGAACCGGTTACAATATATGCAAGCATGGGACCGAAATATGTGATAACGGGGATAAGAGAGTTCTTAAGCGCGTGGCCAAAGATGATCTTGAACTTGGAAACACCCTTAGCCTTGGCGGTTCTGATATAGTCCTGACCCAGAACGTCAAGCATAGAGGAACGGGTAAGACGGGTGATGTACGCCATAGGATAGAGCGCTAAGGTAATAACGGGGAGTATAAGTCCCTCGGCGGTAGCTCCGTTTGCAGGGAACCATTGCAGCTTTACCGCAAACCCAAGCAGCAATAGCGATCCCATAATAAAGGAAGGCATTGAAACGAATGCGGTGGTTATTACCATTATAATTCTGTCGATGAGCTTATTTCTGTTAAGAGCTGCGATAGATCCGAAAACAGTTCCGACTATAAGCGCAGAGAACGCAGCCATAAGACCCAGCTTTGCGGATACCTTCATACCGTCGGTGATAACGTCGATAACGTCACGGCCTCTCTGCTTAAGGGAGGGACCGAAGTCGAACTTGGTAACAACGTCCTTGAGGTATGTAACGTACTGCTCGCCAACCGGCTTGTCGAGACCGTATTTAGCCTCCAGCGCCTGCATAGCCGCCGGTGAGATAGCCTTCTCACTCATAAAAGGTCCGCCGGGAACCAGACGGGTAACGAAGAAGGTTACGGTTATAACCACCCAAACCGTCAGCAGGGCCAACAAAATTCTCTTTAATATGTAAACTAAAGTTTTTGTGTTCATTATTTTACCACCTGATGTTTTAATAATGCTTGGCAGTATACACCCGTTTTTGAGCATACGTGTATACTTTGCATTATTATAATACATCTTTTAAGAAAAATCAATATAAATTTAAACAAAAAGTTAAGCCAATTGAGTAAATATATGACTAAATCTATAATTTTAAAGAGAAAATTAAAAAGTTTATGTTAATATGTTTGAGTTTTAACATTTTTAATTTTCTGCTTTCTGTTGCAAAAGAGGATTCTTTTGGTATAATATATATAAAGGAGGTGTTTTTATGGCAAGAATAGACGACTGCCTCGACGAATACCGTGAGTGGTGTAATAAATTAGGTATAGTTACGGTATCCGACGTAAACCGTCTTATTGATCAGGGCAGGGTGAACTGGCTTATCAACGTAAGTGAAATATGGCAGGAACAGAAGATATCCGAGATCGCAAGACAGATAAAGGATAATATCGGGAGAAAAAGGATAATTATGATATCCGGTCCCTCCTCCTCGGGTAAGACCTCCTTTGCCAACCGGCTGGCTCTGCATCTTAAGGTTCTGGGCATAAGCTCCTGCGCTATCAGTCTTGACGATTATTATCTCCCTCGCGAACGGGTTCCCCTTGATGAAAACGGAAAATACGATTTTGAGACTATAGAGGCTCTTGACTATGAGCTTTTTAACAATAACGTTTACGATCTTATAGCGGGAAAAACGGCTCAGCTGCCTATGTTCGATTTCAGAGTTTCTGCGCCAAAGACCGAAACGAGACCCCTGACCCTCTCTGACGACGAGGTAATAATAGTAGAGGGCATCCACGGACTTAACGACAAGCTGACTTCAAATATTCCCACCGACAATAAGTACCGCATATACTGTACGGCTCTGACCGCGCTTTGCCGTGACGACGGTACTAAGATAAGGTCACGTACCACCCGTCTTATACGCAGACTCATCCGCGATTACAATTTCCGCGGCACGGGCGTGGAGCGCACCCTTGAGCAATGGCCTATGGTAGAAAGAGGAGCAGAAAAATATATCTTCCCCTTTACCGACTCTGCGGATATCATCTTCAATTCATCTATACTCTACGAGCATTGTATCTATAAGATATATCTTAACGAGCTGCTTTTCGGTATGAGCGAGGAGCATAGCGGTTACGAGAGCACAAGAGATCTAAGAGGTCTTATAAACAGCTTTAAGCATATAGACCGCGAGTTTGTTCCCAAGACTTCCCTTGTAAGAGAGTTTGTAGGTGGCAGTACCCTTATAGAACAATAGCGGCGAGCCGCCGCAGGCATACTTCGCATACTCTTCGGTTGAAATCCCCTGATCTCACCCGATGGGGTGTACAACGGTACTTTGAAATAATAAAAAAGTTATGAAAACAGTTCGTTTGAACTGTTTTCTTCATTTATTATATATAATATATACCGAATTTTAAAATTTTGTGTTTTTTTAAAAAAGGTATTGACAAATAAAATCAAATGTGATATTATATCCAGGCTATCCAAAGACAGCAGGTTTAAAAGTAAAATGTCCTGCCGAGGAAAGAGTTTCAAATATTATGATTTGTTGACTTTCTATCGGTTGGTATGTTTTCTTTAGCCGAAGAAGGTCTTTTTGTTTTTCAAAAAGACGCCCAAATATTTTCAGGAGGTGAAAAGAACATGCCTAGCGCAAAAATCTTAGCTAAGAAGCAGAACGATGTAGCAGTTCTCGCAGAGAAAATTAAGAACGCAACCGCAGGTGTTCTGGTAAACTATCAGGGTATTACCGTTGACGACGACACTAAGCTCCGTGCAGAAATGCGTGCAGCAGGTGTAGACTACAAGGTTTACAAGAACAGCATTACCGGTCGTGCATGCGAGGAAGCAGGCTACGGTGAAATGAAGCAGTACCTTGAGGGTATGACCGCTTTCGCAGTAAGTGAAAACGATCCCGTTGCAGCAGCAAAGATCCTTAAGAAGTACGCAGAGAAGATCGAAACCTTCGAGATCAAGGCAGGTTTCATTGATAATGGCGTTATCGACGCAGCAGCAGTAAACGCGCTTGCTGATATTCCTTCAAGAGAAGGCCTTATCTGCAAGTTGCTCGGAAGCATCCAGTCTCCTCTTTACAAGCTCGCATATGGTCTCCAGGCTATTATCGACAAGAGCGGCGAGGAAGTTCCCGCAGCAGAGGAAGCTCCCGCAGAGGAAGCTCCCGCAGCAGAGTAAGTGGCAGCTCTATTACAATAATTTTGCCACAGCCAACTAACTTAAAAAATTTATCTTATTATTGGAGGATTTAAAAATGGCAAGCGAAAAGATCACAAACATTCTTGAAGAGATCAAGTCTCTTACAATTCTCGAGCTCAACGACCTCGTAAAGGCAGTTGAGGAGGAGTTCGGCGTATCCGCAGCTCCCGTAGCTATGGCAGGTGCAGCTCCCGCAGCAGCAGCTGAGGAAGAGAAGACCGAGTTCGACGTTATCCTTAAGGCAGCTGGTGCTTCCAAGCTCAACGTTATTAAGGTTGTACGTGAGATCACAGGTCTCGGCCTTAAGGACGCTAAGGACCTCGTTGAGGGCGCTCCTAAGACCCTTAAGGAAGGCGTTTCCAAGGAAGAAGCAGAGGCTCTTAAGGCTCAGCTTACCGAGGCTGGCGCAGAGGTTGAAGTTAAGTAATTTTTCACCCAAAGTGATAGCAGTAAAAAGGCAGTCTTATGACTGCCTTTTTATAATGCAAAATTCAAAATGCAAAATGCAAAATTAAGGGAGCCTTTCGCCAAGCGAAAGGCTTTTATGATTGACAAATCATCTGTTTTATAATATAATTAACCTATATTGTAATAACAGAGGAGAAACAACATGTCAGAACAGCTTCAGGATTTAGATATACTGGTTAATTTATATAACCTTCCCAACGACGATGACCCCACCAAGGCTATGAAGGAAAAGGGCGTAGGCATCAAGAGAGGTCTTGGTCCCGATAAGACCGAGATACTTGAGTTTATCAAGAGAGAGTTTTCTCAGGGCTGGGCAGACGAGTGCGAAAAGGCTATCTTCAACTCCACCTGCTATATTGCCACCCTTGACGGTGAGGTAGTAGGCTTTGCTTGCTACGACTCTACCGCACTTGGTTACTACGGTCCTCTGGGCGTTGCCGCAAAGGCAAGAAAGCTCGGTATCGGCTCCGCTCTTACCGCAAAGTGCCTTCTTGCAATGCGTGAAAAGGGATATGGTTATGCCATAATCAACGCAGGTCCCGTTGAGTATTATATCAAGACACTTAACGCACAGGTTATCGGCGACCATCCCGGCATTTATGCTAACCTTATCTGTAACTAAGGGTGCGATATGACTAATAAAGAAAGATTTATACAGATATACCGCGACAACATCAAACGCGAGGGCGCGGACAAGCTCCTTGAGCATCTTTGCTCGGCTCAGTCCGACTTCTTTACCGCTCCTGCAAGCGCACGTTTCCACTGCGCATACGAGGGCGGTCTCTGCGAGCACAGCCTTAACGTTTATGACTGTCTGGTAGATTATCTTGCAAGACCCCGTGTCAAGGAGACCTACGGTCTTAACTTTACCGACGAGAGCATCGCTATCGTGTCTCTGCTTCACGACCTCTGCAAGACCAACACCTACAAGCCGGGTTTCCGTAACGTCAAGAACGACCAGGGTGTGTGGGAAAAGGTACCCAGCTACGACTATGACGATAAGCTCCCCTACGGCCACGGCGAAAAGTCGGTGTATATAGCCTCCGGTTTTATGCGTCTGACCCGTGACGAGGCGTTTGCCATCAGATATCATATGGGCTTCTCGGGTAACGAGGATGCAAGACAGGTAGGCGATGCGCTTCAGCGTTTCCCCTTGGCTTATGCCCTTATGACCGCAGATATGGAGTCTACGTATTTTCTTGAACACTAACAAGAGCCGTCGCAAAGCGACGGCTCTCACGATATAAATCCCCGTGGGATTTATATCATATCGCATATTGTGAAGCAATATATATCGCGTTCGTAAAACGGACATATCGCTTTTGCCGAAGGCAAAAATATCGCCTTCTAATATCTCATTTTCGCATAACCGCAGTGGCAACACAGCTCTTCGGTTATTTTTCTTTTTTCAAAAGATTCTTTGAGAGCTTTGGCTCTGGGTGAATTTAATATTTCATCGAGGGGAGTCTCAAATATATTTCCTAAATTTATCCTTCCTTCCGCATCAAGACAGCAGGGAACAACGCTGCCGTCGGACAGAACTCCGATCTGATCCCGCAGTCCGTAGCAGGAGTGAGTGTCCCCTGCATATTCTGCATCCACGTCGGGCCAGTCGAATTTTTGCCCCCACTCAAGGAATACCTTTTCACAAAGCTTATATCCCGAATATATTTCCTTCCATTCATCGGGAAAATAAGTATGCATTTCATTAAGTATCTTTTCGTTAAGGGTGTCTGCACCACCCTCGTTCCACAGTCGCATAACGGCAATTATACCCTTGCTTGCCGCCTCACGGCAGAAATCAAAGCATATCTTAAGATACTCGTTAACAGACATACCTATATTGTTTGCCTCGTAGCTGTGCAGAGAAATGCTGACCTTATGAAGAGCCTTTGCAGACAGCAAAACATCCTTCTTTTTGTCAAGCAGAGTTCCGTTGGTGGTCAGTATTACACGAAATCCCAGCTCATCGGCAATATGCAGAAAATCTTTGAGCAAGGGATGCAGGAGGGGCTCACCCATAAGGTGAAAATAAAGATAATCGGCAAATGAACGTAACTGCTTTGCTCCTGCCTCAAACTCGCTTAAAGACAGATATTTTATTTCTCTTTTTGTCCCGTGACAAAAGGAGCATTTTAGATTGCAGGCGTTGGTTATTTCAAAAAATGCTTTATTTGGCATGATTTACTCCAAAGTTTTGATAATTAATTTTACACCTTTTGCGGGAGAATATCAAGTGGTGTTCATGACAAGTTGATAAATATATAATAAAATAAATCAAAGGAGGTATTGCGTATGTGTACTGCAATTAAATACGAAAATTATTTCGGAAGAAATCTCGATCTGTGGTGTCGCTATGATACCAAGGTAATAATAAACCGTAACGGCAAATATCCCGTTATGGGTATGGGTATAGAAGCAAATGGATATCCCCTGTATTTTGATGCTATGAATGACAGAGGACTTGCAATGGCGGGGCTCAATTTTCCCGGGAATGCAGTTTATTTCCCTCTTGATAAGCATAGGATCAATCTCGCTCCCTACGAGCTTATCCCCTATATTATAGGCAATTTTTCTACGGTGGACGAGGTGGCAAAGGAGCTTTGTAAGGTCAATATCCTCCACCGCCCTTTTTCCGAAGATGTCCCTTTATCCCCACTTCATTGGATGATATCCGACAAAAACGCATCAATTGTTCTCGAAAGCACCGAAAATGGGCTGAAAATATACCAAAATCCCCACCACGTGCTTACAAACAACCCACCCTTTGATATACAGAGCTTCAATCTTAACAACTATAAACGGCTCTCGCCCCACTCGCGGGAGGGTGATTACAGTCTCGGTATGGGAGGACTTGGGGTGCCCGGAGATCTCTCGTCCATGTCAAGATTTGTACGTGCTGACTTTCATTTAAAAAACTCTCCCGCAGGACTTGGATATAACCATCTTTTTCATCTTCTTTATTCGGTGGCAATGCCAAGGGGCTCTGTTTTGACCCCCGAGGGCAGTGAGGAGTACACCCAATACAGTTGCTGCTGTGATCTTGAAAGTAATAAATATTACTATACCGAATATGATAATCTGAATATCAGATGCATAGAATTTTAATGACCGATAATCTCGGTCATTATTTTTTGCCGCAAATTGTTGAAAAAACAAGAGTTTTGTGGTACAATAACTTGATAGATTTAATCTTCTGCGGAGGACGGTATGGATACTAAAGAAAAGATACCTACGGAGGTACCTAAAAAAACCGATAAAAAACCTCAGAAGCCTTGGATAAGACCAAGACATCTTGTTGTGCGTAACATTGCGTTCGTTCTGCTTGCGCCTTATACCATCTGGCGCTACGGCATCAAGATAGAAAAATTCAAGGAAAAAGAGGACAGACCCTACTTTGTTCTCTGTAATCACACCACCCCCTTTGACCAGTTCTTTTTGGGAATTTCTATTCCCGGATCCATATATTACGTGGCTACCGAGGATATCTTTTCCAACGGGTTTATTTCCTCTTGCATACGTTATCTTATAGCGCCCATTCCCATAAAGAAGCAGGCGGCAGATATAACGGCTATCCGTAACTGTATGAAGGTTGCAAAGGAAGGCGGCACTATTGCCATCGCCCCCGAAGGTAACCGTACCTATAGCGGCAGAACCGAGTATATGTCCCCCGTTATCGCATCCCTTGCCCGCAAACTTAAGATGCCTATTGCCCTCTACCGTATTGAGGGCGGCTACGGTGTTCAGCCCAGATGGAGCGACGTTGTCCGCAGAGGTAAGATGCGTGCTTACGTTTCTAAGGTCATACAGCCTGAGGAGTATGCGACTATGACCGACGACGAGCTTTTTGCCATCATCGAAAAAGAGCTCTACGTCAATGAGACCGAAGGCGTCTTTAAGCATAAAAAACGTGCCGAATATCTTGAACGAGCTATATACTACTGTCCCGACTGCGGCTTTGCCAAGTTTGAAAGTAAGGGACATAAGGCGTGGTGTCAGTCCTGCGGTAAGGAGATAACCTACGGCGAGGATATGACCCTTACCGGTGTTCCCTATAAATTTATGTCACAGTGGTATGACGCACAGAAGGCTTACGTCAATTCTACAGATACCCGTCTGCATACCGAAAAACCCATATTCACAGACAAAGCTATGATCTCCGAGGTCATCATCAACAAGCGTAAGCAGAAGCTTTGTAAGGAAGCAGCTATTGAGCTTTACGGTGACCGCATCGTTATCAACGGCGATTGGGTACTACCCTTTGAAGAGGTAACTGCGGCGGCGGTGCTTGGCAGAAACAAGCTCAATATCTACCACGACAAACACGTTTACCAGTTTAAGGGTGATAAGAGATTCAACGCGCTTAAGTACGTAAATCTCTGTTACAGACATAAAAACATCTTAAAAGGAGACGAACATGGAGAATTTTTGGGATTATAGCGCATGGGGTGCATTCAGCCTTGTAGCGGTATTACTTATCGCTCTGCTCCTTGCAAACATAATAAAAAGAGTTATCAAGCCTCTTCGTGCTTCACTTATACCTACCTCGGTGCTGGGCGGCGGTATACTTCTTGTCTTAGCCGGTCTCTACCGACTGGCAACAGGTGACGTTTTCTTTGATACCGCTTTCTTCGGCGGCAACGGAACGGCAAACCTGGAGCTTATCACATATCATACCCTTGCCCTTGGCTTTGTTGCTTCTACCTTTAAGTCGGGCAAGGACAAAATGAACAAAAAGCGCAGTATCGAGATATTCAATACCGGTGTTACCACCGTTTCAACCTACCTCTTGCAGGGTGTTGTCGGTCTGGCTATATCTATTATTGCGGCGCTTATCATTCCTAAGTTCTTTTCCTCTGCGGGTATGCTTCTTCCCTTCGGTTACGGTCAGGGTACAGGTCAGGCAATGAACTACGGTAACATCTATGAGACCGACTGGGGCTTTGGCGGAGGCAAGAGCTTTGGTCTTGCTATTGCCGCTCTGGGCTTTTTATCTGCCAGCATCGGCGGTGTTATCCACCTTACGGTATTAAAGAAACGCGGCAAGGTTTACGTAGCCGCCAAGGATAAGGTGCTTCGCGATTCTGACATCGAGACCGAAAACGAGATCCCCATGCAGGAGAGCGTTGACAAGTTGACCGTGCAGATAGCTTTGGTTGCGGTAGCTTATCTTGTGGCATACCTTATTATGTTCTTCTTAGGCAAGGCTCTTCCCGGTATGCGTTCGGTCATCTACGGTTTTAACTTCCTTTTAGGTGTTCTTGCCACCGTGCTTGTTAAGTTTGTTCTCAAGCTTTTCAGAAAATCGGGTATGAACACACGTGACTATATCAACGACTTCCTCATGACCCGTGTCAGCAACTTCTTCTTTGATATCATGGTGGTTGCGGGTATTGCTGCGATCAGACTCAGTATGCTCAAGGATTATTGGGGTATCATACTCATTATGGGTATAGCGGGACTGGCGGTTACCTATATCTATAACCGTATCGTGGCAAAAGCATTGTTCCCCGACTACGTGGAGGAGCAGTTCCTTGCTATGTTCGGTATGCTTACAGGCACTGCATCTACAGGTATTATCCTGCTCCGTGAGATAGACGGAGAGTTTAAGACCCCCGCATCCGATAACCTGGTTTATCAGAACTTCCCCGCTATCGTATTTGGTTTCCCGCTTATGTTCCTTGCTACCTATGCGCCCAAGGCACCCGTGCTTACAACGATAATCCTTGCCATCGCATTTGTGGTTATGAACGTTATACTCTTCAGATCAAAGATATTTAAGAGGAGAAAGAAATAATGCTTACAGTAGGACAAAAAGCTCCCGATTTTACACTTAACGATAAGGACGGCAACCCCGTTACTCTGTCAAGCTTTATCGGCAAAAAGGTAGTTCTTTACTTCTATCCCCGTGACAACACTCCCGGCTGTACCAAGCAGGCGTGCGCCTTTGCGGCAACTTACGATGCTTTTAAAGAAAAGAACGTAGAGGTCATCGGTATCAGTAAGGACTCTGTTGCTTCTCACGTTAAGTTTGCAGAAAAATATAACCTTCCCTTTATTCTCATCTCCGACCCCGACCGTGTAGCTATAGAGGCTTACGGCGTATGGCAGGAAAAGAAGATGTGCGGTAAGGTATCTATGGGCGTGGTACGTTCCACATTTATTATTGACGAAAAGGGCAATATCGAAAAGATAATGCCCAAGGTCAAGCCTGATACCAACGCAGAGGAGATACTTGCTTATATCGGGTAATTGATAATTAATGCAGAATTCAGAGTGCAGAATGCAGAATTAATGAGGAAAACAGTTGCTTTTGGCAACTGTTTTCTGCATTTAAATATAAAATTCTTTCATATCATCTAACCTTAACATCGCCGTGCCGTTGCCGTATACCGAGCCGATATCGACGTCTATCCAGGTGGGACGGTGGAGGATCTTACCCTTGAATTCTTTTCCGTAAAACAGGGTAGGTGTATGACCGAAGACCGTGGTTATATCTTCAAAGTATTCATCGTCATATTCCGGCCACGCCCAGATAAGCTCATCGGCTGTATAGTCCGAGAGCTTTTTATTTTTATCAAAGTTTTCAAGTCCTGCGTGAACGAGAATGAAATCTTTTTCGTTCACAGTTAAGCTTTCATACAGAGGACAGCTTTTTAAATAATCAAGTATATCAAGTACGGTATCTTTGTCAAGACTGTTTAAGGCTTTCAAAGTAACGTCTCCGCCGTTTTCTCTGTAGGTACCGAGCAGAGACATCTTTTCTTCGTCAAGCTCGGATATGCTCTCCTCGGTTATCTCTTCAAACAAAAAACTGCAGGACAGCAGCATTGCTTCGTGATTACCTAATATAAACTGAGCGTTTGGTGCGGTCATAAGCCAACGCAGTATTCCAACTCCGCCGTCTCCCCGACGGTCTATAACGTCACCTAAAATATAGAGAAAATCATTTTCACAAAAATCAGCTTTATCAAGTAAAGTCTTTAATTCGCTAAGGCTCATTCCGTGGAGATCAGACATAACGTATACAGACATTTTATCACCTCGTATATATTATACCATATTTCGGGGTAAAAAACAATTATATTGATTTTATAACATAATTATGCTACAATAAAGTATATTAAACGTATAGGGTGAAAACATGGACAAGCAGACTAACGAAACTTATATCAGAATTTTAGAGTCCGAGCTTATACCCGCAATGGGCTGTACCGAGCCTATTGCCATAGCTCTTACCGCCGCAAAGGCAAAGGCTTGTATCGACGAGAGCGTAACCGAGGTTACGGTGGAGGTCAGCGGCAATATCATAAAGAACGTTAAGAGCGTTATGGTACCAAGCACGGGAGGGCTCCGCGGTATTCCTGCGGCAACCGCGGCAGGTATTGTTGCGGGCGATCCCGCAAAGGAGCTTGAGCTTTTGCAGGGAATAGATGATGATGAAAAGAAGGCGATAGCCGAATTTATAGAAAAAACACCTATCACCGTAAAGGAAGCAATAACCGACCGTGTTCTTGACATCGGTATTACGATAAAGAGCAAAAATCACGTAGCTTACGCCCGTACCGTACAGCATCATACAGGACTTTGCCTCGTTACCCTTGACGGTAAAGCCGTTTTTGAAAAGGAGATCGAGGAAACTGTAGGCGATATAGACCACTCGGTACTGACAGTTAAAGATATTATAGAATTTGCCGAGACCGTAGATCTTGATCGTGTTAAGCCTACGCTTGACAGACAGATAGAATATAATACCGCTATTGCCAAAGAAGGTCTCAAGGGCAAGTACGGCGCCGCTATCGGCAGAACTCTGCTTATGTCCTACGGAAACACGGTACATAACCGCGCCAAGGTTTGGGCTGCGGCAGGCTCGGACGCCCGTATGAACGGCTGCGAGATGCCTGTTGTTATAAACTCGGGCAGCGGCAATCAGGGCATGACCGCATCTCTTCCCGTTATCGTATATGCAAGAGAACTGGGTGTCTCTGAGGACGAGCTGTACAGAGCTCTGCTTGTTTCTAACCTTACCACCATACATTTAAAGACAGGTATCGGATGTCTTTCCGCTTACTGCGGTGCTATATCCGCAGGCTGCGGCGCAGGTGCGGGTATTATGTACCTCTACGGCGGCAGATTTAACGAGATATCCCACACCATAGTAAACGCCCTTGCCATAAACTCGGGTGTTGTTTGCGACGGCGCCAAGGCAAGCTGTGCCGCAAAGATCGCCTCTGCAGTTGAGGCGGGACTTCTGGGTATGCAGATGTATATGCACGGCAAGGAGTTCTACAGCGGTGACGGTATAGTTGCAGGCGGTGTTGAGGCTACCATACAGAACGTAGGTCAGCTTGCTCAGAGCGGTATGGCTGAAACCGATAAAGAAATAATCAAAATAATGCTGCAGGAATAAGCAGGGACTGGTCCCTGCACCCCGTAATCGGGTAACGTTTAATTGAAATTTTTTGTACTCACACGAAGGTGAAGTAAATAAAGAAGGTATTTATGAAAACTTATCTTGGCGTAGAGCTTGGCTCTACGAGAATAAAAGCAATAGCTATAGACCAAAAATACAATCCCGTATCGGGAGGAGACTATACCTGGGCTTCAAGCTATGAAAACGGCATCTGGACCTACGAGCTTGATGAAGCTCGCCGTGGTCTTATTGAAGCCATAAAGGGGATAGAAAACCGAGATGAAATACTATCTGCAGGTATCTCGGGTATGATGCACGGCTATCTTGCCTTTGACGAGGACTGGAATCTCCTTGTCCCCTTCCGTACATGGCAGAACACCATTACCGCAGATGCGGCGGCAGAGCTGACCGAGCTTTTTGGTTTTAACGTTCCTCAGCGCTGGAGCATTGCTCACCTCTGGCAGGCTATACTGAACGGCGAGGAGCATCTGCCCCGTCTTGCTCATATCACCACCCTTTCCGGCTATATCCACTATATGCTTACTGGTGTTAACGCTGTAGGTATATGCGAGGCTTCGGGAATATTCCCCATAGATTCTGATAACCTTTGTTATGATAAGGCTATGGTTGACAAGTTCAACAAGCTCGTATGGGACAAGGGTATAGACAAGGATATACTTGACCTTATGCCCGCAGTTCTAACTGCAGGTTCGGATGCAGGCTCGCTTACAGAGGCGGGTGCTGCATTTATAGATAACCTTCTTCCCGTGGGCATTCCTTTTGCACCTCCCGAGGGTGACGGCGGTACAGGTATGACCGCTACAAACTCTGTAGCTGTGGGAACAGGTAACGTTTCTGCAGGAACCTCCATATTCTCTATGGTGGTGCTTGACAAATATCTCGAAAACGTATACGAAGAAATAGATCTTATCACCACTCCCGCAGGCAAGCCTGTGGCTATGGTTCATTGTAACAACTGTACAACAGACACCAACCACTGGGCGTCTCTCTTTGAGGAGGCGGCAGGACTTTTCGGCGCAACACCCACCAAGGGAGAGCTTTTTACCAAGCTTTATGAAAAGTCTCTTGAAGGTGACTCCGACTGCGGTGGTATAATGGTCTGCAACTACCTTGCAGGCGAGGGCGTTACCCATATGGACAAGGGCAGACCTATGGTTTTGCGAACTCCCGAGGCAAAGTTCAGCCTTGCAAACTTCTTCCGTGCTTCTCTTTATTCCACCATGGCGACCCTTAAGTTAGGTATGGAGATACTGGAAAAGGAAAAGGTTGAAATTAAATCTATGACAGGTCACGGCGGTCTCTTTAAGACTCCCCTGGTAGGTCAGAGGTATATGGCGGCGGCTATCGGCGCTCCCATCACTTGCACAGAAACCGCAGGTGAAGGCGGAGCATACGGCATAGCGCTCCTTGCGGCATACCGTTATGACAAGGGAGATATGACCCTTGACAGATATCTCTCGGATAAGGTCTTTGCAGAAGCTGCGAGCACTACTCTTGCACCCGACGAAGCTGATATCAAGGGCTTTAATGCCTATATGGAAAACTACAAAAAGCTTCTCAAGGTTGAAGAAAAGGCAATAGAGGTAATATAATGTTAGAATCCTTAAAGCAGAAGGTATATGAAGCCAATATGGCTCTGCCGAAATACGGACTTGTTACCTTTACTTGGGGTAACGTATCCGCAATCGACCGCGAAAAGGGTCTTGTGGTGATAAAGCCCAGCGGTGTCGAATATGAGACTATGACCGCTGATGATATGGTTATAATCGATCTTGAAGGTAAGGTTGTAGAGGGAAAATACAAGCCCTCCTCCGACACACCCACACACCTTGTATTATATAAGGCATTTAAGAATATCGGCGGTATCGTTCACACCCATTCCCGCAACGCTACCTCTTGGGCGCAGGCAGGCAGAGATATTCCCGCTTACGGCACTACTCACGGAGATTATTTCTACGGAGCCATCCCCTGCACCCGCAAGATGACCCCCGCGGAAATTGCAGGAGAATACGAAGCCGAGACAGGAAACGTTATAGTAGAACGCTTTGGCGGCTTGTCCGCTGATGATATACCCGCCGTTCTTGTAAACAGCCACGGTCCCTTTGCCTGGGGCAAGGATGCGGCTGATGCCGTACATAATGCGGTAGTTCTGGAAGAGCTTGCTCTTATGGCAATGCAGACCGAAGCACTTAACCCCAACGTTGCGGTAATGCAACAGGAGCTTTTAGACAAGCACTATCTCCGTAAGCACGGAGCAAACGCATACTACGGCCAGACACCTGCGGTGCAGCCATAATCGGCAGGGACCAGTCCCTGCACCCATTAATCGGCAGGGACCAGTCCCTGCACCCATTAATCGTATGAGGTATAGTTAAAACCGTTTATCATCACACGAGGGTGAAGTAGAATAAAACAAAAAGCGAGGTGAATTTCACCTCGCTTTAAATATCTCCGTATGATTTATTTATAAGACTTGTTTTGCCGAAAAAGTTTTCATTTGGAAAATGCGTTTCTCGCCATTTTGGGTTGTACTTATCAACATATTTTGAAAAACTCCACGTTTTTTCGCTCACGGAGCCTTTGCTCATATGCATCCTTTGAGCAAAATTATAACT
>JBGUUX010000074.1:0-30315 GCA_045133915.1 Eubacteriales bacterium | reverse complement strand
TCCTTCTAGGCATAAATTTAACCCCCTTAAAGTAGTCTCGAAAACTTTTTGTTTTTTCGAGTGTCTACTCTAAGGGGATTATATCAGTTTTCCGAATTGAATTATAATTTATATGTATAACACAACAGCCTTCCGTTTGGAAGGCTGTTGTTATTAATCTCTGTCTCTGTCCCAATAATAATGAACCTTATCAAGCAAGCCCTGCTCTTTGGCTTCAAGATAATCCATATAAGTTTCGTACTGTCTTAAATCTTCGTGATATTTCTTTTCATCTTCGTATCTCATTTCTAATTCATCTGCAAATCTTTCTCCGATTGTGTATCTGCCTTCTTCAATAAGAGTCCATTTACCTTCACTGTATTTTATCTCTCCCCATGACGAATAGTCGTGATCAAGATCCTCGGGCTTGTAAAGATATGAGAAAAGTGAGGAATCAATAAAAGCAGTATATACAGTTGAACATACGTGACACGCATGGTATTCCAATCTGCCGTCTTTGTACTCTATTTTATAAGTGGTATCTGCATCAAGGGGGTTGTCGTATTTCTTGTTACGGTCACCTCCCAATGTCATATATGTATTGGGTCCTAAGAGGTAATAGTGCCCCGTATAGTAAGTATTGCCTATACATACGGTATTACCGTCATAAACCAGATCACAGGTATGTTCTAAAATCAGACTCGTGTCAACGCTTACCTCAGTATTTTTGTAATACAGTTCTTTTATGTAGAAACAATGGGAATTGTATTCATTAAATCCATCCCGTATGATCACTGCAAAATCCGGAATATGGGTAAATGTCACCGCAAATTCCGAGGGGAGGACAGCGTTGTTATCGGTAACAAACCCATTGAAATCAATACCGTTCACAGGGTCGGGTGTCAGCTCATAGACCTCATACCCCGCTATCTTTTCCTCTACGGTGAGACCGAAGGGATAGGGAGTCTCGGTGTATTCGCTGACGTCCGCCTTTTTGATCGAACGTTTAAGTATCTTGTAGCCGTCTATGGTAAATCTTATTCTGAAGCTGTGATACTCTGCCGGTATAGTGTCGGTCATACCGTGGGTTATTTTAACGGTAAAATCGTATGTATAATCATCAACCGGTGTTATGTCGGTCGTTTCGAACTCATAGTAGCATTCGCCTAAATGCCGTTCAAATTCATAACATCCGGTTTCCTTATTATAGCAATCCACGGTTTCACGGTCGGGAACCGTGTTGAATCTTTTTGACAGGTATCTGTCAACGATCTCATACGGTACGGCAAAGCTCATGGTTTCGCTGTTATAATAAGGAGCAGCTTCATCAGATATACTGCGTCTGTCCTCGGTATAACAGCCGTCATATGTATAATAATAAAACACTTCGGAATATACAACGCCCGATTTATCATCAAATACGGCTTCGCCAAGGGTAAGAAAACAGTCTTGTGTTATCTTTTCCGCCATTTCGTTGCTCAACTCAACTTTGTTTATGGGAGGCTCGTCCTTTGTCAGGTTGGATTCTGTTGTGTCGGTCACATCGGGCTCATTTGTTTCTGCAATATCGGTGACGTTTGTGTCCTTGTCATTTTGGGTTGTCATCACAGGATCTGTCATAAACAGTACCGCAACACCGATACAAATTATCAATGCAACAACTATTACCCAAAAAGCAGGTTTTTTATAATTTAGTGCTGACTTGATTCTTGTCTTTACCCCTACCTCTCCAAAGGCAAGGGGTGCTGCAACCAGCTTGCTATGGGGGATAGAACAAGCAAGCAGAGCAAGAGAATAGGATTTTTTCTCATCCTTATCCATTTTACGAACTACCCTTTCGTCGCAGGAAAGCTCAATGTCACGGCAGAACAGAATATATGCAAGCCACACAAAGGGATTGAACCAATGCAGACAGGCTATAACAAAGGCAACGGGCTTCCAAATATGGTCGTGTCGTTTAAGATGCTCTTTTTCGTGATATACAACGTACTCTCTCTGCCATACGGGGAGTAATGACGGCAGATATATCCTTGGCTTGAATATGCCGAAGATAAACGCACCCTTGATGCCATCACAGACGTAGATATTGTTTACCTCTCTCATAGAAGCAGATACCTTACGGCGTAGCAGTATACAGCTTATTATACCGTAAAGAACAAGTGCCGCAAAGCCGCAGACCCAAACTATACCGAAAATGCTCATTGTATCAAGCGTTTTCTTTGCAGCTTCGGTTGCCGACTCTATGGGCATAGATTCTATATATTCATTTACGGGTATATCTATTACAGGTATTCCACTGTTGATGCTGTAGCCCTTTTCGATCACGGGCTCGGTGGGGAAGGTCTCGGCGCTTGGCACTGCACTTATCTTAGATTTGAAGGAAAAGGGAAGGAGCAGACGTAATCCAACAAGTCCCCACATAAAGATATTCAGGTTTTTGGAGATTTTACGGGTAAAAAATCGGAGTATCACAACTGCAAGTATCATCCAGCTTGCGGTTATACTCATATTAAGTATCTCTGTAAAAACGGTATTCATATTATTTTTCTCCGTAGTTGTCGATCATGGTTTTGATAGCATCGATATCCTCGTCACTTAACTTCTTCATGCTTGTAAAAGCGGCAATAAAGTTGGGAAGTGAGCCGTCAAAGCTCTCTTCTACAAATTTCTCGGACTGGATGGCATTGAATCTCTCCTTTGATATGAGAGAGGTCACCTCTCCGCCTTCGTTTTTAAATATTCCTCTGTCGCAGAGCTTACGGAGTACCGTATAGGTGGTGGATTTCTTCCACTCTAACTCTTTTTGGCAGAGCTTTACCAGTTCTCCCGAAGCTATGGGCTCGTTCTCCCATATCAGATCTGCAAATCTTGTCTCAACGACTCCTAGTCTCATTTCTTCCATATATCTCACCTCTTTGGTTTATTGTCAGTAGACCTTACATCCTTAGTCTATCACCAATAGACCGATTTGTCAATAGTGTTTTGCACCTAAAAAGTATATTTTTGCACCAAAAGAAAAAAACAGTTGACCGAGGTCAACTGTTTTGGTACATGTATATCATATGTCCGTCGTCGGTGACGTAGTATTTATCTTCTCCGTCGATAAGATATACTCTGAAATCTGTTTCGTACAGGGATAATCTCACCGTCTGTTCAACAGATACGGGAGCTGTATCCGGAGAATATTTTTCGGCAAACAGAGCCTTTACCTCTTCATCGCTGATTCCGGAGTAAGTATGATCAAGCTCGATCACACCCCAACCGTCCTCGGTCTTGACCCAACCTCTGTTCTTGTAAACAGGTCTTGCCTCGTCAAACTCAAAGTCGGTGAGCATATTTCCGTTGATATCGGCATAGCCCCATTTTCCGTTACGGCAGAGGGTGATTACTCCGTAGGTAGCCTGATAGGGTACGTACTCGTTCTCGTATAGAGAATTGAAGAGCTGCTTGGTGGAAGGAGAATATTCCAAGGGAAGTATCTCATTACCTTCGGCATCATAGTAGCCCCATTTGCCGTCAAGTCTCATAGCAACCACACCGTTGCTGTATCTTGAGTACATTTCAAAGCCGCCGCGCTTAAGCTCTCCGTCTACAAGGATTCCGTAGCCCTCGGTGTTTTCATATTTGTAATCCACCTCGCTCCAGAACATTTCGTCCTCGCTTAAGGGCTGTTTTGTGCAGAGGCTGACAATGGCGGTAGGGCTGATCTTATCCGTAGGTGCATAACCGCCGATATATGCGGTATAGATCTCGCCTGTTTCAACGTCGTATATCAGAGGACTTGTATCGGGTCCGTCATGACCTCCGGCATATTCCTCAAGAGCGTAGGTCTCTATGTTCAAGCGGTAGAGATGATCTGTGATTCCGCAACAGACGTCGCAATATCCGTAGCCGTATCCGTCGCTGTTAAGGTCTGCCTTGATATTACCTTCCGAGTCTATAAGCTTATACGAGCTTTCGTCCTGCCAGAAGAAAAGACCGAGGGAGCATATATCGTTGGTCATTGCCGAATAGACAGGCTGAACGTCACCTGTAAGCGAAGGCTCTTTTATCCATTTATAAGAAGCTTCGGGTTCGGGAAAGGTCGGTTTTTCCTCGGTTTCCTGTGTTTGCCTGTTATCCTCGGGTAGCTTGACATCCTCAGTAGCCTTGCAGGAAGCCAACAAAGTGATAAGCATAGAGAGGGAAATAATAATCGTCAGTAGCTTCAATGTTGTCTTCATTTAATTATCCTCATTATATATTATTTCATAGGTACGTAGGGCTTGGTGCAGGTCTTGGAGTTTGTCCAGCTGAGGTAGATATAGGTGTCCATCAAAGCGCCGTTTTCGTAGCTCAGGTAAGCATCACCGTTACCGTTTATGGGATAGTGATATACGCCGACACCCTCGTCTGCGTTGGGTGTGGTTATCACTACAAGATATTCGCCCTGTGCGTAGTTATCGTCAAATACGTTGTAGACCGTGCTTCCCTTATAGCCTGTCAGAGTGTAGCTGTCAACAGGCTCTGAGGCTACGGTTGAGCCATAGTCGCCCTGCCAATGGTAGAGCTTGAAATCAAGTGTTCCTACAGTATCTCCCCAGGATGAACATCTTATCTCCACGTCGCTAAAGTCTACAGTAGGGCAGAAACGTACTGCCATACTGTCACCTTTGGCAAAGCGAGAGGTGTTTGAATCTCCATAACTGAATGAAATATCCTGTTCACCCTCGGTTACCATACCGGTCAGCTCCTCTTCGGGAGTAAAGTCGCGGATAGTTACGTCTATATCTCCGTACTCCTCACCCTCAAGACCGTATACCAGGGAGTTTACCGACTGACCCCAGCAGTCAAAGGCGGTGACTCTTATAGCAAAATCCTCAAAGGTATCCGATTCAAAGGTGTAGCTGTAATAAAGGTCGGGGATAGTTCTGCCGTTAAAGAATATCTCCTGAGAGGACATCTCCACGTGCTCAACTGTGGTATACGTGCCGAACACGGGCATAAGCCACTCTATCATATAATACTGCGCAGGGCCTGCCGCACCGGGAGTGGCTGCATCAAAGGAGACCTTGAGATACTGATCGTTCAGAGCCAGTATCTCCAGTTTGGCATCCTCATCAAAGGAGCAGAGGGGCTCGGACTTTCTCTGATCTGTATATCTGCCAAGGGTGTCGGCGGATACTTCCCAAGCTTCACCTATAAGAGCGGAGTTATATCCGTCAAGGCGCTGAAGCTTTACGGTATTGTCGGCGTAGACCTCTACGTATACAGCCTGAGCAAAATCGTATATATTGCCAAGATTAAGGAAGGGATTGTCGTTAAAGCGGTTGTAACCGTCTACACGGTAGTAGTTTATACCGCCAAGGTGAACGTTGGTAAAGCCGTTATCCTGTCTTATGCTGTCCTCACGGGCAACCGAGTTATGCAGATGTCCTGTAAAGCATATAGCCTGAGGATAAGCGGACAGAAGTGTTGTTACGTGAGGCATATCGGGCACGTGGGTGGAAACGAAGAAGGGCTTATTGGGCTCTTGCGCTACAGCCGCCTCGATCTCGGATACAAGCCATCTCCACGCCTCGTCATAGAAGCCTGCTCCCTCGTGGTCAACCGAGAAGAAGTGATAGCCGCCGATAACCGAATGACGAACACCCAGAGCTGCCATATCGTCGGGAGTTATATCATAGTTAAAATATTTTTCGTTGAGATTTTCATTAAACAAGGCTCTGCACGCAAGACCGCTTGAAGAGTAGGGCAGATCATGGGATGGGCCGAGGGAATAAACCATAGAGGTATCGTAGCTTATCTCCTCGTCAAATATAGCATCAAACTTTTCTATCTGAGCAGGCTTGCCTGTGTTCGCCGTGGTGTTGGTAAGATCTCCGGAGAACATAAAAGCATCCATCTCACCAAAGGAGTTTATGTATCTCAGAGTTCTTCTCATACTCTCCTCGGTGTTGGTGTCCCCTATATGAACGTCACTCATAGCGGCAAAGCGCAACACGGGACCCGAGAAAAATCCCTTGTGATAGTTCATTATTATTACGGCAAGCTCGTTTCGCCTTGCAGTGTTCGTGGGGTTAAGGTATAACTTACCCTCTTTGTCCGAGCCTGAGATGATGCCTTCGGCTACCGCCCACTTTATAGCAGGCAGAGCCCAGCTTGCCACAGTTTTTGAATCCTCAAAACCGTCAAGCTCTTTGCTGTTATCGGTATTAAATCCCTTGAACTGACTGTACGCACGCATAAACTGTGTCAGCTCCTGACGGGTCATAGACTTGTTAGGTGCAAAGGTAGTATCGGTAACACCGCTTGTAACGCCACTTTCCTTTGCCCATTTTACCGCAGGAGAATACCAGGCGTTATCCGCGTCGGTAAAGCCGGTACTTCCTCTGTAGTCCTCAGCGTTCATGCCCTCCATATTAAAGAGTATCTGTACCATCTGACCGCGGGTAACGTTGGCTGTGGGAGAAAATTTTCCGGAGCCTGTACCGGTCATAAGCTGATTTTCATATACGTACATGACCGCATCATAATACCAGGAGGCTTTGACGTCGTCAAAGACCGTGTCCTCTGCTACCGTATAGAAGGGAATACTTGTGATTATTATCAGAACCGCAATAACTGCGGATAAAAATTTAGAGCTTGCCTTCATATCATTCTCCTTTATGTTTATATAAATATGATAACATATTTTTCCACACAATTCAATGATAAGTTTAGTGGCGATCGCAGTTTATTATTCTCTTTTTATATGCTTTGAAAGACGTATCACACAGGTGCAGTTTATTACCGTCATAAGAGCTATGGTCAGGTCGCTTAATTCCCACACAAAATCAAGGGGCAGAACGGAACCCATAACACAAGCTAAGCAGTAGACGACAAGATACGCTTTTTTATATATTTGCTCTTTGGTAAAATAGTGTACCGATTCAAGGGCATAGTATGACCAGCATATAACGGTGGAAAGGGCAAAGAAGAATATTGATAGAGCAAGGATATATCCCGCCGCTTCTCCAAAGTAACCCTCATATGCCTTTATGGCAAGGACCATTCCGTCGTACTTTGGTATGTTGTGGGGGGAGATGAGTATCACAAGGGCGGTAAGAGTACATAGCAATACCGTATCCACAAAGACCTCAAATATTCCCCACAGGGCCTGCTTTTCGGGACGGTCGGTCTCGGCTGTTGCATGGGCGGTGGGGGCTGTACCGCAGCCTGCCTCGTTTGAACCGATACCTCGCATAACTCCGTAGCGCATAGCGTTTGAGGTCAGAAATCCCACAACGCCGCCTGCCGCAGAATCGGTTTTGAAGGCTTCTCTAAATATCTGTCTTATGACCGAGGGAACAAGATTTCGGTTGGCTATTATCACCCACAGAGAAAAAATGATAAAACCCACAGACAAAAGCGGTATCATACGGAGAGTAAATGCGGATATAGACTCTACCCCTTTGTATATTACAAGGAAGGATAGGACCGCAATAATGATTCCGGTTATTATCGGTTTTATTCCAAGCTCGCTTTCAAAGGACATGGCTACTGCATTGACCTGTATCATATTTCCCACCGTAAAGGAGGCGATAATACATAACATCGAGAACAGAGCCGCAAGCAGAGGTTTTTTCAGTCCGTCGCGGATATAATAAGCTGCTCCCCCGTGACCTCTTTTTCGGTAGAGTATGGCAAGGTATATCTCGGCATATTTTATGACCATTGCCACAAGCGCCGAGACAAGCATCCAGAACACCGCACCTGCCCCACCCATATGTATGGCGGTTGCAACGCCCACGATGTTACCTACACCAAGGGTACCTGCAAGGGCAAGGGTCATAGCGCGAAAGGAGGATAGTATATTTCCGTTTTTAAGACCCTTGATCACCTTTATAGGTGACGTAAAGGGAAATCCCCGCAGGTGTATAAGCAAAACAGCACCGCATATAAATAGTACGGCAAACATTACGGGGGAGAAAAACAGTTTGTTAAGGTTTGTGATTATATTCATACAATATAGATATGCAGGAGAAGAATGCAGAATGCAGAATGCAGAGTGCAGAATTAAGGATGTTTTTCTTCCTTAAGGTCGAAAAACTTCATTAATAATTTTGGTTATCTGTATTTATTAGTTTATTGCCGGTGATTTTTGATTGTTATGTTTGTTTACTTGTATAATTAAATGGAATTTTTGTTGCCTATAGCAACAAAAATCTCATCAATTCTGCATTCTGCACTCTGCATTCTGCATTTACGAATATTTCTTCCCCCTCGGATTTGTTAACTAAATGTAAATACAACCCCGAAACTATTGATTTATTTTCCTCGTGTGGTACAATTATCCTTGTGATTTGGCACTCGGTGTATCTGAGTGCTAAACTTAATAAAGTAAATTCACTTATATAGGAGGCATATTATGAACATCAGACCTTTAGCTGACCGTGTTGTTATCAAGATGGTTGAGGCAGAAGAGACAACAAAGAGCGGCATCATCCTTACCGCAACTGCAAAGGAGAAGCCCCAGGTTGCAGAAGTTGTTGAAGTAGGTCCCGGCGGTATGGTTGACGGCAAGGAAGTCGTTATGACCGTTAAGAAGGGCGACCGTGTTATCACATCCAAGTACAGCGGTACCGAGGTTAAGCTTGGTGATACCGAGTACATCATCGTAAAGCAGAGTGACATACTCGCAATCGTAGACTAATTTACGGAGGAAAAGAATAATGGCAAAGGATATTGCATACGGCATTGATGCCAGAAACGCCCTGCTTGCAGGTATTGACAAGCTGGCTGATACAGTAAAGATCACAATGGGCCCCAAGGGCAGAAACGTAGTTCTTGACAAGAAGTACGGCGCACCCCTTATCACCAACGACGGTGTTACCATCGCAAAGGAGATCGAGCTTGAGGACGCTATGGAGAACATGGGCGCACAGCTCGTAAAGGAGGTTGCTACCAAGACCAACGATGCAGCAGGTGACGGTACAACAACCGCTACTCTTCTTGCACAGGCATTTGTTCGTGAGGGTATGAAGAACCTCACCGCAGGCGCTAACCCCATGGTACTCCGCAAGGGTATCGCAAAGGCAGTTGACAAGGCAGTTGAGTGCCTTATCGCTAACAGCCGCAAGGTTACAGGTACAGACGATATCGCACGTGTAGGTACTATCTCTGCAGGTGACGAGGTTATCGGTACACTTATCGCTGACGCTATGGAGCGCGTTACCGCTGACGGCGTTATCACAGTTGAAGAGTCTAAGACTGCAGAGACCTACTGTGAGGTAGTAGAGGGTATGCAGTTTGACCGTGGTTACCTCTCCCCCTACATGGTAACCGATACCGACAAGATGGAGGCAGTTCTCGACGATGCTTTCGTTCTTGTTACAGACAAGAAGATCTCTAACATTCAGGACATTCTTCCTATCCTTGAGCAGCTCGTTCAGGCAGGCAAGAAGCTCCTTATCATTGCTGACGACGTAGAGGGCGAGGCTCTTACCACTCTCGTACTCAACAAGCTCAGAGGCACATTTACCTGCGTTGCAGTTAAGGCTCCCGGCTTTGGCGACAGACGTAAGGATATGCTCCGTGACATCGCTATCCTCACAGGCGGCGAGGTTATCTCCGACGAGCTCGGTCTCGACCTTAAGGAGACTCAGATCCACCAGCTCGGTCGTGCTCGTCAGATCAAGATCACCAAGGAAAACACCATCATCGTTGACGGTGCAGGTGATACCGCTGAGATCAAGAACCGCGTAACTCAGATCAAGGCAGCTCTTGAGACCACCACAAGTGACTTTGACCGCGAGAAGCTCCAGGAGAGACTTGCTAAGCTCGCAGGCGGTGTTGCAGTAATCAAGGTTGGTGCAGCAACTGAAGTTGAAATGAAGGAAAAGAAGCTCCGTATCGAGGACGCTCTCAACGCTACCAAGGCAGCTGTTGAAGAGGGTATCGTTGCAGGCGGCGGCGTTGCATACCTCAACGTTCTCGAGGACGTAAAGAAGGTAGGCGAAAACCTCACAGGCGACGAGAAGACCGGTGTAAACATCGTTCTCAAGGCTCTCGAGGCTCCCGTTCGTCAGATCTCCGCTAACGCAGGTTACGACGGCGGTGTTATCGTTGACAAGATCCTTACCTCCGGTAAGAAGGCATACGGCTTTGATGCATATAAGGAAGAGTACGTTGACATGATGGAGGTTGGTATCGTAGACCCCACCAAGGTTACACGTTCCGCACTCCAGAACGCAGCTTCCATCGCTTCCACAGTTCTCACCACCGAGGCTGTTGTAGCTGATAAGAAGGAAGAGGCTCCCGCAATGCCCGCAGCTCCCGGTATGGGCGGCATGGGCGGCATGTATTAATCAAAAAATAAGCACCCTTCGGGGTGCTTTTTGATTAATACAGCTAAATTCGTCTTGCGACGAGCTAAATTGGGTAAACCCAGCTAAATTACCTTCGGTAGCTAAATTGGGCTTCGCCCAGCTAAAGACGAATTTAATTTAGCTTCACAAAGTGAAATTTAGCTGTTCGTAGAACAATTTAGCTGCCGTCATAGACGGCAATTTAGCTTTTTCTTGACAATCATTCTGAATTTTTTATGTAAAGGAATATTATATCACCATAGGTTTTTATACGATATAATCTTCAAACAGTTCGGATACTCTTTCCCAATCCACACCGTTTTTTGCCCTCCAGCTGTGAACGGGGAAATCGTAATTGCTTCTGCTTTCTACAGCATCGGGCATATCTATACGGCGGATAAACTTTTTGGTTATTCCGTGGTACTCGTCGGTATGAAGTATATCGAGATATCCCAGAATATCCAGATATTTCTGGAGCTCATTTGTTTTTATCGGGATTATTTTACTTTCTTTGAGCAACGTGCTGTATGAACTTATTTTTTGCTCGGGTAATAATTGTTCTGTCAATTTAAGAGATTCCACAAATACCTTATAATCATCTTTAGTTGCTTTGACTGTCGGCATTTTTGCAGATTCTCTGAGAATAAATGACGAGGTATTAAGGCACGGTCCGCCTAAAAAACCTCCGCAGAATATGCGGTGACATTGCATTGAATTTATCCAAAAAAAGCTCATTTTCTGCTCGGGAGAGACGGATTTGTAGCTACAACAGGTACAGCGGGCATGAGGCTTATCGGGGTGATCTATAAATTCCTCTCCGTGAGGGGGAATAGCCTTAATATGAAGGTAAGCAGGTAAAATGGCTCTGTATGCGGGAATCCCTCTTGATACTCCAAAGATAAACGCATTGGCGATATCTTTATAACACAAAGCATCTGCACGTTCTATTGCAATCTTTAAGGCTTCGTTATGAGGGTAGTTTTCCTGAGCTAAAAACATCGTTCCCTGTGAAACTGCAGGAAGATACTTTGCTACAGGATCCGGCCAAAACTTACGGGCAAATTTTATAGAATCGCGACGATATTCGGCCAGTAGCTTCAAAGCGGTTTTTTCGTTACAGGCAGGTACAGGCGATTGCTTATAGTTTTCTATTTCCTGTATAAATTGTTCGTTGATTTTTTGAGTGTATTCCGACATATTCTATATCCCCCTCGTACACTTTGCATTAAAGATTTTTGTTAGCATAGAGATAGTGTTATTGTAGCATGTTGTTTAGTTAGTGTCAAGTTAAGGTGGTGTAAGCTTCACCTTGACAACCCCCATCAAATTTTATATAATCAAATTAACGATATTTATTGCGAGGTCTATTATGGAAAAGATCAAGGTGGCGGTAATAGGCGGCGGCAACCGTGCTCAGACCTATACCGGAATAATGCGTAAGATCCCCGAACAGTATCAGGTTGTGGCGGTAGCCGAGCCTGTATATAACAAGCGTGAGTTTATCCAGCGTAAGCACAAGATCCCGGATGAGATGTGCTTTGAGACCTGGGAGGATCTTCTCAATCAGGGCAAGATCGCAGATCTGTGTATGATAACCACTATGGACAGACTCCGTATAGGCCCTGCTATGAAGGCTATCGAGCTTGGCTACCACCTTATGCTGGAGAAGCCTATCGCCTCTACCCTTGAGGAGTGCAAGATGATCACCGAAGCAGCAGAGAAGAAGGGTGTCAAGGTCATCCTCTGTACCGTGCTTCGCTATACCGGTCTTTTTAAGAAAGTAAAGGATCTGCTTGATGACGGACTTATCGGTGACGTTATCTCCATTAATCACGAGGAGGGTGTGGGTGACGTTCATCAGACCCATAGCTACGTGCGAGGCAACTGGGGCAACGTAAAGAAGTCCTCTGATATGCTGGTGCAAAAATCCTGCCACGATATAGATATTATCCAGTGGCTTATAGATAAGAAGTGTAAGAGCGTTCAGTCCTACGGCGCACTTACATATTTCACCAAGAAAAACGCTCCCGAGGGTTCTCCCGAGAGATGTATAGAGGGAACTTGTCCTATTGGAGATACCTGTCCCTATAACGCTGTCAAGCTTTACTTAAAGGACGACAGCTACTGGATGCGCTCAACTGCATCGGGTGTTTTTGAGTGCGAGGACGAGCACGTAGAAAAGGCTTTGTGGGAGACCCAGTACGGCAAATGCGTATTTAAGTGCGACAACGACGTTGTGGATCACCAGACGGCAAATATGCTCTTTGAGGACGACGTTACCGTTACCTTTACCATGAACGCCTTCAACAAGGGCGGACGTCATATGCATATCATGGGCACTAAGGGCGAGCTTCGTTTTGCTACCGAGGGCGACACTATAATCAATCATTACGACTTTATTACAAAGACGGATAACGTTATCAACTACAACGCCAAGGGCGGTATTACAGGAGCTCACGGCGGAGGAGACGACGGCATCGTTCAGGCTATATACGAGGAGCTTAACGGAGTTTATACAGGAAAATCCATCCCCACTATCCGTGAGTCCTACTATAACCACGTTATTACCTTTGCTATCGAGGACGCCCGCAAAAAGGGTGTTGTGATAGACTTTGAAAAGTATTACGATGAGGTTGAAAACAAATAGACTATGAAATTAACATCCTACAGTACACTACCCGAAGGGTATAGGGAGATATATTCCCTTGATATAAAAAAAGATAAAAAACTATCTCTTTTTATCAATATGTTTGCTCTCATAATAGCTTTCATAATGGCAGTTCCCGCTCATTTTTATATTCCGATTTGGAGCATGTTTTCCATGGATGAGGGCATAGGGATGTATGCGTTGCGCTTTGTTGTGCTGATGCTGTCAAGCATACTTTATATAATTCTCCACGAAGCTGTTCACGGTATTGCTATGAAGATATGCGGTACCAAAAAGATAAGTTATGGCTTTACGGGACTGTATGCATTTGCCGGCAGCAAGGATTATTACGATAAGCGCAGTTATATATTTATTGCCCTTGCTCCCGTTGTTGTATGGGGCGTGGTTGTCGGAATAATAAACTTATTCGTCCCATACGAATGGTTTTGGATAGTATATTTGATACAGATATCCAACATTTCGGGAGCGGCGGGAGATATGTACGTGACCTATAAGTTTTCCCGTATGCCAAAGGATATTCTGATAACCGATTACGGCTTGGGTATGAAGGTCTACAGCGCAGGCTCGTATAAAGGAATAAAAGAAAAATGACAATAGTACTTTCACTGATATTCATTCTTTGCAGTAACAGCTTTGAGCTTTTGCAGGCAGAGCCTCTGTGGCTTTTTGCCGTACTGCCCGCACTTTTTGCGGCTAATTTGTTTACGGGATTTACTTCCCGACGTGTTCCCGGATTCAGGCTCAAGCTATGCAATCACGGTGCGTGGTGTCTTGTAATATTCTCGGTATCGGTAATAGTTTCGGGAGCATATCATATTGCAGGAATATTTATTTTCAACTGGAAGTGGAAGGAGCTTATATTCAGCGCTCTGGTCAGTTATTTCTGTCATTTGATACTCTTTTGGAACGGTATCATCTCGGTATACTGTACCTCAAGGCAGCTTGGTATCAAAAAGCGTGTTGTCGGTGCTCTTGTGGGTATGATACCTATAGCCCACCTCTTTGCGCTTGCCGATATTATTAAGACTACTCTCAAGGAAGTAAAGTTTGAGACCGAGAAGCATCAGCTCAACCTTAAACGTAAGGGTGAGCAGCTTTGCAAGACCAAGTATCCCATACTTATGGTACACGGAGTATTCTTCCGTGACACCAAGCTCTTTAACTACTGGGGCAGAGTACCTGCCGAGCTTGAAGCAAACGGTGCAAAGATATATTACGGCAACCATCAATCGGCACTCTCTATAGAGGACAGCGCCCGTGAGCTTGCCCGACGTATAAAGAAAATAGTTGATGAAACAGGCTGCGGCAAGCTTAATATCATAGCTCATTCCAAGGGCGGGCTTGACTGCCGTTATGCCATAGAACATTTCGGTATTGCAGAATACGTGGCATCCCTTACCACCGTCAACACTCCTCACCGAGGCTGCGGCTTTGCCGACTATCTCCTTGACAAGCTGCCAAGCTCTGTACGGGACAAGGTGGCAGGTACCTATAACGCTGCGGCAAAAAGGCTTGGTGACACTACTCCCGACTTTATGGCTGCGGTAAATGACCTGAGAGCTGATAACTGCAAGGTACTTGACAAGGCTTTGGTTATACCCGAGGGTATATATACAAGAAGTGTCGGCTCGGTTCTTAATAAAGCGTCAAGCGGAAAGTTCCCCTTGAACTATTCCTATCATCTTGTCAAATTCTTCGACGGCAAAAATGACGGACTGGTAAGCGAGGATTCCTTTAAGTGGGGCGACAACTATACTCTTGTCACCAACGAGGGCAAGAGAGGAATATCCCACGGAGATATGATAGACCTTAACCGTGAGAATATAGAAGGCTTTGACGTAAGAGAGTTTTACGTACAGCTTGTTTATGACTTAAAGAAAAAAGGATTATAAATATGGTAAAGAAAATCGTAACCGTTATACTTATACTACTTATATTATTTACCGTCGGCTATGCCGTGTACGGTATAATGAACGGTCAGGCTCTTTCCGAGCTTCTGCCAAGAGCCGTTATAATCATCTGCGGAGCAATGGGTACCCTCTTCAAGATGAAGGGTAAGGATGTCAGACGCCCCCTGTCTTTTTATGAATCTCAGTATCCGGCACAGTTAAAAAACGCCTTTGTAAACGACAAGGCAAGCCGTAAAAAGCTTCTTTGCGCGATCCGTCTGTATAACGAGGACAGATTCGGCAAGGCGATAAACAAGCTGATAAAGCTTACACAGAAATGCAATACCGCCGAAGATATATATGCCGTATATATCTTCCTCGGACTTATCTTTACCGATGCGGATATGTATCCCGAAGCGGTGCATGCATATCAGGTAATAATAGATCGAGGTGTGGCAGACGGAGAAGTATACAATAATTTAGGATACGTATATACGGTTACAAAGGACAGTGAAAATGCAATAGCAAATTACCGTCAGGCTCTGCGTTATGATCCCAAAAATGCACAAGCGTATCACAATATAGCCAGCATATATTTTGATAATTACCGCTTTGACGAGGCTATAGAATATTCAAACAAGGCTCTTGAGTGTGCTCCTAATATGCGACATACCCTCGCTCTTCTTGCAATAATATATTCAAAGATAGATAATGATGAAGAAGCAGACAAATATTTTCATATGGCGGTGGCGCAGGGACATAATGCCGAATCCCTGAGGGCTGCTATTAAGAGATATGCGGCTTTGTCTGAAGAAGATTGGAATAAGGAGAACGAATAATGAAACTTCTGTTTAAACAGCGTATGTTCTCCTGGTTTGGCAGTTATGACATATATGACGAGGCAGGCAACACCGTGTTTACCGTCAAGGGTCAGCTTGCCTGGGGCCATTGCTTTAAGATATTTGATGCCGGGGGCAGAGAGCTTGGTACTGTCAGACAGAAGATCCTTACCTTTCTTCCCAAGTACGAGATATACCGAGGTGAAAGCTACGTAGGCTGTATCACCAAGGAGTTTACCTTATTCAAGCCTAAATTCAATATCGATTTCAACGGTTGGTATGTTGAGGGCAGCTTTTGGGAATGGGATTACAGCGTATGCTCTGCCACAGGTGGCGAGATAGCCGTGGTCTCAAAGGAGATATGGAACTGGACCGATACATATTCTATTGACGTAGGCAAGTCCGACGATGCACTTAACGTGCTTATGCTGGTTTTGGCAATAGACGCCGAAAAGGCTTCGAGAAATTCATAAAAATAAGAGGTGCGTATGCACCTCTTAAATTATTTTCATTACTTCATTCAACACAGCCTCGGCTATTTCCTCGGGTTTGCCGGTACCGTCTATAACTGCGATATTTTCTCTGTCACCGAGCTTCTCAAACAGATCAAAGAAATTCTTACGTATCTGCTGCTGTCTTTCCAGCTTTTCAAATATCTCGGTCTCACCGCGGCTCTCCACTCTTGACATAGACTGCTCTGCGGGAACGTCGAGGAATATGTGAAGATCCGGTCTTGCCATGTTCTCCGCCTCGCTGTTAAGCGCCATGATCCAGTCTAAAGGACAGTCTACCGACTGATATGCGTAGGAGGAAAGATAATATCTGTCGCACAGGACCACGTTACCTTTACTTAGGTTATCGCGTATACCTCCTTTGGCGGTTATATGGTCAAGTCTGTCTGCGGCAAAGAGGGCGGCTACAGCCTTGAGGTCTGTTTTTTCCTTACCCATAAGATACTGACGTAACAGCTTGCCCATAGGCTCGTCGGTGGGTTCCTTGGTTATATGTACGGGGATATTTCTTTCGGCAAGAGCTTTATGCAGAAGGTTTATCTGTGTGGTCTTTCCGCTTCCGTCTATACCCTCAAATACGATAAATTTTGACATATCTTACTCCGGTTTTGTGTTAATGAAAACAACGGGCGACCCAAGGCCGCCCTGTTTGGTTTAGAAAATAAGCTCTTCGCCGTCGTCTGTATCCTCGGAAACAGAATCATCCTCGTCATCGAAGAATCCGTCGCCGTCGTAACAGCCTTCGCAATCGTCAAAGAAAAAGTCGTCGTCAAAATCAAAAGGATCAACGTCCTTGGGCTTACGCTTCTTATTATACTTTTTGTAGATAAGAGCAACTGCCACAAATATAGCTGCAAGAGATCCGAGGATCACTAAGACCTTAATTAAAGTATTATTCTTCTTTTCCATCCTTAAACACCCTTTCCGAGTTATTTATAGTTGTATTATAACACAAATATTATCGGATGTAAACATATTTTTAATGCAAAATTTAAAAAATATATCAATAATCATATTAAAAGTTGCATTTTTCATTTATATATGTTATACTACTGTATTATGATGAAAGAAATTCTCTGTATGATGCCCGAGGAGCTGGAACATATGCTCCTTGAGTTTGGCGAAAAGGCATATAAGGCAAAGCAGATATTTGCGTGGTTACACCGAGGGGCGACCTTTGACGAGATGTCCGATATCTCAAAGAAAACAAGACAGCTTCTCGCGGAGAACACCACACTTGTGTATCCCGAGATAGTACAGAAGCAGGTATCAAAGCTTGACGGTACTGTAAAGTATCTCTTCTCTATGTATGACGGACAGCTTATCGAGAGCGTCGTTATGCGCTATAAGCACGGTAACTCTATCTGTATATCCAGTCAGGCAGGCTGCCGTATGGGATGTAAGTTCTGCGCTTCTACACTGGGAGGCCGCGCACGTAACCTGTCTGCGGGTGAGATACTGTCTCAGGTCATCGTTGCCCAGAAGGATATCGGTGAGCGTATCGACAATATCGTTATGATGGGTATCGGCGAGCCTCTTGACAACTATGACAACGTCATCCGTTTTCTTGACCTTGTAGGCGCCAAGGGCGGACTTAATATCGGTTACAGACATATTTCACTTTCTACCTGCGGACTGGTGGACAAGATATACCGTCTGGCAGAGGAAAGCTATCCCATAACCCTCTCTATCTCTCTTCATGCCACAAGCGATGAGGAGCGAAACGAGATAATGCCGGTAAACAAAAAGTGGGGTATAGACGAGCTTCTTTGTGCCTGCAGAGCATACTTTGACAAGACGGGCAGACGTATATCCTTTGAGTATACCCTTATCCACGGCAAAAACGACAGTCCCGCACAGGCTAAACGCTTAGCCAACCTTTTGCTTAAGTATTTCGGCAAAGAGCCTTTCCATGTAAATCTTATTCCGGTCAATACGGTTGCGGAAAGCGGATTTTCTGCCGGAGATGAGCAGAGTATAAAGAAATTTATCGACGTTCTTGAAAAGAACGGTGTCAACGCTACAAGACGCCGCAAGTTAGGCTCTGATATAGACGCCTCCTGCGGACAGCTGAGACATAAAGGGGCTAGTCGCCCCAACCAAACTGCGCCCGATGATTTGGCGGTTCAACACACACGCCACGACGCAGGTTCGACTCATTTGAATGCAAATAACAACAAAAATACAGATTAACGGAGGTGAGACAGTGTATTATATCGGAAAAACCGACATCGGTAAAAAGAGAGAGACCAATCAGGATAACTTTTTGACCATGCGCGTATGCGACAATATAACCATGTTTGTCCTTTGCGACGGCATGGGCGGTACAAACGGCGGAAACATAGCTTCCAGCCTTGCCATCCGCACCTTTGCGGATCACGTTGAACAGGCTCTGTCTCCCTATATAGATGCAGAGGATATTTGTGATACCGCTAAGGTAAGCTTCCCCGATCTTATAAACGAGGCGGTGTCCGCCTCAAACAAGGCGGTATACCGAAGAGCCAGAGAGAGCTCCGAGCTTACCAATATGGGTACTACCATCGTAGCGGCTATCGCAACCGATAACGAGATCCATATAGCAAACGTAGGCGACAGCCGTATGTATCTTATCGAAGGTAAGGCGCTTACACAGCTTACCCACGACCACTCCTACGTGCAGATGCTGGTGGATATGGGACAGCTTACCAAGGAAGAGGCTGCCACCAACCCCAGACGTAACATCCTTACCAGAGCAGTAGGCACAGAGCCCACGGTAGACGCAGACGTTATAACCGTGGATATGCCGGACGAGGGATCTTACTTTATCCTGTGCTCCGACGGACTTTACAACTTCATTTCCGAAAAGGAAATGGTTAATATAGTCCGCAAAAAATACAGAGACTATGACGACGACGATTATGACGCAGAGCTGACCTTTAAAACAGAATTGCTCGTCGATACCGCCAACCAGAACGGCGGCGGGGATAACATTACTATTATTCTTATCAAGAACGTATGAGGAAATAATGATGAATGTATTTGATAAATATGTAGGTCAGGTATTTGACAATAGATATAAGATAACCAAGATACTTGGTGTAGGCGGTATGGCTGTGGTGTTCGAGGCATTTGATACCAAGCTTAACCGTATCGTTGCCTTAAAGATGCTCAAGGACGAGATAGCCAACGACTCTCAGTCTGTAAAGCGCTTTATCAACGAGTCCAAGGCAGTTTCCATGCTTGCTCATCCCAACATAGTAAGCATCTACGACGTGTCTGTTAAGGATAACCTTAAGTATATCGTTATGGAGCGTGTTGACGGTATTACCCTTAAGAGCTATATGAGTCAGAAGGGTGTGCTCTCTCTCTCCGAGACCTTAAGCTATACAGAGCAGATACTGCGCGCTCTCGAGCACGCTCATTCCAAGGGCATTATCCACCGTGATATCAAGCCCCAGAACATTATGCTCCTTAAAAACGGACGCATCAAAGTCACCGACTTTGGTATAGCTAAGCTTCCCAACGCCGAGACCGTTACCATGACCGATAAGGCTATAGGTACAGTATTCTATATCAGCCCCGAGCAGGCAAGCGGTAAGGTTATCGACCAGCGCAGTGACCTGTACTCTCTTGGTGTGCTTATGTATGAGATGACTACAGGCAAGCTTCCTTTTGATGCAGAGAGCCCTGTTTCCGTAGCTCTTATGCAGGTCAACGCTATAGCTAAGCCTCCCCGTGAGATCATGCCCAACATCCCTCTGGGTGTAGAGCAGATAATAATGCTGGCTATGGAAAAGCAGCCTGAACGCCGTTTCCAGAACGCTACTCAGATGCTCCGCCATCTGCTTCAGATAAAGAACAATCCTACCTACGTCTTCAAGACCAAGAGCCGTGACGGTAAGATCGCTATAGCAGACACAGAAACGTCCGCAAAGTCAAAGACAACTAAAAAGTCTGCGTCCAAGGGGGGCAGATCCATGTTCCCCGTAATATTGGGTGTTACTCTTGCCTTCCTTCTTGTGGTGGGAATATCGGTTGGTGTTGTTATAGACCGTTTCAAGGACTCTCAGGAGATGACCGCATCTCAGGACGTAACTGTTCCCAGTCTTATGGGACAGGTCATGACAGATGATATAATCAATCAGTATACCAAGCAGGGCTTTAAGATAACCGTTACTTACGACGACAGCCAGCCCGACATCGAGGTCAACACCGTATTGGCTCAGTCTCCTGAGGCAGGTATCGTGCGTAAGATAATCCCCGGTCAGCAGTACTGTGACATTAACCTTACTCTCAGCCGAGGCAAGGATGCCAAGGTGCTTCCCGACCTTACGGTTAAGGATTACCGCGAGGTTGAAATAAAGCTGGGTGAGATGGGACTCAAGTTCGTAGAGGAATTTGAAGAGAATGACAATATCCCCGTTGGTTACGTTATCCGTACCATGCCTATGGCGGGTGAAAAGGTCAATGCAGGCGAGACAGTTACTTTGTATATCAGCAAGGGTACTGACGTTAAGTATATTCAGGTTCCTAACTTTATAGGTCTTACCGAGGCTCAGGCAAAGGCTCAGCTCGTTCAGTACAATCTGGCGTTGGGTGAGATAACCTATGAGCAGTCCTCCAAGCCCAAGGGAACAGTAATAGATCAGAGCCGCGATGCGTACGAAAGCGTACCCGAAAAGACCACCAAGATAGATCTGGTTATAAGCTCGGGACAGTAATAGTAATTAAATGCAGAAAACAGTGTCAAAAGTGACACTGTTTTCTAAAATTATTTATGTATTTTAAAAATTCTTGCAAGTATAGGTGCAAGTATACGGGGTGACTTTACAACTACTATCTTCATGGTAAGCTCCTTATATGTTTGTAAAATAAACTACTCCGGCGCCGATTATTATAAGAGATTCTATAACTACCAGTACCGAGCAGGGCAAAAAGTAGGTCAGCAGGATACCCGCACCAAAGGCAAGGGCAATATATCCGGCTGATCGGCAAATGCATCTTATTGCACGCATAACAAAAATCCCTTCCGACATTCTCTAATAACAGAGTATGACAGAAGGGAGAATATGTGCATAATGCGATGCGTTATGCATTGAAAAGTGAAAAGTGAAGAGTTAAGGAGATTTTTGTTGCTATAAGCAACAAAAATTCCATTTCATTTTTTGTCCCATGCGTGGATGTTTTTGAGTATCCCGTGAAGCTCAAGGAAGCTCTCGTGACGGCTGTGAGGTATCTTACCTTCGTTTACCGCACAAAGCACGGCGCAGCCCTCTTCCTTTGTATGAGTGCATTTGGTATACTTACACTCGCCCAGATAGGGTCTGAACTCACGGAAGGTATAAGGAAGCTCGTCTACGGTATAGTCGTCGTATATGGTGGGATCAAGCATAGAAAATCCCGGAGTATCGGCAATAAAACCGTCGTAACCCTCTTCGCCGAAGAGATCCTTTAAGGGATAGAGCTCAACGTGACGGGTGGTGTGCTTACCGCGCTGTATCTTGCGGCTCACGTCTCCGGTAGCAAGAGCCAGGGTAGGGAAGAGAGCGTTGAGAAGTGTAGATTTACCTACACCGGATGCTCCCGAAAAGGCAGATATCCTGCCGCGGCATTTCTCCTTGAAAAAGCTTAGGAGCTCTGCCTTGTCAGAGTCGGGGTCGGTAACAAAAACATCGATACCGATGGAGGCGTACGTGTCCTTTAACTCATTTGCTTTTGCGGGGTCAAGGTCGTTTTTAGTTATTATGACCACAGGCTCGATACCCTTGTGGTCGGCAATAGATATCATCTTGTCAAGGGTAGCGGTAACCGGCATAGGCTTCTTTGCCGCAGCTACGATAAAGAGGATATCAAGATTTGCCATAGGGGGACGGATAAGGGTGTTCTTTCGGTCGGCAATGTCAACGATACAGTCATCCTCTATCACAACTCTGTCACCCACGTAGGGAGTTATATTTTCGTGGCGGAAAACACCTCTTGCACGGCACTGAACTATATTGCCGTCGCAAAGTATATCATAGAGTCCGCCCAGACCCTTTATAATAATACCTTCCATACTGCTCCTGGTTTTTAATAAGTTAATTATATTATATTTCCAATAAAAAAGTTTGTCAAGTAAAGGAACAAAAAGATGTTAGAGCTTTTTAAGTCTGTAATCGAAAAACGAATACTGAAAAAGATCATTTTAAGTAAGCCCTGTGACAAAAAAACGTTAAAGAGCGTTGCCACCCTTATAAATATCAAGGACGAGCTCTGTCTGCAGATAGAGACTTTTACTACCGACGGCAAGGCTACCCACCGTAATATAAAGGCCTCCGAGGCGCCTGATATCCTTGCCCTCATGGTGGGCCATGACTATAAGCAGGTAAACGTGCTTACCACTGCAGGCGAAGCGCAGATAAAGGTTTCGGGCAAGGGCAAGATAACCGTACTTGACCGTATAAAGAATAAGGGTGAAAAGGTTGCCGTACAGGGTCACGACAGAAAGAAGCAGCATATCATCTCTGCCACCGAGCCGATTGATTTTCTTTTTGAGCTTGGTGTCAAGGATAAGGACGGACGTGTCTTTGACAAAAAGCGCTCAAAGTTCAGACAGATAAACCGTTTCCTTGAGCTTCTTTCCGAGGCTTACAAATTCCCCCGTGACCGTGAGCTCTATATCCTTGATCTCTGTTGCGGTAAGAGCTATCTCAGCTTTGCAGTATACTATTATTTTACCGTTGTAGAGAAAATAGCCGTCCGTATGGATTGCGTTGACTTAAAAGAGGACGTTATAGAATACTGTAACTCGGTTGCTGAAAAATTAGGCTACAGCGGACTTCATTTTATCGCAGGGGATATAAATGATTTTGAGCCTGTTACCACCCCCGACCTTACAGTATCTCTTCATGCTTGCGATATTGCGACCGATATCGTACTTGCCAAGGCTGTTAAATCCGGCAGCCGTGTTATCATGTCCACCCCCTGCTGTCATCATGAGATGATGCATCAGCTTAAGCCTAACGGTTCAGACTGTGATTTTATGCTCGGTCATTCCATACTTATGCAGAAGCTTTGCGATGCGGCAACAGATTCTCTGCGTTGTCTTATGCTTGAAGCTAAGGGCTACGACGTAACCGCCCTTGAACTTATCGACCCCGAGGAGACTCCCAAGAACGTTCTTATCAAGGCTATACGTAACGATAAGATATCCGAGGAAAAGAAGGCGGAGAAGCGCAGTGAGTACGACGGAATCTGTCAAAAGCTTGGTATAGATCCCTATCTTGCAAAACTGATTTAAATAGTGTATAATTGTATTATTATGGAAAAAGGAGGCGGACAGTGAAGAAAAAAACATTTAACCTGTCAAGAGAGATACTGGCGGATATTCTGTTTTTCGGTTCTCTTATGGCAATAGATATAGCTTTCCGTACCGTATATGAAAAGAACAACACCTCGACTCTGCCGGCATCAGCGGCATTTTGGGCATCGTTTTTCTGGTGTGTTCTGCTGGTAGGAATATCCGTGGCTCTGCCCCGTATAGCAAGAAGGATATATATGATATTAGTCACTCTTTGCTTTTCGGTGCTCTCGCTGGTCCACGGAGTTATGGACAGCTTTTTCGGACAGTATATGTCCTTTTCATCCATCATGTTTGCCGATGACGGCGCAGGATATTTCGACTGGTCTTATTTTGATTTTGAGCGTAATTTCATTATAGCTCTTTGTATCTGCCTTGTGGCTACGGTCATAGCCGTGATACTTGTCCCCAAGACCAAGAAGAAAAATTGGCTTAAGCTTATCTTAGCACTTGTCATCATTGCTGTGGGTATAAGCGGAGTTGTCGTTACTGTCAACAAGACCTTTAAAAACGATTTCGGCGGTATCCTATGGAACAGTACCAAGAGCCACGCCGACCACTACGACGATTTTTCGGATTACAGGCTCTGTATGCATATGTGCGGCTTCTATCACTATACCTTCCGTGATGCCTATATCAGCACGGGACTAAAGGACGTGGTGGAGCGTCTGACCAACCGTTCAAGACTGGACGAGCTTAATGAATTTTACACCACAAGAGAGCTTGACCCCGATAACGAAATGACGGGAGTACTGGAAGGTAAAAATCTTATCCTCATCCAGCTTGAGTCTGTCGACAGTTGGATGTTGACCGACGTGGCTATGCCCTTTACCTCGGCGCTGAGAGAAAAGTCTGTGGATTTTACCGGCTTCTACGCGCCAAAATATCTGTGGGCGGCTACCTTCTCCTCCGAAAATGCGGTGAACACGGGTATGATAACCCCTATGAACTCTTCAAAGATGGCTTATTTCACCGAAACTGCCTATCCCGAATCTCTTCCCAATCTTTTCAAGGAAGAGGGCTACAAAGTAAACAGCTTCCACCGAAGCAACCGCGATATGTATAACCGTGGTCAGGTTCATGAGGCGTGGGGCTATGAAAAATACCACTCCAGCGGTGATATGCGTATATCTGACGGCGATATGGACTCCACCATAACCGAGGCGTATGATATGATCACCCAGGGCGAGCGTTTTATGTCCTTTATCATAACCTATACGGGACACGGGCCATACACGGCTGACGGAAAGCCGGTCCTTGCCCACGAGGAGACTATCCGTTCAAGGCTAAAGGGTGAATACGAGGACGAATACGTGTGGGCTCTCTGTCATGCTTACGAAACCGACCTTTTTGTAAAGAGCCTTTACGAAAAGCTTGAGGCAGACGGGAAGCTTGAGGACACCGTACTCTTCTTATACACCGACCACTATGACCACTACGTGACCACCGAGGGACTTCTTGAGAAGTACAAGGGAACAGACGACACCAATCTTATGGGTAACGTCCCCTCTTTTGTATATGCTAAGGGGCTTGAAGCCAAAAAGGTGGACAAGGTCATTTCAACCTACGATATACTGCCTACAATTGTAAACCTCTTCGGACTTGACTCTGACGGCAGATACTATCTTGGCAACGATGCATTTTCACCTAACGGCGGATACGTAATATTCCGCGATATGTCCTGGTATGACGGCGAGACCTATTTCAACATCAAAAAGGACGAGCCTACCGATCTTGCAAAGGAACGGGGCAATGAGATAGATATTAGGCTTGGCGCTTGCTGGGATTCAATTAAATTCGATTATTTCAGAGATAAATGAGGTATAAAAAAATGGGATTTTTACAGGATAAAACAGCTATAATCACAGGCGGAGGTAAGGCTCCCGCTTTAAAAGACGGTTCTGCAGGTTCTATCGGTTACGGTATTGCCATTGCTTATGCCAAGGAGGGCGCAAATCTTGTCCTCACAGGCAGAAACTTAGCAAAGCTTGAGGAGGCTAAGGCAGAGCTTGAGAACCTTTACGGAATCAAGGTGCTTGTATGTCAGGCAGATATCAATGCAGGCGCAGATAACGAGGCAACCGTAAAGAAGGTAATAGATGCAACTGTTAAGGAGTTCGGCCGTATCGACGTTCTTATCAATAATGCGCAGGCATCCGCTTCGGGCGTAACTTTGGCAGACCACACCACAGAACAGTTTGATCTTGCCATGTATTCCGGACTTTATTCGGCATTCTACTATATGAAGGCTTGCTATCCTTATCTCAAGGAGACCAAGGGCGCAGTTATCAACTTTGCATCAGGCGCGGGTCTTTTCGGTAACTACGGTCAGTCTGCATACGCAGCGGCTAAGGAGGGTATCCGCGGTCTTACCCGTGTTGCGGCAACCGAGTGGGGTAAGGACGGTATCAACGTAAACGTTGTTTGTCCTCTCGCATGGACCAGCCAGCTTGAGAAGTGGGCAGAGTATAACCCCGAGGCATTCAAGGCAAACGTGCATATGCCTCCTATGGGTCATTACGGCAACTCCGAGCTTGAGATCGGCCGCGTATGCGTTCAGCTTGCATCCCCCGACTTCAAGTATATGTCCGGCGAGACACTCACTCTCGAGGGCGGTATGGGACTCAGACCCTAAGAATGCAAAATGCAGAATGCAGAATGCAGAATTAATGTAAAAAGTCGGTTCAAACGTGAACCGACTTTTATTATTAGCATTATTATTTTCTGTCGAAATATTCATAGCAAGCAAAGCGCACCGTTTCCTCAGGAACATCAAAATGCTCTGCTAACTCCCAGACCTCGGTAATACCGTCTGTAAATGCTGATTCCAATCTTTCTTTAGGTAACAGATGCTCTATCATCCACATATTAGCCTTATATTCACAGCGGCTTCGGGTCTCCAAGGGTGAGTAAGGACGGTAGAATGCTCCCGTCATACAGTGACCTATCTCATGGGCAAGGTGGACCTTGCGTTCTGCCTCGGTCATATCTGCTTCATCCATAATTATATATCTTTCATCACAGTCCTCAAAGGATACAGACTTGTTAAGCGGCAGTCTGCAATACTCCAGGACTATTTTATTTTCATCACAAAATACTGCACATTCTGTGCTTGTTGTCATAGCTTATCCCTTCTTATGTCTTTTTTTAATAAGTTCAACGGCAAACATAGCCTCCTCCCACATTTCGTCGGTTACCTCACCGTCTCCTCCAAACAGAGCCAGCTTGATATCCTCGTCGGTAACAGGTCTCTTTGTTTTTGATTCCTTACCCGTGGTCAGATAGTCAAGAGAAACACCGAAATAGTCGGCTATCTTTTTGAGCTTGTCCTGCTTTGGGGTGGACTTGCCGTTCTTCCAATCACTTACAGTGGCGGGGGCAATACCCGTCGCTTTGCAAACCTGATAAGCGGTCATACCGTTCTTTTGTAACAATTCAACAAAAATCTCATACATCTTTTGTGTACTCCTGCAAAACCGAAAATTATTAAAGAAATCTTACATAAACATATTGACATTTTCGGAAAACCGATATATAATATGTCATACAGTTTAAGAAATCTTAACTAAACGGGGCTAAGATTTAATATTTCCGAAATCATTGTATCAGATTTCCGAAATAAAGTCAAGTGTGTTTTAGGATTTCTTAAAATATTTTGGTGTTTGACAAAGCGGAATAAAACCACTCATTTGCTTCGCTACTATTTTAGTACAGTACATGTCCCAAATAAGGGACAGAAAGGAGGAAAATACTTGGCATACATGTGTGTAAAAGGACCGTATGAATGTGATGCGTGCGGTTTCTGCACAAAGGATATCAATAACAGCGACGATAACGAAGAAAGTGAGGAGTAAAAATGTTAAACAAAGATTTCAATAAAGTAATAATAACAGGCATCCCAAAGGAAAAGCCGGAGCTTAAACTTACCACCACGGGTATACCGGTACTGAATTTTGTTCTGGTAAGCGAGGGTGTAAAGACAAAGGAATACATAGACGTTACCGTATGGGGCGAGTTAGCCGAAAACGTCTATAAGGATATAGCGCCCGACAGCCGTATAATGGTGGAGGGAACACTGCACCGCACTCCTACGGGAGAAGAGGGTCGCAGCAAGTTTGAGATCACCGCCAACAGGATGTTTGATATAGGTGGCGCCAATGATTAAATACACCGAGGATGCTTACACCACCTGCCCCTTTTACCTCAAGGAGGCGAGCACACGCCTTGTCTGTGAGGGAATCCCCGAGGGCACAAGTACAGTGACCGTGTTCGGTAACAGCCTTCTCAAGGCAAGGCATCAGAGCCGATATTGCCGAAAGGACTACGGTTCCTGCGGACTGTGTAAAGCATTAATGAATAAATATGATTAAAGGGTGAGTTTTAATTAATGCGCAATTCGGAATTCGGAATTAATAAAGAAAAAGGTGTCGTGAGGACACCTTTTTAAGTTCTTAATACCTATAAAATTAAGATGATAACATTTAATAACGGCAAATGATCAAGCTATTTATACAAAACAATTTGATTAAAAGGGATTTTTGATACCCAGTATCAAAAATATCTATAATTCTGCATTTTTAATTTTGCATTTTGCATTCTACTTCCAGTCCGTCATAGGCCACATCTATCCCGTAGGGCTCAAGGTCACGGCAGATGACGTCGTGATCGTCGTGGAGACCGCAGGACACATGGCTGATGTAGAAGCTCTTTATATGCTCTTTAAGAGTCTTTTTCATCTCGATTACCATATTGATATTGTTGTGTTCAAATATACGGTAATCTCCGTCCTGATGTCCAACTGTGCAGTCAAGCACGATAAGGTCAACGGGAGCTTTGTCAATAATGAGCTGCACTTCATCGTAGAGAAGCCACGCAGAGTCAAGAGCATAGTAGATCTTATGCTCTCCGTCATCAAACAGATAATGCTTTGTAGGAACGCGGTGGTGTCCGGTCATAGCAGTTATCTTAACTGTGTCAAGGGTAGCTTCGTCATCAATTTCAACAAACCTTGCTCCCTTTGATTCAAGAAAAGCAAGAGTATCCTCATTGAAGTGATCCTTATGTCTGTGAGTATTGATAACGTATTTTATGCTCTCGGGTGGGATACCGAATTTTTTAAGAGCTGCAGGAACGGTGGGGCCGGGATCAATAAGTATGGTATCGTTTATAAGTGCAGAGGCGTTACCTCTGTATTCATCGCCGTGATCCTGACGGTCGGGAGCCCAGTCGGCAGCCCCTGTACCTAAAAACTTGATCTTCATAGCTCGTACTCCTCTCCGTCATTGGGATATAAGGGAAGAAAATCGGTGTTGAATTTTTTCAGGTCCTCATACTTTTCGGGAGGCATAACGTGGACAAAGGCAACCTTGTCTACGTCAAGAGTGTTGCATTTTGCAACAACATTCTCCGCATCAAAATGAGCCGCCTCTATCATCATAAGATCAGCCGAAATGTCGGGCAGATCGCAAAGATCAGGGGAGAGGTCACCTGTGATATAGATACGCTTGCCCTCGGCTTCTATAAGGAAGCTATAGCAGGGCAGACCCTTCATGTGCCCGTTCTGGTATGCTGTAACCTTAAGTATACCGTCGTCATAGAACAGACCTTGGTTTATCAGCTTAAAGTCCACACGGTTCGAGTCTTTTCTTAACTGCATATAGGTATAAGCCTTAAAAGCATCAATACCTCTCTTTTCGGACAGATAAATATCGCAGCTTATATTGAAGAACTCCGCAAGGTTTATCATATCGTTAAGCCCGTTCATATGGTCGCCGTGAAGGTGACTTATAAAGACGGTCTTTATACGGGACATATCGTATTCCGCAAAGGAAAGTATGTCTGTAACAGGCGCACCTGCATCAAAGAGGTAGGCGTTTTTGCCTACCTCTATGAGTACGGATTGTTGATGTCTGTTTTTGTATGGAGCACCAAATCCGGTGCCCAAAAATTTTATATTCATTACAGGTTGTAGTAACGGTCAAACTCTGCGGGGTTGGGTATCTTAGCAAGCTCTGCGCACTCTGCACGCTTTGAAGCGATAAAGTTCTTTAAGAGCTCTTCGGGGAATACTCCGCCTTCTGTGAGGTAATCGTGGTCAGCCTCAAGCGCATCAAGAGCCGCATCAAGGGTGGTGGGCAGATGGCTGAGCTTAGCCTTCTCCTCGTCGCTTAAGTGATAGAGGTTCATGTCATAGGGACCCCAGCCGTTTGCGTGAGGATCAATCTTACTCTTGATACCGTCAAGACCTGCCATAAGGATAGCCGCATAGCAGAAGTAGGGGTTACATGTAGCGTCGGGGTTACGGAGCTCAAAGCGGCGCTTGTCGGGAGATTTTGCGTATGCGGGGATACGGATAACCGCAGAACGGTTAGAGGTTGCGTAACCAACGGTTACGGGAGCCTCAAAGCCGGGAACCAGACGCTTGAAGGAGTTGGTACTGGGGTTGGTGAGGGCGCACAGAGAAGCGATGTGCTTGAGAAGTCCGCCCATAAAGTAGTGAGCGGTCTCGCTCAGGTGCGCGTAGCCGTTATCGTCGGAGAACACGGGCTTGCCATCCTTCATCAGCAGCATATGCACGTGCATGCCGCTGCCTGCCTCGCCGTAAATGGGCTTGGGCATAAACGTGGCAGACATGCCGTATTTCTGTGCCGTGTTGTGGATGATATATTTAATCATCATGGTTGCATCTGCCATCTTGGACATCTGACCCAGCTGGGGCTCAATCTCAAACTGACCGGATGCACCAACCTCGGGATGGTGATACTTTACGGAGATACCGGCCT
>JBGUUX010000073.1:0-7740 GCA_045133915.1 Eubacteriales bacterium | reverse complement strand
GGACTTCTTTATAGCAAAAGGGAAGTATAACACTTATGAAGATATCAAATCCGCAGGCTATATAGTAAATGTTACTGCGACTAAGGTGGCAGGCAGACATGATTATACCTACACCGTATACGAGGACGGAGTACATACCGTGCTTGTGAGATATAACGACGGAAGCTACGATGCACTTCATATCGAGCTTACGGTAGACAAGCCCGTATTTACCGACAACGGACTTCAGATCATCGTATCAAATCTTCCCGACGTCAAGGTGATACGTACCGCATACGGCACCTGGAATACCACAAAGGAGCTTAAGGCTACCGATACTATCCGCAACTTCTCTGCAAAAACTGCCATAAAGGGCAAGGACCCCTACACCATACAGTACCGTGACGAGGGTGCTGTTACCGTTATAGTAGAATATAATAACGGTTATATAGCAAAGCATCACTATAACGTACAGAAGCGTGTTCCTACCTTCAACGTAACCGACAAAACCGTGACCATCGGTAATCTGACAGGCCTGCACGTAATAAGATACGCTCCCGGAGAATTCTCCACCGTCTCAGATATAAAGAACGCTCCCGGCTCACAGTACGTAAGACCCGCGGCGGCTGTGAACGGTGCAATCACCGTTACTCTTGAAAACGGAACCTATTCCTTCTGCGTTCAGTATAACGATGAAAGCTTCTTCTACAAGACTGTCAGCATAAGTGACGAAATATTGCCTACCGCTACCTCTGTAAACGTATCGAAGGCGTTTACCAGTAACATGATGCTCCAGCGTGACGAGCCTATCTCGGTATGGGGCTGGGCACCCTCTTCAAATGAGGGAAAGATAGTTACCGCTACCCTGGGTGATATGTTTGGATATGCGGTAGTTACCAACGGTGAATGGAAAATAACCTTCCCCGAGACACTTCCCGCAACAACAGAACCCTTGCTTCTTAAGGTACATACCGCAAAAGCCACAAGAGAGTTCAGAAATATCCTCATCGGTGACGTTTATTACGTAATCGGTCAGTCCAACGTATATTACGGTATAAACAATCTTATTCAGGAATGCGCTATCAACAAAGTCAACTTTGCATATGACTTTGACGAAACAAGAAATATACGCTTCTTCCGTAACTCTAGCACTTATACCGCTTCTTACACAGGTACAAAGGCTCAGGGCACCAGTACCGTCTTAAAGGACGTGGAATATTCCACCACCTGGCTGACTCCTACAGGCATAAAGAACCAGATAGCAAACCCTCCCGCAACAGGTGCTTTCTCAGCTCTGGGATATATGTTTGCATACAATATGTCAAACAAGACCGACGTACCCATAGGCGTTATCGAGATAGATGCTTCAGGCTTCCCTCTCATCGCATTTGCTCCCAACGAGCTTGCCGACAAGTGGGGGGATGAAAGCTACAACGCATCTACAGGCGTTCATACCTATAACCTTAACAATGGTTACGTGGCCAACACCGCAATGCCTACAAGATTTGGCTATAACCACCTTATCCATCCTCTTCGTCACTTCTCTACCGCAGGTATCATCTGGTATCAGGGCGAGAGCGACTTTATGAACACCACCGAGATCTGGGGCGAAAACGCAGATACCTTCTCACATCAGTTTACCGAGCTTATGACCTGGTTCAGAGCTAACTTCGGCAACAGTGACTTCCCCGTTTATATGATCGAGTTCCCCTCCTGCTACGTCAACGGCGGTGCAAACGCCTTTATCGACATGGGCGGAGTTCAGTGTGAGCAGGGTCTTATCTCAAATATGCTCTCAGACTTCCATCTGATAAACTCTTCGGATATGTTCAGCAACGTAACCTGGTATAACTCACTCCACCCCTACATCAAGGACAAGCAGGCAGCAAGACTTGCCAACGTAGTTGCAGCAAACGGCTACGGTATAGGCAACTTAAGCTACGTAAGCGGTCCCGTGTTCCGAGATATATCCTACTCCGGCACTACGGCTACTGTTACGTTTAATAACGTAGGCAGCGGCTTAAAGACCTACAACGGCGGATACGTTGACGGCTTTGACGTTTACGTAAACGTAGGCGGTACATATCAGTGGATCGAGGTCAATGATGCTTATATAAGCGGAACCAATACCGTGGTAGTTCCGTCAAGCTACACCATCCTCGGTGTCCGTTATAACCGCAATACCGAGTATTTCTTCCCTGTCTACGGAATCAATCTCTGTAACAGCAACAACATCCCCGCATCGGCGTTTATAGATCTGAAATAAACAAAACCCGACCATAAGGTCGGGTTTTGCTTATTGCAGACTGTCGAAAAAGTCGGTCGGACATGTGAAATAATTAATTATTTCTATTCAATTCACCAACCAACAGATATTGATTAAATATTGGTCGCATCTCCCAATATAGTCTGATAAGCATTCAAGGACGGCATAAACGTCGAGTTTATACCGTCCTTTCACACTTTTCCGCGAAAAGACTTACTACCGTACTAAGTACGCCTACGGAGTCTTTTCACGAAAACGGCGGGGTTCCCCGAAACGAGCTTGCCGAGTTTTGGGGGTTCGCACATACCTTCCTTTTTCAAAGTCTGACAGCGTGTCGACAAGTTTATCGACACGCTGAGGCTTTTCTTCAAAAGAAGAAAAGCCTTTATCTTTATTGTTTAGCTGAAAAGTGTGTCCTTGTACTTATAATAGAATATATCCCACTTGAGAAATCAACATGTTGACAAAAAATCATATTTACTATATAATATTAAAAAACTTTTATAGGAGATAACAATGAAAAATAACAATAAAACAAATAAGCTGGTGGTACTGGCTATGCTCAGCGCAGTTGCCTTTGTGGTGGCGGTGTTTGGCTTATCGGTCATGCCCGGCGCTCCCTTCCTTAAGCTTGAATTTAAGGATGCGGTAATAGTTATAGCAGGATTTATGTTCGGTCCCCTTGCATCCCTTGGTATATCGGTGGTGGTAGCGGCAATAGAGCTCTTTACCGTAAGTGAGGCAGGTATCGTAGGCATGCTGATGAATATACTGTCTACGGCAGCTTTTTCCTGTACAGCATCCGCTATATACCGCAGAAACCGCAAAATAAGCTCTGCAGTTATCGGTCTTGTAACCGGTGTCGCTATAATGACCGTAGTGATGGTGCTTTGGAACTACACCATGACTCCCATATATATGGGTATCGACCGTGAGATCGTTGCAGGTATGCTTGCATCCGTGTTCCTTCCCTTCAATCTCTTAAAGGGATTTATCAACGCAGCCATTGCTCTGGCTCTGTATAAGCCCCTGACCGCAGCTCTGAGAAAAGCAAGACTGATGCCTCCCTCCGAAAAGAAGGGCAGCATAAACGTATGGATCGGAAGTCTTATGGTCTCCGCCCTTGTTATTGCGACTTGTATACTTATAATACTTGCTATAAATAAGATAATATAAAAATAACAGCCTTAATAAGGCTGTTATTTTTATGCTTTAATTCGACCAGTTTTCGGGGTTGATGGAGATATTGAGATCATAATCTCCGTCGTAGTTTTCTCCGATATGGATACCGTAATTTCTTATCATATTGACAAGCTTCTGATTTTCGGCTTCATAAGCCCTCTTCTGCTCGTCGGTTCCGTTCTTGAACTGAGTATCGTAGAGCGCACACTGCTTGAGATAGGTCCAGGACGTACGGGATACCCGAACACTCTCGAGCTGTTTGGGAGTCTTAGCTCCTGCCTCTGCCTCGTCCCAGAGCTTTTCAAATGCGGGTATAACTTCACGGATATGCTCGTAATCGTAATATCCCGAGGTTCCTGCGTGGAAGCTGTGGTGCTTTTCGTTGCCAAGCTCGGTTATACCGTCAATATACTCTCTGATGCTCTTCCAGCCGTCACCGTAGAAAGCACGGAGAAAGCCGTCCATACGGTAGTAGTATTCCTCCTCGGTCATATAGGGGTCACGGTATACGTGAGCAAAGAGATATGCACGAAGCTCTAAAAGCTCGGCGCTTCTGCCAACCATACTGTTAAGGAATACGCCCTTACAGCCGTTATCTGCAAAATACCTAGCGTTGGGAAGGATTGAGTCAAAATCGGGGAAAGGAGTCATAGAATCGCTGAATGCACCCGTATGCTCCCAGAGATAAAGCTTATCTACTATCTCGCCCCACTTTTTGATATGCTCTGCGGATTCCTTATTAAAATCACAGGTGGTATCAGAATATTCGTGTGCGGGACAAAGATGAAGCGTGTTATAGTGAAGGAGTATATTCTTGTGAAGCTTGGTGTCCGACTTAGGAGGCTTGATGCTCCAGTTATACGCCCAGGTCGCAAACTTGACGTTAGGCTGTTCCTCCTCAAAGGTCTCACCTACCAGATTGAGAAGTCGGATAAGAGCACCGCCACGGGTCCCCTCCTCGCGGTAAGCCACTTCGCACAGCTTACAGCGACAGTAATACTGACTGTCGTTCTGGATAAGTCCGACGAGGTTAACGTTAGGCTTCTCTGCCAGAAGCTCTCTTATATTCTTAAGAAGGCTCTCAATATTTTCGGGATCGGAGAGACAGGGGGTATCCCAGGTGTTCTCATAGGTATGTCTCCAGGCACCTGTCATAAGGTTACCGAGCTGATGAGGAAGTCCGCAGCCCCAATCGCTGTAATAATAACCGCAGTCAAGATATGCTTCACTTCCTGCATCGTGGATATAAAGCGTTCTTGTCTCAAAGCTGGGACCGTCAATATAGGTATAACCGTCCTCAAAGCTGATAACGGGATCGGGCTCGGCATAGGTGCCCTCGTTTTCGTAATAGAAATTAAGTCCGAACTCTTCTTCAAGGAAATAAATAACTGCGTTCTGTGAACCGTCAATGTTAAATGTGGTTCTGCTGCCGTCATCACGTCCGGCATCAGTGTCGATACCCGTGATAACGAGATAATTGCCCTGTACCTGACAGAGGAAGTTCTGATCATCGGTAAAAGCTGCTCTGTCAACGGTTACAATTCCCTTATCCTCACGGTTGGTCTTACCCACAAGGATCTCGTACTCACCTACCTCGGCGGAGTCGGTTACAACGGGAAGCTTATATCCGATGCTCATTTCGATGTACTTTGCGAGATCGTTTGCAGCTTCTGCAACCGAACGTATTTCGCTTGAGTTATATACTATGGTATAAAGTGAAAGGTCGTTTCCGTTGATCTCGTATACCGGCTCAAGGTAGAGGTACTTTGAGAACATAGTAGCACACTCTGCTCTGGTTGCAGGGTTACGGGGGTTGAGATAGAGCTTATCTCCCGACTTTGAGCCGTTTACTATTCCGTTACCGTAAGCCCACTTAAGATTTTCTACCGCATAGGTGGAAACCTTTGATACATCGGGGAACTCGGTAATATCCTTTGAGTTTTCTATAGTCATACCCTTATACTCTGCATATCTGTAGAGCATAGCGGCAAGCTGTTCACGGGTAATGTTTTCGTTGGGAGCAAAGGTGGTGGCGGTCTTACCCGAAGTTATCTTGTTGGTATACGCCCACTCTACGGCTGGAGCAAACCAATGGCTTGATTTTACGTCGGTAAACTGATCATTGTACTTATAATCTTCCTTGTTAAAGCCGTCGGCTGCGGCAAGAGCCTGAACAAGCATTGCTCTGGTCATTTTGCCGTTGGGGGTGAACTTATCAGCGGTAGTACCGTTGAAAATTCCGTTTTCGTTGGTGATACGTACCGCATCGTAGTACCAATGGCTGCTTTTAACGTCTGTGAAGGGGTTTTCATCCCACCACTTTGCACATGAGGTAACAGCCAGAGCTGTTATGATCATCACAGCACATATCAGGATTGATAAGATCTTAAAGTTCTTCATTTATAGTTCCCTTTCTAAATTTATTTCACATTTAATATTCCCACTTATCCGGGTCAAGGTCGGGTGCCCAGTTTTCGGGGATGTCATAGCCCATACTTTCAAGCTTTTCGGTAAAGGCGGTACTGAGCTTAGCAAAGTCCTTGTCACCGCTGCGGTATGCCAACTGACACTCAAGATAGTCGATACTGAGGGTCAGCACCTGTGCTTCTTTTCTCTGCGCATCGGTAAAAGCAAGGTCATAGGCGGAATATATAAGCTCTTTTGCATAATCAAAATTGCCGTCTTGCCACTGTGCTACGGTTATTATCTCATACCAATCGTTCATTTCACCGTAAGTCCACCAGTGATTTTCGGAGGACAGCTCCTCGGTGAGGTCGATAAACTCACGGATATAGCTCCAACCGTCGCCGTATACGTTCTTGAGATAATCATCAACAAGAGCATAATACTCGGTCTCGGTCATATCCTTGTCCCAATAAAGCTTGGAGCTTAAGTATGCGCGCATACCTGCAAAATCGGAAGATTCCTTACCGTACTGTGCGCCCACTCTGACAGAGGTTGCCTGAGGATAGCGGGAGATAAAGACAAAGTCTGACCAAAGCTCACGGATATTTGGGAAGGTGTTGTAGGGTGAGCTGTCGCTTACAAGGAAGTGGTGCAGACATACGTTATCAAACACATTGCACCAGCCCTCAAAACGCTTGACGTAATCGGAATTGCGCTTACAGGTGGTATCGTATCTGTCATGGGAGGAGCAGGCTGTATCGTCTGTCTTGACCATTACGGTACAGTTTTCGGGAGGAGTGATATCCTTGGGAGGAATATATTTGTGATCCCAGCTGTCAACAAACTTCTTGTAATCTGCGTCGCTTATCTCACTTGCAAGCTTGGGTCTTGTAGCCGTCTGTCTGAATGAATATGAAAAATATTCTACGTTGGGGTATTCGTCGTTAAGAGCCTCGCATACGTAGGTCATTATCTGCACGTAAGGTGCCGAGCGTCCCCAGAGACGATAGACCTTCTGGCACTCGCTGCACTTACAGTAGTCACCCAGGTCATCCTGATTGAGCCATACATGAACATATCTGTCCTTATCATCACCCAGCTCGTCCTCAAGGTTCAGTCTTACGTTTTCGATAACCTTGTCGATTACATCATCGTCTGTAAAGCAAGGGTCTTCGCGGAGATAATGCTCAACGTGATGTCCGTAGGAAATAGTGTTCTCGGTAGCATAGGGACAGTCGGGATCGATACAACCGAGAGCGTTTAGGTTATGGCTTGGGTTGATGAAAATATCATCCTCGGTAAAGCTGCCGAGGAAATAATCCCAACCGCCGTACTGTGTGTTACCGCAGTAATCAAAATCCATGCTTCTTACCACACGGGTACCGTTGGCAATAGATGCAAACTTCATGTTGGTATAACCGAAGCGGTCAAGTCCGTAGTAGGTTACTCCCAGTACGTCCTCAAGGAACATAGTTGCCGCATAATAAGTAGCAAACATCTCCTCGTTTGAACTAAGGATAAGGAAGTCACCCTTCATTTCGTATATATAGCTATTGTGGTTTAATCCTTTACGGTCAACGCTCACGGCAGATGTCTCACGGTCTGTTTTACCGACAAGTATCTCCTTTGCGCCCTTGAGGTAGGGGTGATCGGTGTCACGGTGAACAGGAAGCTCTATACCCAGAGCTGCCTTGAACTGACCGTTTAAAAAGTCGGCAATTTCCTTACAGTCGGGGCGGTCACTTTCCTTCTGATTAAGTGCGGTCTCGCCGTATACTATAGAATACTCGGAAATATCGGTACCGCCAAGGGTAAGTGAACCTACGGGATACTCGCCGTTGTAATATTCCATATAACCCATAAGGATCTGCGCCGCCTGAGCTCTTGTTGCAGTACCGTTAGGGTTA
>JBGUUX010000072.1:0-10985 GCA_045133915.1 Eubacteriales bacterium | reverse complement strand
TCCTCTGCGCCTACAAGTATTTCACCTTTTTGGGGAAGGTAATATCTGCCCTTGGGCGGATTATTTGAGTTAAGGTCAAGACAAGCGTCAAGCATAAGATTTTCGTCCTTATTGTGATCCAGTGTAAGTACGAACAGCTTACCGTCTTTTATATCAAGTATTCTCGTATTTGCGCTTTCATCCCGTGTACAGCAGGTCATAACTCCGCAGGAGATATGCATTACACCGTCACGGTAGGTTATGGCAGAGTCATAACCGTGTCCCATATGAAGATGTGCCGAGCACCAGGCTCTTATCTGAGGGAACTCTTTTGTAAGAGACTGCCATCTCTCGGGGCAGAAAGTCTGCTCAAGATAGGTATCGGTAGCCGAGGTGTGAAGCGGTCTGTCACACCGTATCCCAGCGCCTGCCATATGGGCGTGGGTGACAAGTACCGTTGGCATACCCTCATGCTTTTTCAACTCTTCTCTTACCCACTCGTACTGCTTGTCACTTACGTATACTGCGTGTATTGTGCGCAGGGTCTCTATTGGCTGACGTTCTATTGTGATACATATTAAGAGAACACCGTCAACCACCGTGGCAGAATATGGCTCTTTACCAAAAACATCTTTAAAGGTAGCAACGGGATCGTAGTTTACCATATATTCTTCGTTATATTCCACATCATGGTTGCCCATGATAGCCAGCCACGGGCATCCGATAAGGTCAACGTGATGCTTTGTTTCCTCAAGACCCTCTACGCTTCTCATTTTAGAACCGCCAAAATCTCCCATAACTACGGCAAGATCCGGGTGGTGGGATGCGATCTGCTTCATCTTGTATTCAAGGTTTTCTATATCAGCTTTCCAGTACTGAAGATCACCGATAAATGCAATTCTCATATCTCTTCTCCCTAAATTACTGTCTTGATTATACACCTTTTTTTCCGTTATTTCAATATTTCAAGAAAAATCAAGGGGGTGGTACCCTACGGTCCACTGAAAATAAATGATATAATCAGATCAAACACGGAGCGTAATATGTATGCGGAAAGGAGGAAATATGGACAAAACAACGCTTTCATTCTTCTTGGCTGAGATCATTGCCATCATAGCCGCTATGACACCTGTGTGGGTAAATAATCATAAAATAAAAAAGGGGCAGCTCTGCCAATTGAGAAGCGAGATGTTACGTATCTACTACGGTAACCGTGGAAGAAAAGAGATACGTCAGTACGAAATAGAAAATTTCAATATGCTCTACGAAGCGTATAAATCTCTTGGAGGGAACTCCTTTATAGACGAGATCTACGATAAGGTCAGATCCTGGGAAGTAATTACATAGGAGGTAAAAATGCTTAAAAATCTTGCAAATCTAATTAAAGTAAAGACTATCATAACCTTTGTGGTTGTGGCGGTTTTTGCGGTACTTGCATTAAAGGGTAATATAAGCCCTGACAACGTGATGATAATAACCTCGTCTGTGATAGCCTTTTATTTTGGCACACAGCATGAAAGAAAGGAGGGATGATATGGATATAAATAAGAAACTTGTTTCCGCGGCAAAATACTCGCTTAAATGTCCGTATTCTATGAAACCTATAGGAATATGCGTTCACAACACCTCAAACGATGCTTCGGCTGAAAACGAGATAACCTATATGATAGGTAACAATATTGCCACCTCTTTTCACTATGCGGTGGATGATAAGGAAGTAATACAGGGAATACCTGAAAACAGAAATGCATTTCATGCAGGTGACGGTACAGAAGGCGAAGGAAACAGAACGTATATAGGCATTGAGATCTGCTATTCTAAGTCGGGTGGTGAACGTTTTATAAAGGCTGAAAGAAATGCGGCTGAATTCATAGCCAAAAAGCTTAAGGAATACGGCTGGGATATTTCTCACGTTAAAAAGCATCAGGATTTCTCAGGTAAATACTGCCCTCACCGTACCCTTGATATGGGATGGCAGAGATTCCTTGATGTGATACAGACAGAGCTTAACAAACTCAGGGAGGAGAGAGAAGAATTGACAAGAGACGAAGTACAGGTAATGATAGACGCCGCAAAGGAAAGGGTATATCACTATTGGGATGAGCTTCCCGACTGGGCGTACGATCCAATAATGGCACTTTACCGCAAAGGATATTTCTTTGGAGCGGCACCTGATGACCTTGATCTGTCCTACGGGACTTTACGTACCCTTGTGGTCTTGGCAAGGGCGCTTAAGGCAGAGGGAAAAATCTCTTATTAAACAGAACCGAAAAACGAAAAAAGTTCAAGCTTTTTTCGTTTTTTTATTTTTTGTTTTATTTTTTGAAAAATTTACAATTATACTTGAAATAATATAAAGTTTGTGGTACTATTACTATGTATAAGTATATAATAAATAAAGTAACTTAACGATAAGGAGTTGATTTTGTGACTGATAAGGAACTTAAAAAACTCAGTAAACTTGAACTGCTTGAGCTTTTACTCAATCAAACTCATGAAAATGAAAGATTGAGAAGCGAGAACGAACAGCTGAAAAGAGAAATTGCAAATAACAAGAGCACAGCACAGTTAAACGAAAAGCTTGAGCAGCTTGAACTTTTATTGACCCAGGCTAATGAAAACAATAAAACAGAAAACGAGCTTGAGTGGTCAAAACATGAAGAGTTGATTAAAAACAGCACACAGCAGCTGACCGAAACGACAGAGAGTCTCAGCAATGCTTTGGCGCAGGTTTCTAATATCGTAGAAGATCTTAATAAAATTAAAAAAGTATCTGAGATCATGATCAGAACCCAGAAGAACGCCAAGCCCAAGTTGTGCCTTTTTGGGAGGAATTGACCTGAATGGCAGTCAAAAAAAAGCTTGACATTAACAGCTTACCTACCTCGGCACAGATAGAAACAGCAATATTTAAGACAAAATACAGTCAGAGATATAAGAGTATTTTAAAGAGCACACTGTCTTCGTTAGTAGTGGTGGCGGCTATTGCCGTACTTATTGCCACGCTTATGCTGCCGGTGCTTCAGATCAGCGGAGACAGCATGGAGCCTACGCTTAATGACGAAGAGATCGTTGTTCTTGTAAAGACCTCAAAGCTCAAAAGAGGGCAGCTGTGCTGCTTCTCATATCAGAACAAGCTTCTTATCAAGCGTGTTATAGGTATACCGGGTGACACCGTCACCATCAACGAAGAGGGTGAGGTTTTCGTTAACGACGTTCTCCTTGACGAGCCCTACGTTTTTGAACGTGCGTTGGGTGAGTGCGACGTAGAGTTTCCTATACACGTACCGGATAACCGTTACTTTATTTTAGGTGACCACCGCGCGTCATCCATCGACAGCCGCAGTTCTGCTGTTGGTCTTGTAGAAACAGATCAGTTGGTAGGCAGAATATTCTTCAGAATCTGGCCTTTTGAAAAAATAGGTTTTACAGAGACGTACAAAGATCCGTTAGAATGATCCCTAAACAGTAATCAGCGAAAGGAGGGATAATGTGGCAGTAGTTAATAACGAATATCTTAAAGACCATAAACTGTTCAGAAAAACAAATAAAAATATTATTGCCATCTTCCCTTTGATTGCGATTTTGGTTGCGATTCTGGTTTTCTGGGGTCTAAAACTCGTAGGTATCACGGTTACGGGAGATGCTCTATGCGGTTTTGACGAGCATACCCACGGAAGCGAATGCTATATCGAAGAAGAACTTGTGTGTACGGTGCCCGAGCATATTCACTCCGGCGAGTGTTTCCCTAATCTGGAAGCAGACCTTGAAACGTCGTATGATTGGAAAAAGACCTTTGAACACGTGGCACTTACCAACGACGTTTCGGAAAATATTGTTGCGATAGCAAACACACAGGTGGGATATTCCGAGAGTATTCTTAACTATGAATATGATGCATATGCTGTAAAGCAGGGATATAACCGCTACGGACAGTGGTACGGAACTCCTTACGGAGACTGGAATTCTATTTTCGTTTCCTTCTGTATCAATTATGCAAACGTTTACGATCCCGATCCGTTGCTTAACGCTTCTGCAGAGCTGATGAGAGCAGCTTGGGAACAAAAGGCGTTGTATTTTGCAGCGGACTCATACCTGCCTCAGCGAGGAGACGTGGTGTTCTTTGACACCGATCTTGATGCTAAGGCAGACCGTACGGCTATTGTTACTTTAGTAAGTGAAGACAGACTCATTGTTATCGAGGGAGATACAGAGGGTACTGTATCCGAAATGGTATATACCGACCGCAGCGCTGTTATGGGTTACGGTAAAACAAGCGGACTTTATGCCGCAGAGTATATTGCGGAGCCTGACGGCGACGACACTCAAAGCGACGTTTCGGTACCCGAAGAAACCGATCCCGAGCCCGACGTAACCGAGCCTGTAGATACAGATATTCAAACACCCGAGCCCGAGCCGCAGGAACCCGAGCCTGACGGTGAGGACATACGTGATATATGGGAAACAGAGGATAACGGCGAGGTTTCGGGCAGAGTAAACCGATATATACCCGAAAACAGCCAAAAGCCCATAAAGTTTATGACCTTCAGAAGTCCGTCAAGACAATCTGCATACGAGGGCGAACTTCTTCAGGCTATGGCTGACGACGATCACGATATAATTTATACCTCTGAGCTTGACAACTATATCGTTGGAGTTTCATTTAAAACTCAGTCCGGTGAAGAGCTTGGTAACGGTTCTGTTGTTTATATAGGAGAATCCTATAAGGTATCCGTAGAATTCAGCGAGATCAATACCGGCAAAGACTGGGTACAGTTCAGACATAACGAGGACGGATATCTTACCTACGTTATACCGTCCAACATCAAGTGTGATCCCTTTGCAAATCCTCACCCCATATCCGCCAAAACCGAAAACGGTACCGTTATTGACGTAGGTGAGTATTATGTCGACGATACGGGTATGCTTAAGGTTCACTTCTACGAAGATGCCGACGGCGTTAACTTTGTTGAAAAATATTCCAACATTGACTTTACCATTGAGTTTAACGCTACCGTTATAGCAGCCGCGGACGGCAGCACCACAGAGATCATATTCAATGACAAGATCAACGTAGATCTGGTGGTTGACGGTAATGCCGCTATGGACGTTACCAAGAGCCACGGTGAATATGACCCCGCTACCAACACTCAGGACTATACCATAAAGGTACAGGCTACCAACGGTGTTGTAAAGGATCTTGTGATCGACGACCAGATATGGGAAAACCACTATACGCTTAGGGATACTATTGTGGTAACCGATCTTGACGGTAACGTTCTGGATCCTCAGCCTGTGGTTTCTGACCATCCAAAACACAGTCAGGGTGTAGAGGAAGGCTTCAGACTGTCCGGATTCCCCGATTTTGCCGCGGGACAGGGCTTTTTGATCACGTATAAAACGCAGGTTTATGACGAGCTTACTTCAGGTGACTCCGTCGACATGTGGAACGGCGTGGATGCCGTGGGTAAAAACTCGCTCGGTTCGGACATTTACGTTTGGGCCGATGACTGGCTCCGCGTAGAGCTGGATAAAATAGAGAAAAACGGCAAACAGTCGGTCATTACCGATAACAACGGTAATTCTGTTCCTGTTATCGAGTGGGAGGTCGAGATCAAAAAGAGCGAAAACAACCTGCAAGGTACGGTTGTTATCGATACCCTCGGCCAAGGACTTGATTATTATACCGGCGTTCCCATTATCGTCAAACGTTATGACGAGTGGGGCAACAGATTGCCTGATATGGAGATAAGCTGGGATGCTGTTACCGTTAACGGCAATACCATGACCTTTGAGTTGCCCGACGGTTACGGCTTTGTTATAGAGTATTACACTACCTACCAAGAGCCTGAAGCGGACGAAACGCTTAACTATACCAACAGTGTCAAAGCCACCATTAACGGAAAAGAGGAACAAACGCAGGGTTCTGCAAACGTTGTTGGTTTTACACCTAACGTAAACAAGAAAGCTTCCGGTAACGACGGAAAGTTTATCGACTTTACCATCGAGGCTGACGTTCCCGCGGTCATAAAGGACCGTGGCGGCTTCTATCTTACCGACCTGTCGGCGTTTTGGGGTTATCAAGACAATGACGTAGGACATCTGTACGTTGAAAACTCTCCTCAGAACATGGTTATTACCGCAACCACACAAAGCGGTGACACGGTCACCTTTACACCTTACGTAGAGGGCGGACCTGTTGAAAATACTTACATTCTCGTTTCACCTGCGGGCGGCGATCAGATGCATAGCTTTAATATTTATTTTAACACCGCCAATGCAGATATAGACTCTTCCAAGTGGATACTTTCGGAAGATGCTAAACTCACCATATCTTACAAGATTCCCTTTGATGCCAAAACAGGCACCGAATGGGAGGGACTTTTGAGCGGAGATCTTACCCTTGAAGACGTGCTTCTTAAGGGTTATAAGATGGCAAATGAGGCATATTTCAACTATACCAGATTTATTTCCGACGTCGCCTCCGCTACCTACGACTATTCGCCTCAGATAACCAAACAGTCGCTGGTCGGTGAAGATGCTGTCATAGATTATACGGTTGTGTTCAACAACAATATTCCGGGTTCCAACGGAAGCGAGGGTTACGTAGACGGTGACGTAGACAAACTTTGGTTTAACGATACCTTTGACGAAAAGCTGGAATACGTACCCGGTTCCCTTGTTGTGACCGGTTATTCGCCTTGGCAGAAAGACCTTTGGCTTTGCAAGTATCTTTATTCGGGCACTATCAATGGCAATACCATGAAGATAAGTGCATCGGATTTTAAGTTCCTTGATTACAACGAAGACGCTGATGCGTATGGTTGGAACGGTCTTTCGCGTACACAAGACTTAAGGAGTTATTACCATTGGGTCAATGCAGGCGGAAAACTTGTATTTACCTATCAGCTCAAGGTTAAGGATGAGTACCTCTATTCTGCCGAGCATTCCCACTATCAGTTTGATAACGTGGCAGAGCTTACCTGGGACCAAGACGGTTCCTCCGGTAAAACCGAAGAAACCACCGAATTCCAGACGGGTCTGTTGGGAAAAGACGTAGTACAGGACGGCTCCAAGCTTGACTTTACGATCCATATTAACGAAAACGCTCTTGATATCATAGACGGTCTTGACTATCTGACTATCTACGATACCATGACCCCCAATCTTTCGGTATACTGGGATACCATTAAACTCAGATACGAGAAAGCTCCCGACGTTTGGGTAGACTTTGATTCCGGTATAAGTGAGTACACGTATACGGTAACCTTTGACCCGATAACGAACTCGCTGACCTTTACGGTTCCCGACGGATTGCATGTAGCCATTGACTATACAACGTTGATAACCGAGGTCGGACTGGTGTCGGTTGATAATACCGTTAAGATAGACGGTAAGGCTGAGGTTTCCGATGCGGTTGACGCTCTCTTTAAGGTTGAGGAGCACAGCGGCGGCGTTACCGGTTTCAATAACAAGATAACGCTTATCAAACAGGATGCGCTGACCGACGAGCCTTTGCCAAACGCAACTTTTGCCCTTTACGGACTAAAGGGTGACGCTTCGGCAACTGTTCCTCTCGGCACACCTCAAAACATCATTACCGAAACGGGTGAAGTTCTGAAGTATATCGGTACTTATACCACAGGTCCTGACGGTACAACGGTTATAGAGACCCAGTACCTCACAGTAGGCGGCCCTTACGCCCTTGTTGAGCAGGTTGCTCCCGAGGGGTACGAGTTATTAAAGAAGCCTGTGTACTTCTATTTCTATGATACCGACCCCAACGGAAGGATTCAGACCGTTACCACCCTTATAGCCGTGGAAAACTTCGCAGGAAGTCTTATTATTCCCGAAACGGGCGGTATGGGCATATTTAATTTGACAATTATCGGCATTGTTCTTATGGCTTTTCCGATTTTGTATAGTTTGATTCGTCATAAGCGAGAAGAGAGGCTAACTAACTGATCCTCCTTAAGGACAACGTTATGACGGAGAAAACAAAAAACTTAGTTCAAAATTGCAAATTTCAAAAAAGAAAGGATGACAATCATGAAAAAATTATTTGCAGTTTTATTAACATTCGTACTCGTTTTATCTATGGGTACGGTTGTTCTTGCAGCCGGAGCCGGCACCATCACCATCAACAATGCGGTTGATGCAGCTGACTACAAGATCTACAAGATGCTCGACTTTGCTCCTGCAAACGCAGCAGCCGACAAGGGTGTTTACACAATTGTAGACGGTTGGGCAGACTTCTTTAAGGCAGCTCCTGCAACAAATTATTTTGAGGTAGTAGTTGCAGCTGATCAGACCACTGTTGTACTTAAGGACGATGTAACCGCTGTTGACCAGACTCTTGCAAAGGCTGCTATCGCTTATGCAGAGGCTCACAACATCGCTGCTACCGCAACCCAGAAGGCAACAGGCACAACTGTTGCATTTACAGGTCTTGATCTCGGTTACTATGCAATCGACACTTCTCTCGGTACTCTTTGTGCTCTTACAAACACAAACTCCGACTTTACCGCTACAGAGAAGAACGAAAAGCCTGACATCGAAAAGTTCGTTCAGGAAGACAGCGAGATCAAAAACGCTGACGAAGGTTGGGGCAAGGTGAACGACGCTGACGTTGATCAGGATGTTAACTACAAGTCCACCGTTACCGTTGGTCTCGGCGCTACAAACTACGTAATGCACGATACCATGGAAGCAGGTCTTACCTTTAACGCTGACAGTGTTGTAGTTAAGCTTGCTGACGGTACAGTTGTTGATGCAGCAAACTACACCGTAGTATACCCTACAACAGACGGCCATACCTTTGATGTAAAATTTGAGAATTCTTTCATCGCAGGTCTTGCTAAGGGTACACAGTTTACAGTTTACTACTCTGCTACCCTCAACGAGAACGCTAATATCGCAGTTGACGGTAACGACAACACCGTTAAGCTTACATACGGTGAGAACAGCGAATGGGAAAGCGCTGAGCACAAGACCACAACCTACACATGGAAGCTTGACGTCCTCAAGTACACTATGGACGGCGACAACAAGGTAAGCCTTGCAGGCGCTACATTCCAGCTTCTTTACAAGGATGGCAATGCTATCAAGTTCTCCGAAGTAGCAGGTGCAGCAGTTCCTACATACAAGGTTGACGCTGAAGGCACTATCGACAAGATCACAACCGATGTAAACGGTAAGTTTGAATTTGTAGGTCTTGATGAAGGTACATATAAGCTCCACGAGACTGAGGCTCCCGCAGGCTATAACAAGCTCGCATCTGATCTTGACGTTGTTATTACAAGCGAGTATGACGAAGCAGCTCTTACAGCTACCTACAAGGTTAACAATGCAGATCCCGCAACTATCGAGGTAGAAAACAAGACCGGCGGTCTCTTCCCTGAAACCGGTGGTATCGGTACTACTATCTTCTACATGGGCGGCGGCCTTCTTATGCTCGCTGCAGTAGTTGTTCTTGTCTCCAAGAAGAGAATGGCTTCCTACACCTGAAGGAGTAAGGATTCTGCCGATTCAGATAGCGAACAGGACCCCGATGAATCGGAAGATCCTACAGTGAATAACTGACGGCATTTATAACACCTGCCGGCATTTGCCGGCAGGGAATAAAACTTGGAATTTTGACAGTTGATACCGAGCTTTGTTCGGTATCTTCTGTGAGAATTTTAAAGAAACAAAAGATGATTATGAAAAACAACAAAAAGACTAACGTGAAGAAAAATGTAAAAAAGAATAAAAGCGGCGCGACCTCTACGATCATACTTGTTGCTATATTTTTGGTAGGCTTGTGTGTTGTTCTTTATCCTACGGTAAGTGATTTCTGGAACGAAAAAAGACAGTCTCAGGCTATCATGAACTACGACGACTTGATCGTGGACCTTACTCCCGAAGACTTTTCTGCTCACTTTGCAAGTGCTGACGAGTATAACCGCAAGCTTAAGCTTATGTCTTTCCCGTTTATATGGCACAAGCAGCTTAAAGATGAATATTATTCAACACTTGACGTTAACGGTGACGGAATGATAGGATATATCACCATCGAGAAGATCAAGGTGCAGTTGCCTATTTATCACGGTACAAGCGATAAGGTTCTCAACTCCGCAGTTGGACATATGGAGGGTTCCAGCCTCCCTGTAGGCGGTGAAAGTACGCATACCGTACTTTCGGCTCACCGAGGTCTGCCTTCAGCCAAGCTGTTTACCAATCTTGATAAGCTGGGCGAGGGAGATATCTTTACCATAACCGTATTGGACAGAACCTTGACCTATCAGGTAGACCAGGTGCTTATTGTTCTGCCGGATAAGATAGACGAGCTTAACGTTGTGGAAGGTGAAGATTATTGTACTCTTGTAACCTGTACGCCCTACGGTATCAATACCCACCGTATGTTGGTAAGAGGTACAAGAATAGAAAATATCGAAAAGCCTAAAAAGATCAACGTTATAACCGAGGCGTATCAGATCGATCCCCTCATAGTAACGCCTATAGTTGCTATCCCCATACTGGGAGGTCTTCTTGTTTATCTTATGGTCAGATCTTCTAAGGAAAAGAAGAAAAAGAAATTTAAAGATATACAGAAAAATATGCTGAAATAAAAATATAAAAGGGAGACACTTCTTTATGAAGTGTCTCCCCTTTTTTTGTACGAGAACTACTGAACAGAAAATAAAAGTCGGATGATTTCAATCTTTCCGATGATATGAGAACTAAATTGCTTCGCAGCTAAATTATTGCTGACGCAATAACTAAATTGTACTTCGTACAGCTAAATTAAATTCAGCTCATAGCGTGCGAAGCACATTTAGCTCCGTCAGGAATTTAGCTGAGCAATGCTCAATTTAGCTCGGCGGAGCCGAATTTAGCTGCACCAACAAAGAAGGACTTTCTTTCGAAAGTCCTTCTTTGTTGGTGCGAGAAACGGGACTTGAACCCGTACGGTGTGAACCACACGCCCCTCAAACGTGCGCGTCTGCCAGTTCCGCCACTCTCGC
>JBGUUX010000071.1:0-12100 GCA_045133915.1 Eubacteriales bacterium | reverse complement strand
TCAGTTATATTCGCCAAAGGCGAGTTATATTGCTTCGCAGTTATATGATGCTACGCATCGTGATATTGTCCTTCGGACAGTTTTAATGGCGAATATAATATCACGAAAACCGATAGGTTTTCATATCACTCTTTAGAAATATCTCGCCTTTGGCGAGGTGTTCTAAAGAATATCACTGTGAGACCCGTCTCACAATATCACTTATTATTCTTATCTTTGAGATAGGTTAATTTTTAAATATGTAACTTCGTTACGCACCTTTTGAAAGTGCGTAACCCACTATGACACTTATCTGCGAAAAGTGTCAATTTTTATATAAAAAGAAAGTAGGGAGAACACTTCTTTACGAAGTGTCTCCCTACGGACAGTCTTTTTATATCATATCATATCATATCATAGGTCATAAATATTCTTGCAGCCTGTGCACGGGTAGCGTTTCCTCTTGCACCGAGAATATCGGCGCTCATACCGCTGATAAGTCCAACCGATACAGCCCAGCTTACGTTATCGTAAGCCCACTCGGAAACCGAGTCGTGATCGGCGTATATGCTAAGGTCTGCTCTTGCCTCAACGTCATGCCCCTGTTTTTCTGTGTAGAGATAAAGAAGTCGTGCAAGCTGCTCACGGGTGATGTTCTGACCGAGACCGAACACTCCCTCGGCAACGCCGGATACGTATCCCTCGGACACAGCCCAGGCAACTGCCGCAGAGTACCATTTGCCTGTCATAACGTCGGTCATGCCGGTATCTGCCTCTGCATATGAGCTAAGGTCTGCGCCTGCAATATTGGCAAGCATCATAACGAACTGTTCACGGGTAACGTTGCTGTTAGGTGAGAAGCTATCCTTTGACGTACCCGAGATATAAGAGTTCTGATAACAATAATCTATACCCTCGTAGTACCATGCCGACGCGCGAACGTCGTTGAAGGGGAAGACAAAGCGTATGGGTATCTCCTCGTTGACCTGATATTCTAACAGAAGTCTGTGTATCTCCGAGTCTCTTTCCACACACAGCCCCTTTATATCGGCATAGGCAAAAACACCGTTGTCTATATGGGTAATGGAGGATGGGATATACACCTCTCCGTAAACGCCTCTGGCAAAAGCATCCGAATGTATAGCTACAACCGGCATGCCGTTATGCTCGGCAGGGATGGCGAGGTTACTGCTTTCTATAGCCTCCACCACAAAGAGGGTAAGGGTACCGTCACCGTTGTCGATATATTCAAAGGGGCTATAGTTCTTTATAACAAAACCGTGGTTGTCCAAAGGCATGGCGTAGTTGTCAATAACAGTTCCGCCGGGGAACATGAACATATAGTTCTTGTATCTGTCCTTACCTCCTGCGTAGGAGATATTCCAGTTGATGTTTTCAAGCTTAGTACCCTCAAGGGTCTTCCATACGCCCTCGGATGCATTGTCTGTAGCTCCCAGTATTATACCGTCAGACTCTGCCTCACTGCAGAGCTTGACCAGCAGATTCTCGGTTTCCTTGTCCTCTACAGAAGCAAGCACACCGCCCGAAAGCTCGGCAAAGCTTACCGCCTCGTGATAGGAAAGGGAAAGGGGAATGTAGGTATAAAGGTTTTCGGAAAGATATTCGCTGTTGAGCTTTTTGGTATCAAGTGAGATTACACCGGTAAAAAAGCTCTCGGTATAAGTGCTGAGTTCCAGACCTCTTTCGGTGCAGAAGGAGGAAGCCTCCTCCTCGGTCATACTGAGGTCGTAGCTTACGTAGCAGTAACCGCCTTCATAGGTGACGTCCATCAGCGGAACGTGTACCGTCATAAGCTCGGTCTGTACCGTTACGTTTTTGCCGTCATGAGCGTATGCCGTAACGTCGGCAAAATAGTTTCCTTCGTCAATCGCCTTAAAGCTGACAGACGTTTCGGTCACGTCGGTGTACTCGGCGTATTTCATGCCGTCACGTCTTACGGTTACCTTGTATTTTACTGCGTTCTGAGCAGAGAAATCAAGAACGACCGTTTCTCCCAGAGCGTAGGAGCTTTCTTTAAATGCGGCTTTTGCATCGTAGGGAATACCCTGACATACGGGGCAGTCGGCTTTTATCATCGTCTTGCCCGAATATGTATAGTATCCGCACATACGGCAGGTCTTTATTTCCTTGTGGGGGTGTATCGCCTCGTTTGACAGAACGTAGTCGTGGACACCCTTACAGCATACACAGTTTGCCACGGTTGCATATTCGCCGGTGTACTCTGTGTCCTGACAGTATATGCAGGTTGTATATTTACGGTGGGGATGCGTACCCTCGTAACCTTCTCTGTAGCTGTGGGGGCAGGCGCCCGTACCCATCTGTACAGAGCCGTTACGCAACAGAGCAACGTAGGTATAGGCTGCGCATATACCCTCCATAGAGGTGTACGCACCGTTAAATGAGCCCCAGTGTATTTTAGAATAAACGTGACCCCAGGCTTCGGCAAAGTATACCTTGCCGCCCTCTACCTTCCATACTATGGCGGTATGTCCGTCAGAATAATTTGCGCTTGATGAAGCACGAACTATGTCACCGGGACGCAGACCCATAGCGCAGAGCGAAGGCTTGCCTATAGCCGAAGAGGTGTAGCAGGTCCAGCCGTTGGAGGTCACTCCGTGCTTATAGCCTGCAAGACGTATGGCAGGGAAGGAGCCTACTGTTCTCTGTGCCATGATAAGGGCAAAGCCGTGACACTGATAAGCGTTATTGAAGTTGTTGCAGAAGCAGGCGGTCTTTTTACCGCATCCGCTGTAGGAAATACTCTTGTTGGGATTTCCGCCGCACCAGAACCAGCCGTCGGGATAGTCGGTGGCTTTGAGATTGGTCATATTTATAGTGACCTGGTCGGTATTTACGGCGCTTACCCCAAGAGGTAATATACCTGTGAGTATTACGGCTAAAAGTATTAAAGCCGTTATTTTTTTGATGTAATTATTAAATGCAAACATATAGACATTATATCATATCTTAAGAATAATGTCAAATCATCGGATAAAACAAAGAAAACAGTTGCCAAAAGCAACTGTTTTCTTCATTAATTCTGCATTCTGCACTCTGCATTCTGCATTTATTATTCCATTTCTCCGTATTCTTTAAGAGCCTTGTGATAAAACTCCATGGTCTTATCATAGCTCATTATTCCGTCGGACGCACCCGACTCAAGGATAGAGGAGTTTGCTGTAGCTGTACCGAGGATCATAGCATCCTTCAATGACATTTCACGGTATGCGCCAAGGAGCACACCCGAAGCAAAGGCATCGCCTGCGCCTGTAGTGCCCTTTATCATAGACTTGGGGATGTTGATAGAAGCAACCTTTTCGAGGCCGCCGTCCTTGGTCTTGCCCCATGCTGCGGCTCTGGAGTGGATAACCACCCAGCTGCCAACACCGATATCAAAGAGAGCCTCGCACGCCGCCTCGATATTTTCTTCGGCAACCTTGCCGTCACGGATAAGCTCAACACCGGTAATACGCTGAGCCTCGTTTTCGTTTATGATACAGTAATCGGTATACTTAAGCGCGGGGGAAACAAGACGGGCAAAACGGTCGCCCTCCTCGCTTACTACGTCAATAGAGGTCTTGATACCGTGAGCCTGTGCATTTGCAAGAACTCTTGCCATCTTGGTGCCGTATTCGGGGTCGGTTTCGTCCATAGTATCAAGCAGAAGGATATATCCTGCGTGGAGGATATCACCCTTGATCTTATTAAAGTCAAAATCATCGGGACCAAACTCGGAGGCAGAGCCGCGGTATGTAAAGAAGGTACGGGTAGCGTTAGTAGTATCGCACATTACGTCAGTAAATGAGGTCTCACCGGAATAACGGATACCCGAGGTGTCAATGTTAGCATGCTTTGCAAAGGTGTCCTCGATCAGTCTGCCGTTGTCGTCGTGACCGATAACGCCCATAACTCTTACAGGCATATCGGGATCAAGGATAGCAAGATCAAGTCCGCAGTTACACACAAGACCGCCGATTGCCTTACTTACACTGCGTATAGAAGTTAAATTAGAATGTGCGGGATATACGTCGATATCCTTTAATGCATCGACCAGCATATTGCCGGCAAGTATAATTCCGTTGTTCATTTATTTTTCCTCCGAATAGAGTTTTATTTAGTTGTGTTTTGCCAAGGGCAAAACATATCGCAACGTGCATACACGTTATATCGCATCCGCTCAGCGGATATATCGCGTTGCACTTGTGAAACATATCGCAAAAATATTTTACTGTAATATATCAGTATATTTTGAAACAACCTTTATGTAATCGGGCAACAATTCGACAGCACGGTCGTCTGTTTCTTCGTCTGTTCCGTCATATCTCGGAAATAAGCATATATCTTTTAAAAGCATAACGATATTTGTGCTTTCGTTTGTGTTTTCGATATGTGTGATATAATCCTTCCATGCCTTGTCCAAAGATAACCAATCTCCGTCTATATTAGCCTTCCATTCTTTGTCTTGATCATGATAGAATATCCCATCAAAAATATCAGAATCTAACTGAAATAGATATACCGTTCCACCGTAAACTATATAATTAGTACCGTTTGTCTCCTGATGAACAAAGGTGAATTCAGCTTTGGAATCTTTCGTTTCATTGTAAAACAGATAGCTGTCTTGGTAAATAATACTTCTGCTGTAAGGCTCGGAAAAATCCTTATAATATGCAGATGAATAATATTCTTTTTTTCTTTTAGGTTCCTTTAAACGGTCAAAAAGACTATATATAAGAGCCCAAATAAGAAAAACGAAAATCAGAGGGGATAATAAGACTATAATAAAAACTGTTAAAATCTTTTTCAATATGTTTTTAATATAGATTCCTCCATTTCACATTAAAATATCAATAATCCAACTCGTACCTTTCATAACAGTTAAGTATCACTTCACAGTCACAGTAACCGCCATCTTCACGAATTTCAGCCAGTATCTGCTGACGGATATTTTCATCCTCATATTTTTTTACAAGCCAAGCTTCGGTATATCTTAAAGTATGGTCACAGCCGTCCTTTGAAAGATGTTTGGTTATATGATTAAACAGGCTTTTAGCATCTTTCTTTTTCAGAATATACTTTTTATTCAGTTTTTCTTCGTATGCTCTCAGTAAAGCTTTCTTTTCTTCTTTGGATAAAGACATACAGCCACAGCCTCCAGATTGTTCGTTTTTGCGATATATTTTGCTTTGCAAAATGCGATATGTCTATGACGCGATATGCCGTGTAGGCACGGCGCGATATGACATAAATCCGTTGGATTTATGTCGCTAACATCATTTGCAAAGGCAAATGATGTTTTCCACATGACCTGTTCTGGGGAAAAGATCATATGGATAAACGGTAGATAATTTATAACCCTTTTCGATAAACAAAGCACAGTCTCGTGCAAGGGTATCGGGATTGCAGGAAACGTAGACTATCTTCTCTACCTCTGCCGCTGACAGCTCGTCTATAAGCTTTGGAGTAAGTCCCTTTCTCGGCGGGTCAACGATAACGCAATCGCATTTGTGAAGGGGAGCATCACTTGCATCGCCGCAGAGGAATTTTGCATTTTCAATACCGTTGATGCCTGCGTTGACCTTTGCGTTTTCCACAGCTTGTGGGATTATCTCCACACCGAACATATTGGCGGTCTTTGCCTTACTTGCGACACAGAGTCCTATTGTACCGCAGCCGCAATAGAGATCGATAAAGCTCTGACCCTCTTTCAGATCGCAAAGCTCAATTACCTTTGAGTACAAAAGCTCGGTCATATCGTGGTTGACCTGATAAAATGACTGGGGAGAAATACGGAAACGGCAGCCTAAAAGCTCGTCCTCGATATAGGGATTACCCTTTAAAATAAAGGTATCCTTACCTAAAATAACGTTGGTGTCATTATCGTTTAAGTTAAGAGCAAAGCACTTGACTTGGGGAAACTTCTCACAAACAGAGTCGCAAAGCTCCTCAAGATGAGCAAAAGTCTTTTTTGCAGACACAAGACAGACCATTACCTCTCCTGTTGCCTTACCGCAACGAAGGTAGATGTGGCGGAGACACTCTATCTTTTTTGCCTTTATAAAATCAGCGATATATTTCTTTATCTCATAGAGCATAGGCTCTTCAAGGATGCAGTTGTCGCACTCAATGATATCGTGGGTCTTAGGCTTATAATAGCCGATAACCCCGTCCTTGCCTACGGGATACTGCACCTTGTTGCGGTAGCCCTCGGTCTTATTATTTGACGTGACCTCTGCCACCTCTGCAGACACACCTGCTTTACGGAAGGCGTTCTCCACGTAGCTGCGCTTAAGCTGTTTTTCGTGTTCGTAGGTGATATGGCGGTATACACAGCCGCCGCAGGTCTTTGATACGGGACAGTCGGAGTTATTACGGTGCTCAGAAGCCTTTATAACTTCCTCAATACGGGCAACGCAATAGTCACGGGCAACCTTGATAAGCTTAACATTAAGCTCGTCTCCCGTAACACCGCCCTGAACAAAGGTAACAATACCCTCAATTCGGCAGACGCCGTATCCAAGGTTATTTATATCTGTAACTGTGACCTGATGGATAGAGTTTTTCTTTAACATAAACAGATAGCTCCGTTAAAATTGACCTGTAGTTCTTCACCCTCGGGTGAGGATATACGGTAACAAATAAATAAAATGCGATTATGGATGCAAACTCTAGTTTGCCTTTTTGTAGAATGAATGATATGCCGAGCCCTTCTGGAGATCGATGCCTCTCGCCTCTGCAAGCTCACTTACGGTAACAAGCTGATAACCACGGGAGATAAGCCAGGGAACTATTGCTTCGGTAGCCGCCGCAGTTGAATCGTAGATAGAATGCATAAGTATAACCGAGCCGTCTGTTACCTGATTCTTTATAACCGAGGTAACGTAGGAAGCGTCGCGGTATTTCCAGTCAAGGGTGTCTATAGACCAGATGATGATAGGCATACCGCAGTTGTTGCGTACGGTAGAGTTGTAGGAACCGTAGGGGGGACGAAGCAGGGTAGGTCTTACGCCGCAGATATTATAAATAGTGTTGCTTGTGGAATTTATCTGACTTGCCACGCCGCCGCCCGAAAGGGTAGCAAGATTGGGATGATCCCAGGAGTGGTTTGCAACCTCACAGCCCACCTCTACCTCACGGCGGATGCAGTCGGGATAAGCTTTGGCAAGATAACCAAGCTCAAAGAAGGTAGCAACCGAGTCGTATTTTTCAAGACAGTTGAGGATGCGGTTTGTACTCTTGGGTCTGGGACCGTCGTCGTAGGTAAGAGCCACCATAGGCTTGTTGGGGTCGATATATCTGCCGATAGGCTTGATGCTTAAGTTATAGCTGCTTGTAAGAGTCTGCACCGCCGCCTTGGGAAGAGCGTTACCCGCAGGCTTGGGGTTAACGGTAACTGTAGTCACAGCCTTATGTCCGTCATCCATGCTCTGGGCTGTGATATAAGCCTTACCCTTGGAAACTGCAGTTATTCTGCCTATAGAATCCACCGTTGCGACAGTAGGATCTGATGAAGAAAAGCTTACTCTCGTATCCTTTACGTCGGCAGGCCATACCGTAGGCTTGACCGATACTACCGCACCTGCCTCAAGTACTGCGCTTGCTACGTCGTTGTAGATAAGCTGAATATGCGCTCCGGTATCGTAAACGCCTTTTTCGTAGTCACCCATAAGGCGAAGAAGCGAGCCTGCAAGCTCTGCTCTTGCAACGGTACCGCGGGGAAGGAATGTATCTGCCATACGGGGAGTTATAAGCGCAGCATTGTTGGCAAGTTCGACACCTGCAACTGCCCAATCCGAGATATCCTTACGGTCGATATAGTCTGTAGGTGTTTTTTCGGCAAGAGTTATACCAAACAGTTCTACGTATCTTGCATAAAAGACCGCAAGCTGTTCACGGGTCAGGGTCATATGGGGAGAGAACTTGTCCTCAGAGGTGCCGTAGCCAACGCCCTGTTCCTTTGCCCAACAGATAGCCTTTGCGTACCAGTGATTTTCTTTAACGTCGGTAAAATAGGGAGAAAATTCCGCTTCACCGCCCGAAATGTTATACAGTACCTGCATAAGCTGAGCGCGGGTGATAGGCTCGTAGGGAGAAAAAGTGCTGTCGGAAGTACCCACCATATAGCCCTTTTCTACACACCCCTCAACGCAGGGGTAGAACCAGTCGCTGCTTGATACGTCACTAAAGCTCTTTGCCGAAACGGGGATGCAAAGAGAGGTGATTATTATAATAAAAGTCATTAAAAATGATACTGTTCTTTTCATAAAATGCTCCTAGAGAATGGTTAAGATAATTTTACCACGGTTGGCTTTATATTGCAAGTAAAATGTAAAAAGATTTTGTACAAGTTGACATAGAGATTGTTGAGTGATATAATACATTATTATATATTATAAAACCCTTTGGAGGTTAGAAATGGTAAAGCTGATAAACGAAAAGGTTTTTCTGCGTAACGGCTGTGAGGTTATCGACACTCCCGCTGTTTCTTACGAAGAAGCCAGAAAGAATACAATGGCATACTCTATCCTGCAGGCGCACAACACCTCAGGTGACGAGAACAAGTTAAAGATCAAGTTTGATGCTATGGCATCTCACGATATTACATACGTTGGTATTATCCAGACAGCAAGAGCAAGCGGACTTACCGAGTTCCCTCTGCCCTACGTTCTTACCAACTGCCACAACAGCCTTTGTGCAGTAGGCGGTACTATCAATGAAGATGACCATATGTTCGGTCTTTCCGCTGCAAAGAAGTACGGCGGCATCTACGTTCCCGCACATCAGGCAGTTATCCACAGCTATATGCGTGAGATGATGAGCGGTTGCGGCAGAATGCTCCTGGGCTCTGACAGCCACACCAGATACGGTGCTCTTGGTACCATGGCTATCGGTGAAGGCGGTCCCGAGCTTGTAAAACAGCTTCTCAAGAGAACATATGACATTAACTGCCCCGAGGTTGTTGCCATCAAGCTTACAGGCGCTCCCAAGCCCGGCGTTGGTCCTCAGGACGTTGCTATCGCTATCATCAAGGCTGTATTTAAGAACGGTTTTGTTAAGAATAAGGTTATGGAGTTCGTTGGTGACGGTATCGCTAATCTTCCTATGGAATACCGTAACGGCATCGACGTTATGACCACCGAGACCACCTGTCTTTCCTCTATCTGGATGACAGACGATAAGACCGAAAATTATTTCAAGATGCACAACCGCCCCGAGGCATTTGCAAAGCTCTGTCCCGGTGAGGTTGCGGCTTACGACGGTATGGTAGAAGTAGATCTGGGCGCAGTTGAGTGTATGATCGCGCTTCCTTTCCATCCCTCCAATGCATATACCATCAAGGAGTTCAATGCAAACGCAAAGGATATACTCCACGAAAACGGTCTTGACGACCTTATTGCAAACATTACCGCTGACGGCAGAGTTCAGGCAGTTCAGGGTGTTATCGCAGGCTGTGCAGGCGGTACCTTTGACAATATGTGCGCTGCAAGCGACATTCTTAAGACAGGCTGGGTAGGTGCTGACGAGTTCGCACTTTCCGCATATCCCGCAAGCCAGCCCGTATTCCTTGAGCTTACAAAGAACGGCGTTGTTTCCACCCTTCTTGAGCGCGGTGTAACAGTTCGCAGCGCTTTCTGCGGTCCTTGCTTCGGCGCAGGTGACGTTCCTCCCAACAAGGGACTCTCACTTCGTCACACCACACGTAACTTCCCCAACCGTGAAGGCTCTAAGCCCGGTGACGGTCAGAGCGCATTTGTTGCTCTTATGGATGCACGCTCTATTGCAGCTTCCGCAGTTAACGGCGGTAAGGTAACTGCAGCTACCGAGCTTGATATTGATTACACAACTCCCGAGTATCACTTTGACGATACCGTTTACCGCAACCGTTGCTACTTCGGCTACGGCAAGGCAAACCCCGAGGCAGAGCTTAAGTTCGGTCCCAACATTACCGACTGGCCCGCACAGCCCGAGCTTTCCGAAAACATCCTCCTCGGTGTTGCTTCTCTTATCACAGACGACGTAACCACCACCGACGAGCTTATCCCCTCAGGTGAAACATCCTCTTACCGTTCTAACCCCGAAAAGCTCTCTACCTTTGCGCTTTCCCGTAAGGATCCCGAGTACGTAGGCAGAGCAAAGGAATTTAAGAAGGGTGAGATCACAGAGACTGTAGCAAACGCAGTTGAGCGTTGCGGCGTTGACCCCAAGGAGCTTGAGATCGCATCCGTTGTTTACGCACGTAAGCCCGGTGACGGTTCTGCACGTGAGCAGGCTGCATCCTGCCAGAGAGTTCTCGGCGGTCTTGCAAATATAGCTATCGAGTACGCTACCAAGCGTTACCGCTCTAACCTCATCAACTGGGGTATGCTGCCCTTCCTCTTTGAGAGCGAGGAGCTTCCCTTCAATGTAGGCGACTACATCCTCGTTAAGGGCGTTAAGTCCGGTGTTACCGAAGGCAAGCTGTCTTTTGAAGCATGGGCTATCACTCCTAACGGTACCGCAACCGAGTTTGAGCTTAAGATGGCTCCCTTGACCGATGACGAAAAGGATATCATCGCAAAGGGCTGTCTCATTAACTATTATAAGGCAAATTTATAATCTGACAAAACTCCGCCCATAGTGGCGGAGTTTATTTGGGGTTTATTATGTCACTATTGGTTAAACAGAAAAAATTCTATATAACTTTTATCTCTCTGACCCTTGCCATAGCTTTGCAGAACGTTATCGTTTATCTGGTAAACATAACCGACAGCGTTATGGTGGGGCGCTACAGTGAGGATGCCCTGTCCGGTGTAGCTCTTGTCAATCAGATACAGTATCTTCTTCAGATGTCTGTAACCGGTATCGTTGAGGGTTCGCTGATATTCAGCGCCAGAGCCTGGGGTGAGGGCCGTATTGAAGGCGTTAAAAGTATGGCGGCAATATCCTCCAAGGTTGCTATCGGTGTGTCTATGGTGCTTTTCACCATATGTATCACCATGCCCAACGGAGTTCTGGCACTGCTTTCAAACGATGCCGACGTAATCAATCAGGGTGTAATGTACCTTAAAATAATGGTGTTTACATATCCTATATTTGCCTTTACCCAAGCGTTGCTGTCTATGCTTCGCAGTGTTGAGACCGTGCTTATAGGTTTTGTAAGCTCAACCTTTGCTTTGCTTACCAACCTTGGACTTAACTATATAATGATCTACGGAAAATTAGGTTGTCCTGCCATGGGTGTCAGAGGTGCGGCTTATGCAACGCTTATTGCAAGAGCTCTTGAGCTTACGGTAACCTGCATCTACGTGTTCGGCATAGACAAAAAGATAAAGCTCAAGGCAAAGGAGCTTATTCCCTTTGACAAGGCTTTGTTCAAAATATATTTCAAGACCGGCGCTCCCGTGTTCTTCTCGGGTGTTCTGTGGGGTTTTGCTCAGATGCTTCAGACCGCAATACTGGGCCATACCACAAAGGAGACCATTGCCGCAAACTCCATAGCGTCTACCGTATTTTCGGTGACCACGGTCGTGGTCTATGCCGCGGGTACTGCAACGGCGGTTATTATGAGTAAGACTATAGGTGAGCGTAAGCTGCTCCGTATTCCTCTGTATACCAAAACCCTGCAGGTGCTCTTTATAGGTCTGGGTATAATAACGGGAATAGTGATATTCCTTCTGCGAAATCCTATCAATACTCTGTATGCCGTATCCGACGCGGCAAAGGATCTGTCAAGCAAGTTTATGCTGGTACTGTCCATAACCGTTGCGGGAACAGCGTATCAAAACTCGGTACATACGGGAATCGTGCGTTCGGGTGGAGATACAGGCTTTGTGTTCAGGGTGGATACCATACTTATGTGGTGTCTTACCTTGCCTCTCTCCTTCCTTTCGGCATTTGTGTTCAAGTGGCCTATCGTCGTGACCTTTATATGTCTCAAGGGAGATCAGATAATAAAATGCTTCATAGCCTTCTGGAAGGTCAACTACGGAAACTGGCTTAAAGTAAAAAATTAAAGCGGAGTGCATCGCACTCCGCTTCAGCGTGTCGATAAACTTGTCGACACGCTGTCAGACTTTGAAAAAGGAAGGTAGGTTTTCGTGAAAAGACTCCGTAGGCGTAC
>JBGUUX010000070.1:0-53370 GCA_045133915.1 Eubacteriales bacterium | reverse complement strand
GAGGAATAAGGGGCGAAGCGCCCCGGCTATACTGCGCACTTAAGCACAGCGGTACAAATCACACGCAATATTGATATATAAGGTCTATAGTATTTATGAAAGTAGTATTAGCATCAAGAAATAAGAAAAAGATAGTTGAGATGCAGGGTCTGCTCTCAGAGCTCTGCGGTAAGGATATTACCGTTCTCTCCCTTGACGACGTAGGATTCTACGGTGACATAGTTGAGGATGGTGACACCTTTGCGGCAAACGCCCTTATCAAGTGCAAAGCTCCTAAGTGCGATTATCCCATTATTGCGGATGACTCGGGACTTATGGTAGACGTGCTTGACGGTGAGCCCGGTGTTTACTCTGCAAGATATGCGGTAGACCACGCAGGAGACGAGCTTGGCGACCACGCCAACAACGAGAAGCTGCTGGGTAAATTAAAGGACTACAAGCCCGAGGAAAAAACCTCCCGCTTTGTTTCCGCCATTGCATGTGTATTCCCCGACGGACGTGAGATCGTTTGCGAGGGTAAGTGCGAGGGTATGATACTTACCGAATATCAGGGAGACGGAGGCTTTGGCTACGACCCTCTCTTCTTCGTTCCTTCTATCGGTAAGACCTTCGCCGAGATGACACAGGAGGAGAAGAACTCTGTCAGCCACCGTGCCAATGCGATGAAGCTCTTTGCAAAAGAGTTTATAAAGGCAATTAATGAAAATTAAATTAGGTATATACGGAGGCACCTATGCGCCTGTACACAACGGACACATAGGTGCGGCTCTGGAATTTAAAAGACAGTTCGGACTTGATAAGCTTCTTATCATCCCTGCAAACATTGCTCCCCACAAGGATATGCCCAAGGGTGACACTCCCCTTCACCGTCTTAATATGCTCAAGCTTGCTTTTGACGGTATCGAGGGAATTGAGGTATCCGCGTATGAGTTAGAAAAAGATGGTAAAAGCTATTCGGTCGAGACACTTGGACATTTCAGCTCTCCCGACGTTGACTTGTACTTTCTATGCGGAACAGACATGCTTCTCTGTATGCATCAGTGGTACCGCTGTGATGAGATTGCGAAGCTGGCAACCCTTGTATACACAAGACGAGAGTACGACAGAGACCTTGATGCTGACATAGAAGAACAGATAAAAATGTTAAAGTCAGAATACGGTTTCCGTATAGAGGAGTTAAAAATGAAGCCTCTTGAGCTTTCCTCCACACTTATACGTAACGCCTTAGACAAAACGCCTTATCTTCCCGAGGCTGTATCCCGTTATATAGAGGAAAACGAACTGTATGTACAGTGAAATTAAGGAATATTTAAAAAAGAACCTAAGTGATAAGCGTTATTCGCATACTTTGGCTGTAGCAGAAGAATGTATGTATTACGCCGACATCTTCGGCTTATGTGAGCATGAACGCGATATACTGTACCGCGCTGCGCTTTTTCACGATATTACAAAAGAAAAAACTCCCGACGAGCATATCTCCATATGTCGGGTTTATAATATAGAGTTTGACAAAGCATATCTTTCTACCCCTGCTTTGTTCCACTCTCTGACAGGCGGTGTGTTTGCTCATAAGCTCTTCCCTTCGGTTTGTACCGATGAGGTAAAAGAACTTATAGACACACATACCACAGGCAGAGAAAACATGACATTGAAGCAGAAGATACTCTTCCTTGCAGATTCTACCGAAGCTACCCGAAAGCACGAATCCTGCATGGAGCTAAGAGACTTCTTCCATAACAACGTGGCAAACAACGATCCGAAAAAACTGCTTGACCGAGCTATCGTCAAGTCCCTTGACGGAACCATAAGTTATCTTCTGCGCACAGGCAGAGAGATAGCAATTGAAACGGTAAAAGCAAGAAACTACTTATTGAAGAACAGCGAGGTTATAAAATGAGTAAGAAAAATTTAAGAACACCTAAGAGAAAGCGCGGCGGCTCCAAGGCCCTGCTTATCGTACTTATAGTACTCCTTGTACTTGCAATCGGCGGTATGATCGCATATGCGGTCGTTGATAACATGATGGAGACTGCTCCCGCAGTTGACACAAACACTCCCTGGCAGAACGACGAAGCAAACACCCCCAACGCTACCCCCGTTAAACGTGAGGAAGGTTCCTACAACTTCCTTGTTGTAGGTAGAGACATAGTAGCTCTTAACACAGACGTTATGATGATCGTCAACCTTGACCTTGATGACGATTCCATGACCATTATGCAGATGCCCCGTGATACCTTTATCACCCTTGACGGAACTCCCCGAAAGCTCAATTCCGTATTCGGTACATTCTATAACGCATCTTCCGCTTCCAATGACGAAGGTAGAATCAACGACGGTATGAAGGGTCTTGCACAGACACTTGCCTCAAATCTTGCTATCAATATCGACTTCTACGCTTACATGAACCTTGAGGGATTCGGCGCTATAGTTGATGCCATCGGCGGCGTTGATATGTACGTACCCTTCCGTATGAAGTACGACGACATATATCAGAATCCCCCTCTCCACATTAACCTTTACGAGGGTCAGCAGACACTTGACGGAGATATGGCACAGCAGTTCGTACGTTTCCGTGCAAGCTACGTTGAGGGTGACCTTGGCAGACAGGATGCGCAGAAGCTCTTTATGACAGCATTTATGGAATCCTTCAAAAATAAGATATCTATTACAAACGTTGTTCCCGTTGTTACAGCTATACTTAACAACCTTGAGCACTCCCTTTCTGTCAGCGATGCGGCATACTTTGTTAAGGAAGCAATGCAGATGGACTTCTCTAACATCACTATGTTTACCGCACCCAACACACCTATCACATATAACCGCGGCTCCTACGTTGTTATCCACAGAGCTGCTATGTATAAGATCATAAACGAGAATTACAATCTCTTTGATACCGATATTCCTGAGACAAGCTTCGATAAGGATCTCAACTTCACACTTACCACCCACAACGGTGTAAACTCTATCTACTATTCAACAGAAGAGTTTGAGGGTGTACTTGGAGCTGACGATATTCAGCAGGGCGGTATCGACATCAACCACGCTTGGTAAGGGCAAAGCCTCTTAACCCTTTAATCGGGTGAAGTAAGTTGTTTTTGCAAGTCACCACACGAGGTTGAGGTTAGATAAACCCGATTAAAGCGCACCAAATTTAGTTAAAATATAATGGAGGAAAGAGTTGCCTGCAACTCTTTCCCACCATAATTCTGCATTCTGCACTCTGCATTCTGCATTAAATAATTTTTATTCCGGAGAAAGAAATGAACGAAAAAATTTTATCTCACAAAGAGCCTCTTGAACTTGCAAAGGAAATAGTAAATATACTTTACAACAAAAAGGCTCACAACATCAAGCTGCTCCACGTTAAGGATCAGACCACTATTACCGATTATTTTGTTATCTGTACAGGTAACTCCAACACACAGATCAAAGCTCTTGCTGACGAGCTTGATATGAAGACATCCGAGAAGGGTCTTGCTCCCACCTCTATAGAGGGATTCAGCGAAGCTTCATGGATAGTTATGGACTATGCATCCGTTATAGTTCACATCTTCAACCGTGAAAGCCGCGAATTCTATAATCTTGAAAAGCTTTGGAACGACTCCGAGGTCGTAGACATTGAACAGTATATACAGAAGGAAGAAGAAACAAATGAGTAAGTTCGACAACAGATACGAGTTTTCTAAAATAGACTCAAAGTGGCAGAAGGAATGGGCTGACAAGAAGGCTTTTGAAGCTACCACAGACTATTCCAAGCCCAAGTATTTTGCGCTTGTTGAGTTCCCTTACCCTTCCGGACAGGGACTCCACATCGGCCATCCCAGACCTTATACCGCTCTTGACATAGTTTCCCGTAAGAAGAGAATGCAGGGCTACAACGTTCTCTACCCCATCGGTTGGGACGCTTTTGGTCTGCCTACCGAGAACTATGCTATCAAGAACCACATCCATCCTACCATCGTAACCGAGAGAAACGTTGCCCGCTTCAAGAGCCAGCTTCAGGCTCTGGGTCTCAGCTTTGACTGGTCCCGTGAGATCAATACATCCTCTCCCGAGTACTACAAGTGGACACAGTGGATATTCCTTCAGCTCTACAAGCACGGTCTTGCATATAAGAAGGAAATGAACGTTAACTTCTGTACCTCCTGTAAGGTTGTTCTTGCAAACGAAGAGGTTGTTAACGGCGTATGTGAGCGTTGCGGCAGCGAGGTTGTTCACAAGGTTAAGAGCCAGTGGATGCTCAAGATCACCGAGTACGCTCAGCGTCTTATCGACGACCTTGCAGACCTTGACTTTATTGAGAGAGTAAAGACCCAGGAGATCAACTGGATCGGCAGAAGTGAGGGCGCAGAGGTTAACTTTAAGTCCTCTGAGGGCGATGAGATCATCGTATATACAACCCGTCCCGACACCCTTTTCGGTGCAACATACATGGTTATTTCTCCCGAGCACGCTCTTATAGAGAAGTGGGCTGACAAGCTGACAAACCTCGACGAGATTCAGGCATATCAGAAGGAAGCTGCAAAGAAGAGCGACTTTGAGAGAACAGAGCTTGCAAAGGATAAGACAGGTGTACGCCTCATGGGTGTTCACGCTATCAATCCAGTAAACGGCAAGGAGATACCCATCTACATCTCCGACTACGTTCTTGCAACCTACGGTACAGGCGCTATCATGGCAGTTCCCGCACACGATACCCGTGACTGGGAGTTTGCAAAGAAGTTTGAGCTTCCCATCATCGAGGTAGTTGCAGGCGGCGACGTTCAGAACGAAGCATTTACCGACGTTGAGAGCGGCAAGATGGTCAACTCCGGATTCCTTGACGGTCTTGAAGTAGCTGATGCAAAGGTTAAGATAATCGAATGGCTTGAGTCCGAGGGTCTCGGTCATAAGAAGGTAAACTATAAGCTCCGTGACTGGGTATTCTCCCGTCAGAGATACTGGGGCGAACCCGTTCCTATGGTATACTGCGAGAAGTGCGGCTGGGTTCCCCTGCCCGAGGATCAGCTTCCTCTTATGCTTCCCGACGTTGACGCTTACGAGCCTACAGACACAGGTGAATCTCCTCTGTCCAAGTGTACAGACTGGGTAAACACCACCTGTCCTCACTGCGGAGGCCCCGCTCAGCGTGAGACAGATACCATGCCTAACTGGGCAGGTAGCTCCTGGTACTTCATGCGTTACTGTGATCCTAACAACACAGAGGCTTGTGCTGCTAAGGAAGCACTTGACTACTGGATGCCCGTTGACTGGTACAACGGCGGTATGGAGCACGTAACTCTCCATCTGCTCTACTCCCGTTTCTGGGCTAAGTTCCTCTACGATATCGGCGTACTTTCCTGCAAGGAGCCTTACCTCAAGCGTACTGCACACGGTATGATCCTTGGTGCTAACGGCGAAAAGATGTCCAAGTCCAGAGGTAACGTAATCAATCCCGACGACGTTATTGCTGAGTACGGCGCAGATACACTCAGACTCTACGAGATGTTTATCGGTGACTTTGAAAAGTCTGCTCCCTGGTCTACAGAGAGCATCAAGGGTTGTAAGAAGTTCCTTGACCGTGTAGCAAACCTCCGTAATATGATAGACGAGACAAAGACCGGATACGGCGCAGACCTTGAGTCCACCTTCCACAAGACTATCAAGAAGGTTACCGAGGATATAGATGCGATGAAGTTCAATACCGCTATCGCTGCTATGATGTCCCTTACAAACGACCTCTACGCACGCGGCAACGCATCTGTAGACGAGCTTAAAACTCTTATCACCCTGCTTAACCCCTTTGCTCCTCACCTTACTGAGGAGATCTGGAGCGAGTTTGGCGGCGAAGGTCTGCTCTCTCTTGCAGCATGGCCTGTATATGATGAAGCAAAGACTGTTGACAACACCGTTGAGATCGCAATTCAGGTCAACGGTAAGCTCAGAGGTACTATGATGATCGCAGTTGACGATGCAAAGGATGCTATCATTGCTTCCGCCAAGGAAAACGAGAACGTAAAGTCCTTTATTGACGGCAAGAACATCGTTAAGGAGATCTACGTCCCCGGTAAGCTGGTAAACATCGTTGCAAAATAAGGGGCGATTCGCCCCTGCCATACTGTGCAGGAGAGCTCAGTTCTACAAATCACACAAAATGTAATTTTTGTACAATTATATCAATTTTATTTCAATAAACCTATTGACATAATTTAAAAGTTAGTGTATAATTGTATGGTAAATTTTAAGATCTCTTTGGACAAGCGAGGGGAGGGTTGAAAATGGCAGAAATTAAAGTAAAGGATAATGAATCTTTAGACAGCGCTCTTCGTAGATTCAAGAGACAGTGCGCAAGAAGCGGTGTACTCGCAGAGCTCCGTAAGAGAGAGCATTACGAAAAGCCTAGCGTTAAGCGTAAGAAGAAGTCTGAAGCTGCTAGAAAGCGTAAGTACAAGTAAGATCAAATTTAAAGGGATGCTCCATGCATCCCTTTGATTTTTTCCTTGCAACATTTCAAGGTGATTATATGATAAAAGCAATTATATTTTTAGTTATCGGTTTTGCCCTTCTTGTTAAAGGTGCCGATTATTTTGTGGACGGTGCTTCTGATATAGCAAAAAAGCTCCGCATACCCAGTATCGTTATCGGCTTGACAATAGTAGCCTTCGGTACAAGTGCGCCCGAACTTGCAGTAAGTATGACTGCCGCCCTCAAGGGCTCTAACGACATTGCTATCGGTAACGTTGTTGGATCAAACATCTTCAACACTCTTGTAGTACTTGGCGCAAGCGCTGCGATAACACCTGTTATCGTTCAGAAGTCTATCATCAAGGTTGATTATCCTATCTCACTTTTTATAACCCTGTTGCTGGGTATATTCTGCCTGGACAAGGTGTTCGGCGCCGAAAATATGACCATAGGCCGTATAGACGGTATCATACTCCTTCTCTGCTTTGCGGGATTTATGTTCCTTGTTATCCGCGAGGGCTTAAAGAACCGTGACGAGGCAGAATCTGAGGAAACCGAGGAAAAGCGCAAGCCCTTATGGCTTACCCTTATCCTCACCGCTCTCGGACTTGCGGGTATCATCATCGGCGGTGATATGACCGTAGACGGAGCAAAGGAGATCGCACGCTTCTTCGGCTTAAGTGAGGCGCTTATAGGTCTTACCGTAGTTGCCCTGGGTACTTCCCTGCCTGAGTTGGTTACCTCTATCGTAGCGGCAAAGAAGGGCGAGTCTGACATTGCGGTAGGTAACGTGGTAGGCTCCAACATATTCAATATCCTGCTTATTCTCGGCACCTCCGCAACTATCCTTCCTATGAACGTAAGCACCACTTATATCTATGATATAGGTATCCTGCTCGCTATATCGGTTATATTCTTTATCCCTATAGCAATAAAGAAGAAGGTCGGCAGAGGTCTGGGTGTAACAATGGTACTGACCTACGTACTATATACTACCTACCTGATCTTAAGACAGCTTGGTAAAATTTAAGGAGACAGCAAACGCTGTCTCCTTTTTATTACTCACATAAATAACGTACATCCGATATCTCTAAAATGCTTGATTTTTTCATCAATTACAGATTCGGTGACACACAGATGCTCTGCCAAGCAGCTTTTACAAAGCAGATCGTCCTCGGTTGCGGCACGGTTGATAAGTCTTTTATATATTGCCTTTTCGTCCTTATGGAGCTCACGACCGCATTTATTACATATCGCCATACTGCAGATCAACTATACGGCAACGGTAAAGCTTACAGCCCCAGGGCTCGATCTTTACCTTATGTACGCCGTTATGTACTATCTCCTTCTGCCCTGACCATATCTCTGTCATCTCAAGAGTCTTGCCCGTTGACATATTAAGACCGATACGGTCAAGAGGTGTGGAGAGATTGGCTTCATCCTCATAGAAGTTATATATACCGATAGCAAGCTCTCCTGTAGAGAGAAGCTTACAGTATACGGGGTTTCCCTTAGGATTCCAGCTTCCTATCTGTCCTATCTCGTAGGGCTGCCAGTAGCTTTCTTTGTTTATGGCTATTATGTCCTTATTAAGAAGGGTCTGCTTTGTATACTCGTTAACCTTGCGGAGATCTGCGCCTATCATAAGAGGTGAACTCATCTGTGCCCAGAAGGTGAAGTGACTGCGGTACATTTCGTCTGTAGCGCCGCCTACACCTACGTTGCCCTCGCCGTGCATACCTACAACAAGCATATCAAAATCAGCGTACGAGGAAGTAGAAGTATATTTGAGGTCACGGTCTATCACGTTAGCGTGATCCTTGATAGATGCGGCGGAATCAACGATATCCCCTGTAGAACGCCACATATGAGCACCCGTGGTCTTTGCCCACTTTCTGGTCTCCTCTGCTCCCCAGGAGCAAGCCGAAAAGAGTATATCACGTCCGCAGTTGGCAAGTGCCATACCCATACGGCGGTAGAGACACGCCGTATCTGCCCCCTTAGGCTTAAAGCAGAAATCGTACTTTAAAAAGTCCACTCCCCATTCGGCAAAGGTCTCGGCATCTATAAACTCATGCTCATAGCTTCCGGGGAAACCCTCGCAGGTAAGCTGTCCTGCGCAGGAATAGATACCGAACTTAAGTCCCTTAGAATGAACGTAGTCGGCTACTGCCTTCATACCGTTGGGAAATTTATTCTTATCGGGAGCAAGTCTGCCGTTTCTGTCACGGGTGTCAGCCTGCCAGCAATCGTCAATTACAAGATATTCATAGCCTGCGTCAAGATAGCCGTCTGCTACCATAACGTCAGCCATTTCCTTTATGAGCTCCTCGTTTAGGTTATGACCAAAGGTATTCCAGGAGTTCCAGCCCATAGGCGGCGTGTTGATGATCATAGTCGTTACCTCATATAGATATATCTCTCCCCGGGCATAAAGATATGTGCGGGAATAAATTTGTTTTCTTTTTCCATAACGTCAAACAGTTCACCCATAGGAACAGAATTGACGTCATAGAGATCAAAGTGCATGGGAATAAGAATATCTGCATGCATCTTGAGCGCAAGATCTATAGCTTCTGAAGAATTGAAATTACCCTCTATACCGTTAGCCAGTCTGTATGCATCTCTGCCGTTGGTGGCTATCATTGCTACATTGCAGTCGGTGATATAGTTATCTATCTCAGCGTAAGGGCACATATCTCCCGAATGGAAGAAGCGTATACCGCCTATCTCAACTGTATATCCAAGCTCCATGAAGTTGCCGTGGGCATCATAGTGAAGCTCCTCATGGGCTGCAGGCACAGGCAGTACCTTTATACCGTCAAAAACTATCTCCTTGCCGCCCTGACAGTAGAAGATATCCTTATCATCTATACCGCAACGGTTAAGAGTCCCCTTAGCATTGGGCGGAGCAAAATACTTTGCCTTTTTGTTTACTGCGGCAAAGGGGGTAAGAGTGTCGGGATCGCAGTGATCCTCGTGGTCGTGGGACAGAAATACGTAGTCCACAAAATCAAGCTCAGAGGGCTCTACGGGAACGGGATAACGGCGCTTCCATACTATCTCCTCACTTGAACATACTCTGTCAACGTAGTCGGAAAGATAGGGGTCAAAAAGCAGATACTTATCCTTTACCTTGACAAGCATAGATTCCTGTCCGAGATACCAAACAGCCGCCTGAGAAGAAAGCAGCTCTGTATTTAATATTTGTTGTTTCAATTCCATATTTACCACCTGTTTAAATATTGTATATAATTTTAACATAATTTATCTTTAAAGTCAATGAATCTTATAACTTGACAAAAAATATTTATTATGATATTATATTATATATTGGCGTTGATTGGGAGTAGTATCGGGACAAGATGTAATTCCAGAGAAGGATGCCTTGGCTGCGAGCATCCGTTATGTCCCCTGAGAAGTTGTCCATGAGTCAACGGGTCCTGCCCGTTACAGCAAGGAAAGAGTGCGCCCGTATAGGGTGAATTCAGGTGGTACAGCGTTTTACGGCGCCCTGATGTTTTCATCAGGGTGCTTTTTTAAATACATATGAAATTGCTTCATTCGGTGTGAATTGAAACGCCGAGCTTACGAGCGCAGTCTGGGTGAGGCAACTTGCCCCTTTTATTTTATAAACAATTTAAGGAGATATATCAATGAAAAAAGAACTTAACAAGACATATTCTCCCGCGGAGATAGAGGACCGTTTATATCAGTTCTGGTGCGATAACGGCTACTTTACCCCCGAGATGGATGAAAAGAAGAAACCCTTCTCTATAGTTATTCCCCCGCCTAACGTTACAGGTCAGCTCCACATGGGACACGCCCTCAACAATACCCTTCAGGATATCATTATCCGTACCAAGCGTATGCAGGGCTACTCTACCCTTTGGGTTCCCGGCTGTGACCATGCAGGTATTGCAACACAGATCAAGGTAGAAGAGGTGCTCCGTAAGGAAAAGGGTCTTACCCGCCACGATATCGGTCGTGAGGAGTTCCTTAAGCTTGTTTGGCAGTGGAAGGAGCAGTACGGCGGTACTATTATCGGTCAGCTCAAGAAGCTTGGTTCTTCCTGCGACTGGACAAGAGAAGCTTTTACAATGAGCGATACCCTCTCCGCTGCAGTTAAAAAGACCTTCGTTCGTCTCTACGACAAGGGACTTATCTACCGTGGACTTCGTATAACAAACTGGTGTCCTCACTGTAACACTGCGCTTTCTGATGCAGAGGTTGAGTACAAGGATCTTGAAGGCTCCTTCTGGCATATCAGATACCCCATCGTTGGTACAGACGAGTACCTTACCATCGCTACTACCCGTCCCGAGACAATGTTCGGTGATACCGCAGTTGCAGTTCACCCCGAGGACGAAAGATATACCCACCTTATCGGCAAGATGCTCAAGCTGCCTATGACAGACCGTGAGATACCCATCATTGCCGACGAGTACGTTGAAAAGGATTTTGGTACAGGCTGTGTTAAGATCACTCCCTGCCACGACCCCAACGACTTTGAGGTTGGTACACGCCACGACCTTCCTATGATATTTGCTATCGACGAAGACGGTACTATCACCGAGGCAGGTGGCAAGTATAAGGGTATGGATCGCTACGAGGCAAGAAAGGCACTTGTTGCAGACCTTGAAGCTGAAGGCTATCTTGTAAAGACCGAAAAGCACAGCCACAACGTAGCTCACTGCTACCGTTGCGGAACAGTAATCGAGCCTCTTGCATCAAAGCAGTGGTTCGTTAAGATGAAGCCCCTTGCTGAGCCTGCAATCAAGGTAGTTAAAGAAGGCAACATCAGATATATTCCCGACCGTTTCTCCAAGAACTATCTCTACTGGATGGAAAACATCCACGACTGGTGTATCTCCCGTCAGCTCTGGTGGGGTCACCGTATCCCCGCATACTACTGTAAGGACTGCGGCGAGGTTATGGTGAGCGAGACCGACGTACACGAGTGCGTTAAGTGTAAGAGCACTAACATCAAGCAGGAAGACGACGTTCTTGATACCTGGTTCTCCTCTGCTCTTTGGCCCTTCTCTACTCTCGGATGGCCCGAGGATACAAAGGAGCTTAACTACTACTATCCCACAAACGTTCTCGTTACCGCATACGATATCATCACCTTCTGGGTATCCAAGATGATCTTTATGTCCCTTGATACCATGGAAGGCAAGGAAACAAAGGACGCTATTCCTTTCCCCGACGTATTTATCCACGGTCTTGTTCGTGATGCTCAGGGACGTAAGATGTCAAAGTCCCTCGGTAACGGTATCGATCCCCTTATAGAGATTGAGAAGTACGGCGCAGACGCGCTGAGATTTGCTCTTGCAACAGGTAACTCTCCCGGAAACGATATGAGATACTCCCCCGAGAAGATCGAAGCGGCAAGAAACTTTAACAACAAGGTATGGAATGCCGCAAGATTTGTTCTTATGAATCTTGATATCGAAAAGCTTGAGCTTCCCGCTGTAGAGGATATGCAGATCGAGGATAAGTGGATCCTTTCTCTCTACAACCGTCTTGTAAGTGAGGTTACCCAGAACATCGAAAACTACGAGCTGGGTGTTGCACTCTCCAAGCTCTACGACTTTATCTGGGATATCTTCTGCGACTGGTATATCGAGCTTCTTAAGCCCAGACTTAACGCAGGCTCTAAGTCCGCTCAGCAGGTTATCTCCTACGTTCTTTCAAACACTCTTAAGCTTCTGCATCCCTTTATGCCCTTTATCACAGAGGAGATCTGGCAGACCCTTCCCCACGAGGGCGACTCTATCATGGTTTCCGAGTATCCCACAGCTTGTGAGTGCCTGAACTTCCCCGAAGACGAGGAAAAGATGAACGCTCTTATCGAGGCTATAAAGGCTATCCGTGTACGCCGTAACGAAATGAACGTTCCTCCCTCAAAGAAGGCAAAGAACTATATCGTTACCGACCGTACCGACATATTCAACGAGGATACCTTTGTATTCTTCCAGAGACTGGCTTCCGCATCCGAGGTTGAGGTTGTTTCCGAGTATGCCGATACTGACGCAGTTCAGATAGTAACTCCCTCCTGCACCGTATTTATTCCTCTTGCAGAGGTTCTTGATATGGAAAAGGAGCTTGAGCGTCTTACAAAGGAACGCGAAAAGACCATCGGCGAGATAGAAAGACTTGAGAAGAAGCTTGGCAACGAAGGCTTTGTGGCTAAGGCTCCCGCAGCAGTTGTGGAAGGCGAAAAGGCAAAGCTTGCTAAGTACAAGGACGTTCTCGCAGGCGTTGAAGCAGCTATAGCAAAGATCAATAAGTAATTAGACTTTCAGTAAAGTGGCTTGATAATATTCTTATCAAGCCTCTTTGTGACTATAGGAGAATATATGTTTAAAAAAATATTGTCTTTAATTTTAGTGTTTTCATTTTTAATATGCGGTATTCCCTTTTCTGTAAGCGCAGAAGAGAGTGAGGCTGCAACTGAATGGGAATACGAAGCATACGGTGACGGCATTGCTGTAACAAAGTATAACGGTAACGATACCGATGTATACGTGCCTTCGGAGATAGAAGGTCTTAAGGTTACAAAGGTTGCCGAAGGGGCATTTAAGGATAACGACGTTATCAACAGCGTTGCCCTTCCTATTACCGTCACCGAGATAGGTGACGAAGCGTTCTATGATGCAGATAACCTTGTTTGTATCGTAACCACCCATATGCTTACCACCATTGGTGCGGGCGCCTTCTATAGCTGTGATGCTATGAACTCTATCGTTCTCTACGAGGGTGTTACCGCTATAGCACCCGAGGCATTTGCCCTGTGCTCTGACCTTAAGATATGGTGTGACGAGGGCTCTGAGGCTCATATCTACGCTATGGAGAACTCTTTAAGCTACGAGCTTATGACCACCTCCGCTACCCCCATCACAGTAACCGAGGGCTGTCTTACCTATTACCTCTATAACGGTCAGGCTTATCTTAACGGCTTTGACGGTTCTGTAAGCGAGGTTACCGTTCCCGCAACGATACAGGGTTATCCCGTAACCGAAATACACGGAGCCTTTAAGAACGCAACTACTCTTACCAAAGTAACTCTGCCCGAGGGTCTTCGCCGTATTGAGGACGAAGCATTCTACGGATGCAGCGCTCTTACTGAGGTAAACATTCCCGAGACCGTAACCTATATCGGATCTTACGCTTTTGCAAGCATTGGAGAAGCTGATATCTATATCCCCGACTCGGTAACAGAGATAGAATCCTATGCGTTCCAGTATTCCGGAATAACATCGGTTCGTATATCAGACAACGTAAGCGAAATCAAGTACGCTACCTTCCAGGAATGCCGTAAGCTTAAGTCTGTATATATGGGTGCTAACGTAACCTACGTAGGCTACTATGCATTCGCCAGATGTGATGCTATGACAGAGCTTATCTTCTCACCTAAGCTCGAACAGATCGACAACTATGCCTTTAACGCTTGTCACGCCCTTGAAAACGTTGTTTTACCCGAGGGACTTAAATATCTTACCTACTACAGCTTCGGCTACTGTAAGGGCCTTAAAAGCGTAACCATCCCCGGAACGGTCGAGGGTGTCGGCAACAATGCCTTTGACAGCTGTTATGAGCTTGCCGAGGTTACCCTCGGTGAAGGTGTTGACGGCGTTATGTATCAGGCGTTCCGTGATTGCGATAAGCTTGAGATGGTACGTATGCCCAAGGATATCGGATACTTCTATGACGGAAGCTTCCCTTCCACTACCTTCCTTCTTGTATATCAGGATTCCAATGCCCATAAGATTGCAAGAGATAACGGACTTCTATACGTTATTTATGACGGCACAGATCCCGTGTTCCCCGTAATCGACGGTGTTACTTACTGTATCATCGAGGATCATGCAATAGCATTCAAGTCGGAAAAGAATCAGACCGAGCTCAATATCCCCGCTGAGGTCAACGGCTACCCCGTAACCGAGCTTCGCGGATGCTTCAGTAACACATCTTCTCTTAAGAAGGTTACAATTCCCGACAGCGTTACTACTATCGGTGCCGCTACCTTCTCGGGATGTTATAACTTAAGTGAGATCAAGATGTCTGCAAGCATCGAATATATAGGCGACGATGCCTTCTATAACTGTGACGGGCTCACCGGCATCGAGCTGCCCGAGGGACTTACCTACATCGGCTCCGAGGCATTCTACGGCTGCGACGGACTTTTAAGTGTTGAAATGCCTGATACCGTAACCACCTTAGGTACCTCTGCATTCACCAACTGTACCGCCCTTAAGAGTGTAAAGCTCTCTGAAGGTATTACAAGTATCGGTATGTCTACCTTTAACCGTTGTACTGCCCTTGAGTCTATCTACTTAGGCGATAATATCACATCTATAGGTCAGTATGCGTTCTCACAGTGCAGCTTGCTTAAAGAGGTAAGACTTCCCGAAAACCCCGACGGTGTGTTTATGACCAGCTATGCATTCTACCGTTGCACCTCTCTCACAGAGGTAACGATCCCCGGTAGCATTGGTAACATATATAACTATGCTTTCGCAGAGTGTTACTCTCTCGAAAAAGTAACAATCGAGGAAGGCGTATACCAAATAAGCTCTAATGCATTTAATTCCTGTGGCAGTCTTGCTACTATAGTGATTCCTGCCTCTACTACCACAATTTCATCCAGTGCTATTCCCGCCACTGCTATCCTTATCGTTGCGGAAGGCAGCTACGCTCAAAGCTTTGCCGAGGATAACGGCTATATGTACATTATAAGCAACGCCGACTCTGCCATCGAGATCGTCACTGTTGACGGTATATCCTACTTTATATACAACGGTGAGGCTATTGCCTTTAGGTTTGACGGTGTGGCTACCGAGGTCACCGTGCCCGCTTATATAGGAGATGCCCCCGTGGTTGAGATAAGAGGCACATTTGACGGTGCAAAATCTCTTAAATCGGTCATATTAAGTGACGGAGTGCGCAAGATAGGAGATAACTCCTTCAGAGGATGTAGCTCCCTTACAAGCATCACCATTCCCGACAGCGTTGAATATATCGGTTCATATGCCTTCTATGCTACGGCGTTTGCCGAGATAGATATGCCCGACTCTCTCACCTATCTTGGTGACAACGCATTCTATAATTCAAAGATAGAGTCTATCGTCATCCCCGACACAGTTACAGAGATAAAGGATAATACCTTCTATTACTGTCGCAACCTAAAATATATCGACCTCGGCAAGGGTGTTACCTGTATCGGTCAGAACGCCTTTGTAAAATGCGACAAGATGGAAACCGCTATAATGCACGATGGTCTGCGTCGCATAGAGAACTATGCCTTCACAAACTGTCTCAAGCTCACAGGCGTAGTTCTTCCCGAGGGGCTTGAGCATATAGGCGAAAGGGCATTCTACGGATGTAGCTCTATAACCGAGATACATATCCCCGGAAGTGTATACAACCTCTTTAACTCCGCCTTTGAGGGTACAAGCATCAGTAAGGTTACCATAGGCGAGGGCATCGAGCAGATAAGCACCAGAGTATTTGCAGATTGTGATTCTATCAAGATGGTTCTTATCCCCGCAAGCATACGTTATCTTGCTGACGACGCCTTCTCTGCCAACACCATCAAGCTGGTATACGACAATACCGAGTCTCTGGAGTGGTGCCGTACATATAACCTGCTTCACTTCGTACTGCGTAAGACAGGCAATCCCGATATTGCTTACGGTACAAGCATCGTAGGCAGCGTTAAGTATACCGACGGTACACCTGCCGTAGGAGTAAAGGTAGACATCCTCTATAACGACGGTGTTGTAAAGGAAAGTGTCATTACCGGTTCCGACGGCAGATACGTCCTCACCTATGCCGAGGTAGGAAGCTACACTATCCGTGCACAAGCCCCCGAGGGTCAGTACTTTACCAAGGTAAATGTAAAGCGTCTCGACGCCTTTGACGTTATCCTTACAGGCGATACGTCGCTTGTTCTCAACAAGGGCTTCACTGTCAGCGGTAACGTATCCGATGACGTCACCAAAGTTACGATAACAGATACCGAGGGTAATATTATTGATAGTGTTGTTCCCGAGGATGGCAGCTTCAGCTTTGACAATATTCCCACAGGCGACTATATACTCAAAATAGAAAATGAGTTCGGTACAGAGCTCAAGGACATCACCGTTTCCGGCGGTGACCTGACCGATATATACGTAGAGGGCACAAAGCAGCCCTGCGGCAGTATCACAGGTTTTACATACATAGAAAACAGAGACACTACGGTTAAGCTCAGACCCTATGCTATGATAGGTCTGGCAAGACTCTCTGACCGTAGAAACGTAGCATCCCTTAACAGTGACGAAAACGGATGCTTTACGATAGAGGGTGTACCCGCAGGAACCTATATACTCTCCTGCACTACAAACGAATACCGTCCCAGCGGCCTTGGTTATAACAAGATATATAACCTTAGAACCTATACGATCGTTGAGGTTACGGGTGAAGGTGTCTCCAACGTCGGTGCACTGACTATGCAGGAAGCCGAAAACGATATGTCTAACATCCGCGGTACAGTATACCGTGACGGCAAGACTACCGAAGCAGAGGTTGTACTCTACTATCAGAGCGGACGTGAGCGTGCAAGAATGACTACCCTCTCCAACGGTAAGTACCACTTTGGCTACGTTGGTGAAGGTATATTCACCGTAAGAGCAACTACCGACGACGGTGGCGTTGGCTATGCTACAGTGGTCATATCTAACGGTGCGGTATACGGTGACAGTACTATCGAAATCGAAAAGAACGTTAAGATAACAAATATTGAAAAGGCGTTCTTTGACGAGGTTCCCACCTGCTCCACATCGGCAGAAGCCGAAGCCTACAGAGCAAGAGTTTCCCGTGAAAAGGCAATATACGACTCCCTTACCGAGTCTGAAAGACTTTATCTGTCAGAGCTGTACGTTACAAAGCTTGAGTCTATGTGTGCTCTTCTCTGCGGTTGTAGCTTTACTTCTACCGACGGTTTTGACCTTTCCATGAACGGTCTTATCGTAACAAGCGAGGATATAGCCAACAGCAAAGACGTCTCATTTGAAGTTACCGCAAACGAGATAGAAGCTCCCACAATAGATAACGACGGTATCAATACTTATGACGAGTTTGTTGCTCAGGAGATCCTTGATGCAGCTGAAAACAAAACTATACTTAAGTACTATGATATAACCCTTACCAAGACTACCGACGGCGTTACTTCCAATATTACCGATATTTCAAAAGAGACATCGGCTATGGGTAAGCTGAGAATAACAATTGATATTCCCGAAGCGCACCGTGGCTACAAACACTACTTTATCCTCCACGAGCATAAGGGTGAGGTATCTGTAATAGCCGATCTTGACACAAATGAGGATACCGTAACAGTCGAGGTAGACAAGTTCTCTCAGTTTGTGCTTACAGCCACAAACAGAGATATCTACGAGATACCCGTACTCAACACAGAGATCACGGTTGATAACTACACCGTTACCATGACAAACGCATCTGACATAGACCATATCAGATATGCAAGCGGTGTACACGAAACAGCAGCATCTATCCGTAACGCTGCCGACTGTGTAAATCTTGACAAGTCTTTCATAGAAAAGCGAATAGTTGGCTCTGACTTTGTATATAACATTCCCAACGGCGGTTACTATACCGTATGGGTAAGAATGATTGACGGAACTACCTTCCTGAAGGCTATGGACGTAACTAACTTCACACCCTACGTTTCAGCTTACGGTGTTAAGATTACAATACATAACCTCTATGATGTAAAAGACTTCTTTATTGCTAAGGGTGAATTTAACAGTTATTCCGAGATTAAGCAAAACGGTTATATATTCAGCGCCGGTGTAAACAAGATACAGGGCAAGCACGAATACAACTATACCGTATACGAGCCCGGTGTACATACTGTGCTTATCAGATACAATGACGGCAGTTATAAGGTGTTCCACGAAACTCTTGTAGTAGACGAGCCTGTATTTACCGTCAACGGCTTGCAGGTAACTGTATCCAATCTCCCTGACGTAAAGGTCATCCGTACCGCATACGGCAAATGGAATACTGTTAAGGAGCTTAAGGCTACCGACACTATACGTAATTTCTCTGCAAAGACTGCAATCAAGGGTAAAGACCCTTATACAATACAGTACAGAGAAGAAGGTATGGTCACAATAATCGTTGAATATAACAACGGATATCAGAAGGTATATCACTATAACGTAACAAAGAAGCTTCCTACCGTTGAGCAGAAAGATAATACAGTTATCTTTGGTGAGCTTGACGGAATGGTGATGATAAGATACGCTATGGGGGAATATACAACGTCGAGCCAGATCAAGGCGGCTAAGGGTTCAAAAGCGCTCAAGGCTGACAAGATAGTTGACGGCGTTATAGCCGTAAAGGATCTCAAATCAGGTATATATACTTTCTGTGTACAGTATGACGACGAATCCTATAACTACTACGTAATAAACATATAAAAATAATGAGCAGTCATATGACTGCTCATTTTATTTTGTTATCCAGATTTGTTATTATCACCGCAACCTCGGCGCGGGTAGCCGTTTTAGACGGGTTAAACGCGCCCTTAGCGTCGCCTGAGATTATACCCCTTGTCTGACAGTAGCTTACAGCTTCCTTTGCCCAGGAGGCTATCATATTACTGTCTGTAAAGTCTTTTTCGGCGTTTGTCTGCTCTATTGTTATATCATACTTATCAAGATAGCGCTTGACCACGGAACACATTTCCTGTCGGGTTATTCCCTTTGTAGGAGCAAAGCTGCCGTCGTTATATCCCGATACAATACCGTTATCCGACGCCCATTTGATATAGGGAGCAGACCAACGGTCGCTCTTTACGTCACCAAAGCTTGTACCGGTATATTTTGTAACGTCTATATCCGCAAGCCTACCTAATACTGTTACAAACATCTCTCTTGTCATCTGTCCCGAGGGATTGAAATTACCGTTACCTACACCCGAATAATAGCCCTGTGCTGTACAGTTCATTATAGGACTGTAATACCATACACCCGGCTTAACGTCCTTATAGTCGTTGGTTATTACAAGCTCTGCACTTTTACCCTTATAAGCAGCCTTTAATATCTGAGTGCCTATTTTGGAATTATCGTAACCGCTTATCATATTGGGAAGCAGCTTCATGTAGGAACGTGTATGCTCACATTCTGCCTCAACGGTAGCGTCAACCGTAGATAAGTTACCGCCTGCGGTAAGATGAATATCATCATAATGAAGGGATATTGCACTGATACCCTTACAGCTTACGCCAATGATGCACCAAGCATCTGAGTTCTTTGCGCCTGCGGCAGAGGTATGTCCCACACCTATATGAACACCGCCGTTTAAGAGCTTGTCCTTCATATCAGATTTAAGCACCGCATCAAGAAAGGCCTTAGGAGTACCGAAATTTGCACCGATTATCTCAAAGCTCTCGGTGTCATATCCAACGCCCTTGTCGGTAAGCACTGTATACCAGGGATCTCCGTCGGGTCTGTAATGAGAAAGCTCAGCTAAAAGCTCGTTTGATCTTGTGTGAGCCGCATCCTGAAGCGAAATAAACATAGTAGCAGCTTCCCTACGCTGTCTGTTGATCAGATCAAGGAGTTGCCATTCGCTCTCACTTGCTATCTGTGTATAGCTGAATGCGGATATATTTACGGCAAAAGCCGACATAATAACAATAATTAAAATACAGGAAATTATACGTTTCATCATTATTCCTCCGTATATACCATTTTACAATATAAAGATCGCAATGTCAATAAACATCTTGAAAAGTAGGTGTCAATATGATAGAATAACTGTATAACACCGAAAGGAAATAATATGAATAATACAGCCTTTTATCCCGCAGATATACTTCTGCCTAAATGTGAATATAACAAATGGTCTGTCGTGGCCTGTGATCAGTTTACAAGTGAACCTGAGTACTGGCATAAAACCGCAGAAATAGTCGGCGATGCACCTTCTGCCTTTAATATGGTACTTCCCGAAGCCTTTTTATCAAAGGATAACGCAGAAAAAACCGACGCTATCAATCGTACAATGACCGATTACCTTAATGACGGTATTTTTAAGGAATATAAAGATGCAATGATATTTGTGGAACGAACTCTGCCCAAGGGTAAGGTTCGCTACGGTATCATAGGCGCAGTTGACCTTAAGGAATACGATTTTTCAGTCGGGTCAAAATCGCTTATCAGAGCAACCGAAGGTACCGTGCTTGAACGCATTCCACCCCGTGTTGAGGTTCGCCGCAATGCCCCCTTGGAGCTGCCGCATATTATGCTCCTTATAGACGATATCGAAAGAACAGTTATCGAACCTTTGAAAAATGCAGAGCTTACCGTACTCTACGATTTTGAGCTCATGCAGGGCGGTGGACATCTTAAAGGCTCACTCATTCCAAAGGAAATTCAGGATAACATACTTAATGCTATATCCTCTCTTAAGGAAAAAGCAGGTGATGAACCTCTGCTCTTTGCAGTTGGCGACGGAAATCACTCTCTTGCTACTGCCCGTACCTGTTATCTGAGCGCCCCCAACGAGCTTAACAGATATGCTCTTGTAGAGGTTGTAAATGTCCACGACGAGGCTCTTGAGTTTGAGCCTATATACCGTGTGCTCTTTAACGTTGATACAGAGGATTTTATAACAAAACTGAACGCCGAGTTTACCGAGGGTCCCAAGACCGTCAAGTGGTATACAAAGAATAACGAAGGTGAGGTTTATACAAGCGGACTTACCGTAGGTTCGCTGCAACCCTTTATCGACAACTATATCAAGGAAAATCCCGAGGTGGTATGCGACTATATCCACGGCATCGAGTCTACACTTTCGCTCTGTAAAGAAGACGGCCGTATCGGTCTTATCTTTGATGGAATGGATAAGGGCGAGCTCTTCCCCTTTGTTTCAAGCAAGGGATCACTTCCCCGTAAGACCTTCTCTATGGGTGAGGCCGAAAGCAAACGTTACTATTGTGAAGCACGTAAAATTAACTAGGGGCAAGTTGCCCCACCCGAACTGCGCTATGAGGCTAAGTAACCAACGATTACTTATCACACGCCACATCGCAAATTCCTATACATTGAAAAAGGTTCGCCGAAGCGAACCTTTTTGTGTTTTATAGTTTAGGATTCGATATTCTGTGTGAATTGAATCACAAAGCAATGGAGCGCAGTTTGGATGCAGCGCCGCGCTGCTTATTTTCTAAATGCGTCAAAAGCCTTGAACATTACGGTAGCCTGAGCTCTTGTTGCTGTACCGTTGGGCTCAAGATAGTTAACGTCGTCCTTCTTAACACCGCCGATAACGCCTGCGTCAACCGCCCATGCTATAGCATCCTGTGCCCAGTTAGCAACCTTAGATGCATCGGGATATACGGAGATATCAGCCTTGCCGGAAACGTCAATACCGTTCTTCTCGGAATATACGTAAAGGAATCTTGCAACCTGCGCTCTGGTTACGGAATTGTTAGGACCAAATGTAGTAGGTGTAAGACCTGCAGTAAGTTCCTTTTCAACCGCCCAGCATACAACCTTGTTGTACCAATGAGCAACCTTAACGTCTTCAAAACCTGCGTCTGTTGTAGCATACTGCTCAAGATCAACACCGTCAAGCTTAGCAAGGAGAGTAAGGAACTGAGCTCTGGTAAGTATACCGTTAGGAACAAATGTTGTAGCGGTCATACCGGAAGCATAACCCTTCTGTACACAGTACTTAACAGACTCTGCAAACCAGTGGTTATCCTTAACGTCGGTGAAAGGATTTTCATAAACGCCGCTGCCTGCTACGAGAGTGATACCGCAGGAGCAAACAAGGTCACCGGAACCCATATGACCGGGTGTACCGTCTGCCTGAGACTCGGGAGCGGTTACGTAACGGCCCCATGTTGCAACTTCGCCTGCTTCTTCATCATAGAATCTGTCCTGATACATACCTGCTACCTTGGAGATAGCGCCGTTTGCGATAATATCGTCAACGGTAAGAACTACATCACCGTATGTAATGCTTTCGATATCTGCAATGATGATATCCCAAGCAATCTTAGCTTCAAAGCGCCAACCGTTCTCGGTCTTAGCACCTGCAACCTCAACGCCCTCTTCTTCGGTAATATCGCCCTGATTGATCTTCTGTCTGTACATCTTGGCAACGTCACCGTTTTCGCCTTCAAAGAGACCAACGAGATACCAAGGAGTATAGTCAGAGGAGAAACCGCCGTTGAGCATACCCTCAGCGGGGTCAACGAGGAGACCGAATACGTCGCCGTCATAACCGTAATGCTCGGTGGGATCATCTGCGTTTACGTCGATCCAGTCTTCACCTGTGGAGTACAGGAACTTGTTTCTACCGGTCATATCCTCACCGGTGATCTCGTGTACACACTCAAGACCTTCGGTAATGTCTGCTGCATAGTAGAGACCCTCTTCGTCGTATGCGAAGTAGAGATCAGCCTTAGAAGACATAGGATTCTGCTGCCAGAAGAAGCCGCAGGTATCGTAGTCCATCTTTGCGGGTTCGGACCAACCGTCACCTGCATCGATCACACCGTCAACAGTAGGAGTTGCGGTAGGAACAGAAACGGGATCGTTTTCGATGATACCGTGGGGGCTCGCGTTTACAAACATAGCAAGTGATGTAACGAGCATGCACGCTGTTAATAAAATTGCACTTAATTTCTTCATTTTCATACCTCCGTTTAGTGCTTTATTGCCAATAGTATAACATAAATATATGAATAAATCAATAATATGACATATATTGGCTGTGGTTAATGTTGGTTTTCATAACTAAGTACAGTTGAACGATTCAAATTACTACATAAATTGCATATATAGTTAAATTTCGTCTCAGAACTTAAACATGGGCATCATCTGCAGCTTGAACTGATTGATACGGTGGAGATAGTCGATACGCTCCTTCTTTGCCTGATCCTCGATCTGACCTGTTCTGATATATCGGTCAAGCTCTGCATAGGTAAAGCCAAGGTTATCCTCGTCGGTCTTACCGCAAAGACCGTCAATGGGGGTCTTGTCCACAAGAACGTCGGGCAGACCGAGAACTCGTCCTACCTCCTTGACCTCCTGCACCGTCATAAAGCACATGGGGCTGAAATCTCCCGCGGCATCGCCGTAACGGGTAGAATAGCCTACCCAGTCCTCGGAAAGATTGCAGGTATTGCAAACTCTGCCGTTGACAGACTGTGAAACTGCGTAAAGGGTAGCCATACGTATACGGGGAGGAAGATTTACCATAGACTGATTTGAAAGCTCAAGATCAGCAGGCATAGCGCCAAGCAATCCTTCTACAGCCGCTTTTATATTTACTTCATATCTCTTTATACCCAGGTGATCGCAGAGCAGATACGCCATATCTATATCAAACTGTTCTCCCTTGGGCATGAGTACGCCTATAACTCTGTCCGTACCTAACGCTTCTGCGCAAAGCGCTGCAGCTACTGAAGAGTCCTTGCCGCCGGATATACCGATAACTGCGTTACAGCCCTTGCCGTTTTCCTCAAAGAAATTTCTGATCCACTCTACACACTGATTTTTAACATTAATTGCATCAAACATAAATAACCTCCTGCTTGTCCTTATATGAGTACGATCTCTACATTATCGATACCCAGTATAAGTTGTGTTACTTCCTTATCTGTTAATTTTTCCTTATTTTTAGAATAGAGTTCAAAGCTAACACCCACGTTGTTAAGATTAGAACTCTTGGGAGCGGTAATATCCGCTTCGTATATTCCAAGGCCCTGACGGTTGATCTCATCCAACACAAAATTTACGTTCTGTGTACCGTGGATCTCAATATATACTGCGATATACTTCTTTTTTCTGTTAAGTAAATGATCCAACCCCTTGAGACGGGATATTACTATCGATATAAATAAGGTACATACTATAGCACCCTCGTAAAATCCGGCGCCTAACGCCAGTCCTATTGCCGCCGTACTCCAAAGACCTGCTGCAGTTGTTAATCCGCGAACGTGAGTACCCCTGGTGACCATAATACTGCCCGCACCGATAAAACCTATGCCGGATACCACCTGCGCTCCTACACGCATGGGATCCGAACCAAAGCCAAGAGTATCCGCACAAAAAATACCGGTCAGAACGGTCAACGCCGCCCCCATACACACAAGTATATGCGTTCTGAGACCTGCCGCATGTCCCTTTTTTTCTCGCTCAAAGCCTACGATACCCGCAAGCACAAAGGCAAGTGCAAGCCTTATAAAAGCGGTATATATATTAAATTCACGAAACCAATTTATTATTTCCATACTGCCCTCTTTTTAGTTTTTTATATTGTAACATAAAAATTAAAAAAATTCAAACTTTTTTGACAAAAAGTATTGATTTTTTTGTTTTACTGTGATATACTCATGCCCAAGTTAATAATTCCTGTGAAACCTTTAGGATGACTGAAGGTGGAGGAAACTCTGGAGAATCTCGTAAGTTGAGAAGAATCGAATTGTCACGCATTAGGACGGAGATTTTAGGCTATTTCAGCCGTCTCGTCCTTGACTTGCATCCAAGTAAGCCTGCGGACTTCGCCGACTAAACTTTCTCAAAAATCTCTCGTCCGAATGTGCTATACAGTTTTAGGCGGGCTGATAGCTGTCAGATTGCGGAAGCGATTGACGGCAATATAGGCGATATTGACTAGATCGCTGACAATGAGATGGCAGTTATCAGCCGCATAAAACCGTGATAATTCGAATCTTCTCAACTTAAACTGAGTGCCGAAGGTGCAAGGTGACGGTAATAATTATTATCAGATCCGAATCTCTCAGGCAAAAGGATAGAGTTAGTATATAGTAGAATTATATGCTGTTTTTCCGGAGTTGCTATTATTAGCAACTTTTATTTTTTTTGGAGGCATTTATGCAGGAAACACTTTTAAAGATAGTTGCGACTATCAACAGTTATCTGGCGGATTATATCCTTATAATCCTGCTCATCGGTGTAGGTCTTTACTTCACCGTCAGAACACGCTTTGTTCAGGTACGTTGCTTCGGCGAAGGTCTTAAGCGAGTATTTGGAGGCATCTCTCTCAGAGGTAAAAAGAACAAGTCCGGTCTTTCATCCTTCCAGGCTCTTGCTACCGCAGTTGCAGCTCAGGTTGGTACAGGTAATATAGTAGGTGCTTCCGGCGCTATCCTTGTAGGTGGTCCCGGTGCTATCTTCTGGATGTGGGTTATCGCATTTCTCGGTATGTCTACCATCTATGCAGAGGCAATTCTCGCACAGAAGACCAGAGAAGTTGACGAAGACGGCGCCGTACACGGCGGTCCCGTATACTATATTAAGGAAGCTTTCAAGGGTAACTTCGGTAAATTCCTTGCAGTATTCTTTGCCGTTGCTATTACACTTGCACTTGGCTTCATGGGCTCTATGGTTCAGTCAAACTCTATTGCAGAATCCTTTAACAACGCATTCCCCGTAATTCCTACGTGGGTTATCGGTCTTATAGTAACCGCTGCTGCAGCCTTTATCTTCATCGGCGGTATCCAGAGAATAGCATCCGTTACAGAGAAGCTTGTTCCCGTAATGGCAGTTCTCTTTCTCATCGGCGGTTTCATCGTTCTCGGTTGTAACTTCAAGCAGATTCCCGAGACCTTCGGTATGATCTTTAAGTACGCGTTTAAGCCTGATGCTCTCGTCGGCGGTGCTGTTGGTATAGCAATCAAGACCGCTGTAAGCCAGGGTGCAAAGAGAGGTCTCTTCTCCAACGAAGCAGGTATGGGTTCTACACCTCACGCCCATGCAATGGCTAACGTAGAGAAGCCTCACGATCAGGGTGTTGTTGCTATGATCGGTGTGTTTATCGATACCTTTGTCGTTCTCACCATGACAGCCCTCGTCGTTATCTCTTCCCTTTATGCTAAGGGTGGCATCCTTGCAGGTAAGTTCGGTGCTGATTATATCTCAGCTACCTCCGGCGATGCAGCAATAGTTTCCAAGACTGATGCTATGCAGAAGGCATTCAGCTCCGCTCTTCCCTCCGGTATGGAAGACGTAGGTACTATCTTTATCGCAGTATGTCTGCTCTTCTTCGCATTCTCTACCATCATCAGCTGGAACTTCTTTGGTAAGATCAACGTTCAGTACCTCTTTAAGAAGAATGCAAAGGTAGCGGTTGTTGTATACTCCGTTGTATCCGTAGCTTTCATATTCCTCGGTTCTGTTCTTAAGAACGATCTCGTATGGGAGCTTACAGACTTCTTTAACTACTTAATGGTAATCCCCAACGCATTTGCTCTCGTTGCACTTGGCTCTATCGTTGCTAAGTCTGCAAAGGATGCAAAGAAAAAGAAATAAGCGGCAAGTTGCCTGCTCTGCGGCTAAGTAAACGACGTTTACTTAGCACACGCAACAACACAAATTCCTATACATAAATAAAAGTCCACCGAGGTGGACTTTTTATTTATTCTCTTTTAGCATACCCTTCCACATTTTCATAATAAGGCTATGAGGCAGGAGCTTGCCTAATATATGCTGTGTTTTGGTAAACCAGCCGTAGATGCTTAAGGCTTTATTTCGCTTTGCATGACGCAGTGCACGGCGTACTACGTCCTTTGCCTCAGTCATAGGCTTATAGTTCTTAGGCGAGTAGCTTACGTTACTGTCATTTGTATGATCAAAAAATTCGGTACGTACCCAGCCGGGACACACAACGGTAACGTGGATACCAAGAGGCTTAAGCTCCTCGTGGAGAGCCCTTGAATAATGTCTTACAAAGCTCTTGGTAGATGCATATATGTTGAAATAAGGCAAGGGATTGAACACGGAAGCAGAACCCATCTGCAGTATCATACTTCCCTTCTTCATATGTGGTATGGTTATATTAGTCATACTGACAAGCGCCTTGACGTTAAGATCTATCATCTGCATCTGAGCGTCGTTTGATATCTCAGACCAGTCTCCCATATTGCCAAAGCCTGAGGCATTGACTAGATATCTGACGTTTATATCTTCGTTAAGCATATTTTTATAAGCGTCAAAGCTTTCGGATCTCAAGAGATCAAGAGGGATGATTCTGCTCTTGTTCTTAAGCTCGGAAGCTATCGCTTTCAGTTTATCTTCTCTTCTGGCAATAAGCCATATCTCGTCAAGGGCTTCAAGGGCGTCTATCTGCTTGACAAATTCCTTACCTATGCCGGAGGATGCTCCTGTTATAACTGCAATTTTCATAGTATCACCTTTACAAATTTGATAATACATTATAACACATATATCCTAAAAAAACAATAAGCACCGCAAATGCGGTGCTTATTTGTTATAGATCAATTAAATTAACCTGCAACTGCAACGGATGTAATATGGGTATTAACGCCCTCGTACCAGTATACAAAGCCTTCAACGTCAACAACATCACCTGCGTTGAGTGCGCCGACTGCGGTGTAAACGTCAGAATCGGGACCTGTAAGGTATGATTCTACGCAGAAGCTGTAGGAAGCGCCGTTGTAACCGAGAGTTACGTAGATATCTTCACCGGGTGTGCCGTTCTTGTACTCGATAGACTCAACGGTCATACCCTTAAAGATTGCGAGCTGGTTCTGATAGTTAATGAGCTCATCTGTACCGAGCTTGTCGGTAAGATCCTTAGCCTCAGCAACGAACTCGCCCTCAAGAACCTCGTATGTTGCATCAACGATCTCAACCTCGCCTGCCCATTCAGCCTTAGTACCGCTTACACGGATCTTAGCGCCCTTAACAAGCTTGTTGTTGTAGTCGTCCTCGGAACAGGGCATCTCGTAAACAAAGAATGCGCCGTCCTCGTTCTGGGTGTAGAATGTAGCTACGCCAACGCCGTCCTTTTCCCACCAGCCCTGCTTAGCCTGTACGTAGGTCTCAACAGTAACCTGAGAATCAAGCTCAGCTGCAACGTACTCGTCATAACTCATAACGGTAACGTCGTCTGCTACTACTTCTTCGGTATCAACAGCATCGTTATTTACGGGCTCTTTTACCTCAGGCTCATTGGTTGTAGCACATGCTGCAAAAGCAAACACCATAACTGCAACCATAAGAATTGCAAAAATCTTCTTCATAATTTTAATCTCCTTTTCTTGTGAAAAATTTATCACAGCAAATATTATACTATCTTTTACAGTAAAAATCAAGTAATTAAGAGCTATTTGACAGACTTGGCCTTTATTTTCTCCTTTATGACATATGCTACAATTCCTATCCAGCATATTCCTATGCAAGATAGCAATATGACAGACCCGGTCGGTAAAGCGCCGAGGGTGACCTTGCCCTGTGAGGTAGTTATCTGGTCAAGTCGGTAAAGGGATATCATTTCCTTTTCCAGGTCGTCAAGATATTTGTCATCGAAGGTCTGCTTACGTCTGACCGTCTTGTTAACGTTCTCTATAAGCTGGCCTGCGGCGTTACGAAGAGAAGCGGAACCGTTAAATACAGGAGTAACAAAGGTATTGGCTGTATTGTCAAGCAAAAGGTTTGTTGCCATGAGCTTAACGTCATAATACATCCCGTTATCCTCTCCCGCTCTTGAAAGGTAATCCTTGTATTCTTTACTTCCCTGTGCCTTGGTTGTAACAGGACAGTAGCCCTCGGTCTGTGAGTATGCTATCTGCACCTCGTTTGTCAACATAAACTGACAGAAGAGCCATGATGCCATCACCTCATCTGAATCTGCCTTGTTAAACACACACATAGAAGGACCTTGGGATATCATAACAGGGTTTTCGGGATCATACTGAGGTACTGTCATGACCTCGGTCTCAAAATCAACAAGCTTATCCTCGTCTATATCAACAAGAGGAGCGTCAGAGCCCATCCAGGTAGCTCCTGCCGTAGAATCTATGGCAAATATACACTGGCCTGCATTTAGGAAGTTTGCGGGATATCCTGCGTGCTTGAAGGTGTCAAAAGCACCGCTTTCAACGTGAGCGGCAATATCGGTGAGTATTTCATCGGTAGTCTCATTAAAGAGCTTTACCTCACCCATAGCCGTGGAATATCCGGCATCCCTCTGCTTGAGCATCTGTATCATCATATTGTCGGTTGACTTGTAGATAAAGGGTATAAGCACCTTTTGTCCGTTTACCTTAAAAGTTCCGTCCGGGTTCTTTGCGGTCGCCGCTTCGCTGACCTCCCATATAAAGTCCCAGGTAAGAGTCTCGGGGAGAGTAAAGCCAAGCTTCTCTACGTAGGTCTTATTAACGTAGCAAGCCTCGGTGGAACGCATATAGGGTACTGCATAATAGTGACCGTTAAACTCACATTCACCTATAAACTGAGGTATAAGCTCGTCAAATCTAGGAGAATCAAACTTAAGCTCACTTCCTCCAAGACCGTACTTTTCGTTTACAAAGAGCTCGTCAAGCGGTACTACCGTATCCTCACCCGTAAGATATGTGGCAATATGGTCGGGATAGGTTATACACACGTTTGGCGTGGTATCTGTAGATATATTGGTTATAACGTCGTTATATATCTTTCCGTAGTCTGTATATAGTCTGAGATTGACCTTAATGTTGGGATACAAAGCTTCAAAATCGGATATAGCCTTTTTGTAGATATCCACCTGCGTCATGTTGGTATCGTTCTTTGCCCAAAATGAGATCTCGTACTGCTTTGTTTCGTCAAAGTTTTCGGGTATCTCAAAGACCTTCTTTTCCTTTGAGCCGTGGCAAGAGGTGAGAGTAAGGAGAGTTACAATTATAAGCATAAGCGAAATTATCTTCTTCACTGCTTAAGACCTCCTCTCGATACACCTGCCATAATCTTCTTTCTGAAAACAAGGAAGAGTATGATAAGCGGTAAGCTGATAACGACCACAGCCGCCATCATAGCCGGTATGTTGTCACGTCCAAAGCCGTTCTCGCGTATCTCCTGTATACCGTTGGAAACAAGGAAGTAAGCCTGATCGTCGGTTACAAGTCTCGGCCATACATATGAGTTCCAACATTCTATGACCTTGAGTATGGTTATGGTAACCACGGTAGGTCTGCATATAGGCACCATGACCTTGGTAAGATATCTGAAATCGCTTGTTCCGTCAACCTTGGCGGCATAATAGAGCTCGTCAGGTATCTGCGAGAAATTCTCCTTTAACAGATAGATATAGAACACAGAGGTCACCGACGGAAGTATCAGTCCGGTAAAGGTATTTCTTAGATCAAGGTTTGTTACCGTTACGTAGTTTGTGATGATAACAAGCTCGTTAGGTATCATCATAAGGGACAGGAAAAGTGTAAACACAAGATCCTTACCCTTAAAATCAAGCCTTGAGAATGCAAAGGCGGAAAGCACCGTCACCACAAGCATTATTGCGGTGGTGGCAAGGGTGAATATCACCGTATTGAGGAAATATCCGCCCAAGGGCACTTCAGTAAAGGCTGATCTATAGTTTTCCAGGGTAGGGGCTAAGGTATACAGCTTAGGTACCCACTCTGAGTTATATGCTCCGTATTCCTTTACAGAGGTGAGTATCATCCAATAAAAAGGAAACAGAACTATGATACCCCATACCGTAAGGAGGGTATATACTATAACGTTGCTTATCCGCTTTTTTGTTAAGGCGGCTTTTTCTATCTTTTCGTAATTCATATGCCACCTCTCAATAATGAACGTTCTTACGGCTGACAAGCAGGTTGATGCAGGTTATGGTCAACACTATAACAAACAGGATAATAGCTGCAGCCGATGCATAGGAAGGATAACCGCCCGAGTTTCCGTAGAGCATATCGTAGATATAGCCGACTATGGTATTCATCTCGGCAGCGTTGAGGTCTGTACCGAACAAAGCTACCGCATCAGAATATGCCTTGAACGCACCGATAAAGCCTGTGATGATAAGATAAAACAGCGTGGGCGATATCATAGGCAGTGTTATCTTACGGAATATACGGAACTTTGAGGTACCGTCCACCTTTGCCGCATTGTAATAAGTCTCGTTTACAGATGCAAGAGCACTTGTGAGTATAAGCACCTTAAAGGGCATAACCACCCATATGGTATAGATACAAAGCACAAGCATCTTTGCCCAATAGGGGCCGCCGATAAAGTCTATGGGAGCAACCCCGAACCAAGACAACACGGTGTTTGCCAATCCGTCGCTGTAAGGGGTCTGCTTAAAGAGTATCATAAACACCAGACCTACTGCCAAGGTGTTTGTAACGTAAGGCAAAAAGTATACCGTCTGATAGAGTTCACGGAGCTTCTTTATAGAGCTCAGTCCTACCGAGATAAGTAACGCAAGACCGGTAGACAGCGGAACGGTTATGATAACGAGAATAAAGGTGTTTTTAAGGGCCTGCAGAAAATAAGGATCGTGGAGAACGTAAGAGAAATTATATTCACCCACGCCGAAATACGTCTGTGAAGCAAAGTTGTAACCCTCTTCAAAGGAGTACACGAATACGTCTATCAGAGGATAGACCATAAACACTCCTAAAAAGAGTATGGCAGGCAGAAGATACAACCAGCCTTTGAGGTTGTTTTTCATATTCTTTCACCCGTTGTCTTGTCAAAGACGTAGACCTTGTTTGCTTTAAGGCTAAAGCAAACCTTGTCACCATGTATATCAGCCAGATTATCAGAATCGACGATAGCACGGATGACCTCGTTCTGTGAAGCGGTGTGTCCTGCCACAACGCTGATATCTCTGCCCATGACCTCAATACGGTCGAGTTTACAGGTAAAGGTACCCTCACCGTCAAGGGTAAAGCCCTCGGGGCGTATAGCAACGTCAACAGGTGCGTCAGGTGCATCAAAGCTTATTACAGCCTCGTCCCCTATATAGAGCTTACCGTTCTTAATTTCACCGTCAAATACGTTTATAGGAGGAGTGCCAAGGAACTTTGCCACAAAGAGATTGCAGGGGTTATCGTAGACCTCCTGAGGTCTTCCCTTTTGCTGAAGTATACCGTCCTTCATAACCACGATCATATCAGAGATAGACATTGCCTCCTCCTGGTCGTGGGTAACGAATATAGTAGTAACACCCGTTGAACGCTGAATACGGCGTATCTCTTCTCTGGTCTGGAGTCTCAGTCTTGCATCAAGATTAGAAAGAGGTTCATCGAGAAGAAGTATTCTTGGTTCCTTTACAAGAGCTCTGGCTATAGCAACACGCTGCTGCTGACCGCCTGAGAGCTCGGAGGGTTTACGGTCGAGCAGTTCCTCTATCTGCACCAGTTTTGCGGTCTCCTCCGCCATCTTTGACATCTCGGTTTTACTTAGCTTATCCTTGCCGCGACGGTTTTCAAGGGGAAAGGTTATATTCTGTTTTACCGTCAAATGGGGGTATAAGGCGTAGTTCTGGAACACCAAGCCCACACCTCTGTTTTCGGGAGGCAGCTCTGTAACATCGTCGTCACCGAAATATATTTCTCCGGTGGTAGGCTTCTGTAAACCTGAAAGAAGATTAAGGGTAGTTGATTTACCGCAACCCGAGGGACCAAGGAGAGCTATAAGCGTGCCGTCCTCTATATCAAGGGTAAAATCGTTTACCGCTACAACAGCATCGGGATTCTTTTTATTTCTCGACGGAAACTTTTTTGTCAGATTTTTTAACGTGACCTTCATAGGAATACGTCCTTTCGTATACAATAATTACATTATATACCCTTTTTATTCTTATTTCAAGATAATATTAGTCTTGTTTTTTACAAAATTTTGTAGTATAATGTCTTATCTATATCGGAGGACGGTATTATGAAGGTTAATTATAAAAACCCAAAATTCTATAAGACCGCAAAGTATCCCATAAGACAGCCTATCTACCTGACCTGGCTTATCTGGGTTCTTTCAAAAATAATGCTTATCGGCAAAAAGCGCAAGGTTGAGCGTATCAATATGGAGGGACTTAAGCCGCCGTATTTTCTGCTTTCTAACCATCAGGCATTTATCGACTTTGAGCTGGTAGCCGAGGGTACTTATCCTCAGCGCATGAATAACGTAGTAAATATCGACGGCTATTATATGCGTCCCTGGCTTATGGAGTGGATAGGTGCTATCTGTACTCGTAAGTTTACAAACGATATGTTCCTTTTACGTTCTATAAAAAAGGTTCTGGAACGCGGCGACGTGCTTACCATGTACCCCGAGGCAAGATACAGCCAATGCGGTATAACCTCATATCTGCCCGATTCGGTAGGTATGCTGGTTAAGAGAAACAAGGTTCCCGTAGTGGTGGCTCTGCACCGAGGTAATTATCTCCATTCCCCCGTATGGAACGTAAAGAAAAAGAGAAAAGTTCCGCTCCATACTACCCTTACTCAGATATTGACCGCAGAGGACGTGGCATCGTTATCTACAGAGGAGATAAACGCTAAGATAAGAGAAGCCTTTGAATACGACGAATACAAATATCAGAAGGATAACGGGATCCTCATAACCGAGCCCTACCGTGCCGAAGGCTTGCACAAGATCCTGTACAAGTGTCCCCATTGTATGGCAGAGTCGGTCATGGACAGTAAGGGTGCCGATATATTCTGTAGAAAATGCGGGAAGCGTTGGCATCAAAACGAAGACGGCACTTTGACCGCTCTTGACGGCAATACCGAATTTACCCACGTACCCGACTGGTTCAAGTGGGAACGCCAAGAGGTACGCCGTGAGATAGAGGAAGGCCGATATCACTTTGAGTGTAAGGTTGACGTTCATTCTATGCCCCACTGCTGGAAATTCATCCCTTTGGGAGTAGCCAAGCTCACCCACGACCCCCAAAACGGTTTTGTGCTTGAGGGATATTACAACGGCGAAAACTACCGTATTCAGCGTATGCCCTTACAGTCTAACAGCCTCCACGTGGAATATGATTTTCCCCATATCAAACCCTATGACTGTGTGGATATTTCCACCGAGAGCGATTCATTCTACTGTTACCCCGATAAGGAAAACGTTGTAACCAAGCTCTCCCTTGCTACCGAGGAAATATATCAGATGCATCTGAAGAAAGTAAGAAAATAGATAAAGTCCCGAATTTCGGGACTTTTGTTATTTATTTGATCTCTGCTCCGCCCCATTCTACAACGGTAAAACCGGTACGCTCGGATGCAGTAAGCTCCTGTTCAGGCATAGAAACATATTCATCACTTACCTGCCACGCCATAAACACACGGATAATCGTGTCTGGAGTGGGAGCTACCATAAGCTTCGCCGAGTCGGTGTATGTATCGGTCTGGAAAGTGATTATATTGTAGGGGTTAGATTCCATTTTAGGAAGCCAATAAACAATAAATTCATTCGCTTCACGGCGGTTAAGTCCAAGATTTTCAAGTGCCTTTTCAAGAAAAGCGGCTGTGTCATCTCCTTTGATGCAAAAGCCCTTTGTAAGATCGTATTCTGCGTTACTACTGCCTTCCCAATAGAGATAGTTATAGCTTTGACCCTCTGCATCGGTCAATGTTCCGTCGGGGGATGCGGTTACGCTCCAGCCGTCTTTGTATTCGGGATAGGTACAAGTCAACTCTCCGTCAAGCTTTAATTTGACCGATACCTCGGTTTCTCTTTCTGGATAAAGATATATTACAGGTTTTTCATCAACTATATCATAGCCGTTTGACACGTCAAAGTAAGGCTCCAAATTGTAATGCTCCCAAGAGCTTGCATTTATCTGTGCAGGATAGGTCTCCATTATACCGCCTGTATAATACACCCGTACCGTATCGCCCACACAGGGTTCGATGTCCTCAAGCTCACCTACCGAAAATGATATGCGGCTACAAGAATTACGTTCTTCTTCGCCCTCAAGAGGTTCGACAACCACAAGGTTGCCGTTATACTCTACTATAACGGCGAGAAATTCGTACAAGGTATTGGTATATTCATGTATATAAGAGCTTTGTAAATCCTTCTCTTCATATTCAAGCTCCCACAACTCGTCAATAGATTTATTTCTGTCTTGACCGAAATATATATTTATATTCTTATATACTTCATTACCGGATGTGATTCTGTGCCAAGATACAATTTTATAGGTCAGAGCAACATATTCTTTTGTTCCTCCATCGTCATAGCTTGACTTGGGTACCGGGATAAACAATACAGCAAGTAACACAACTACTGCGGCTATCGGTATCCATATTTTATTTTTCATATTAATGTCTCCTCTCAGTCATAGAAAAATTCGTAATCAGGCAGAGCTCTCCATTCATCGGTATTGGTAAGTATGTCTATTATCGAACCAAAAGCATTTAAGAATCGCTGTCCCCGGGCGTTATCCGCCTCAAAGGACAGTATCGTTTCTGGTACTTTTACGGTTTTGGTGTAGTTCTCTGTAGCTACAGATAATTCTAACGTCATATAAGGCATCGAAACACCTTTACCGTGTGGGTTATATTCATCAGGATAGCTTGTGATATCAAGTTCATCTACGATTTTTCGTATATTCTTCATCTGTTCATTTGACAGATAACATCCTGTAATATAATCCTCGGGACGTGTGGCATCGTTACTCTTTATAAGCAGACCTGTTCTGCTGTCATAAGAACTGATACCGTAGGTATTCCACCTGATAAAGAAGTCAAAATACTCCCTTACCATCTCCTTGCCGTCAGAGAATATGCGGATATTTTCCTCGCTTTCGGGGATTGCGTTTTTATCAAGCGAAACAATAATATGCCATATTGCCATATCGTCGGTACAGGCTTCGGGAACAATGGAATCTATTCCGATATCCATAATACCGTCTGTAAGCTTAACGTACTCAACGCTATGCCGTATAGAACCGCTGGGTTCTTCCAATATTACGAAAATCAGTGACTTTTCCCCAAAGAATTCCTCGGTGTACATGTCGCAGGCGTCAAGAAAGCCTGTGCTTGAGTCCCCATAGCTTTTATCCGCTCTGCCAAAATAATAGGTGTCCTTATTATCTTCGTAGTATTCGTTCAGAGCATCGTACGAGGTGATCGTTTCTACTATGGGATAATAATTCTCCTCAATATAACTGCCTGTACGGGCATATTCGACTGTAAACTCAACGTCTGTCTGTAGCTTTTTTTCAATGGTAGTATCATCGGTTTTGGTTGAGATGTTGGTTACAGTTCCATATCTGTCGCACAGGATAAGGACTGTGATCACTGTACATACCGTAAGTAAGAAACCAAGAAAAATGAAAATTACTTTTTTCATCAATACGCCTCCAATCAATATACAGAAATCAAAAGCTCCTTTAACTGCTCTAAGCGTTTTTCCTTTAAGGTAGCCTCAATGTCAAGCTCGGGGTCGCTGATAGTGTTACCCTCTATTATAATTTTCTTTTGGTAGCCGTCCGGTGCGGTAAGAGTGATAGTATAGCGTTCAACTTCATTTTCGGAAACAGATTCATCAACGGCATCGTACATTTCATTGTCAACAAAATCACCTTCGTCATCCTCTGCCCCTTTTCCCCGTTCGGTAATATCATAATATAGATAACTGTCAGCGTAGGCACATCTTATCAGCTCAGAAAGCTCGTTTAACTTTTCAGGGGCATCTATTCTGTTTTGCTTATCTTCATCACAAAAACTAATATCTGCATACAGATAGCTCCGAGCATGCGTATCAACAGGAGCTGCACCGTCTGCATCACTTATAATTTTATCTTCTTCATTAGAAACGTGATCACCTTGAATAAGCGAAGGTAATATCATAACAGAGCTTATGACTACTGCAAGACACAGCGGTACGCATAGAGACATTAAGATCTTTTTTCTTCTCTTTTTATTTTCTGTTCTTTCGAGTATTATTTCTTCACTTCGGCGGAATATCTCCGCCTTATATTCCTTTAATTGCTTCATAACAACGCTTCACCGTCCTCTCCGAGAATAGTGCGAAGCTCTTTCTTTGCACGATATAAGAGATTGTCCACCTGTTTACCGGTCTTTTTCATTACCCTTGCGGCATCAGCATAACTCATATCCTCAAAGTATATTAGATGTACCGCAATACCCATATCCTTTGGAAGCTCTGCTATAGCCTTATGTATTATGCGTTTACGTTCCTCTGTGATAACCAGTTCTTCAAGAGAGTTTATGTCTGCTATTGCGTTTGCATCAGACAGCTCGGTGAAATCGATTGCTTTTCTGTGTCTTATATAATCAAGAGCACGACTTCTGCCTAACATATACAGATAAGTCTTTAAGGTAACCTTGAAATTATACCTATGCTTATTAACAATAAGATCGCTGAAAGCATCTACAGCTATATCCTCTGCCGCATGAACGTCCTGCACGTAGCGGTTTATAAAGAATACAAGTCCGTAAAAATACTCCTTCATTATATCGTCAAAGGAGGCTTCGTCACCATCAAGAAAACGGCGGTAGCTACTTGCACCGTTATCCATAGTTTTATCCTCCTGCGGGTCATTTTTCGACCCCTTCACTTATTATACGAATTGGAGATATAAAATTCCTTATATAAAATCATAAAAAGCCCGATGTTTTCGGGCTTTTTTAGGGCATATGCCCGAATTTTATTAGGTTATATTCCCCATTCCTTTGAGGTTCTGCGTACCGTGTCAAGATATCCTTTTCTGTCAGCTGGAAAGGCAAGTCCGTGACCTGCACCCTTGACCGTATGGAAATGCTTTTTGTCAGAGCCGCAGGCATCATAAAGTTCCTGCGCCATATAATACGGAACAAATGCATCCTCGTCTCCGTGGAAGATAAGTATGGGTAATTTACAGTTTTTGACTGCTTCTATGGGAGAGGCGGACTCTATATCAAAGCCGCCGTAAAGTACACCGCCTAAACGTATCAAGGGATAGAAAACAAATACGGGGAGTTTAATATCCTTAATGACTTTTTTTATGATTTCCTTAGGAGAGGTATAACCGCAATCGGCAAGAACACCGATAACGTTCCGCGGCAGTTCAAGACCTGAAGCCATCATAACCGTTGCCGCGCCCATAGAGACTCCCGTTATCTTGATCCTTACGTTCTCTCCGAAGCGCTTGATGCAGTGTTCTATCCAGCTAAGGCAATCGTATCTCTCCTTGATACCAAAGGTAATAACGTGTCCGTCACTTAGTCCGCTACCTCTCTGATCGACGATAAGAGCGCTCCTGCCTAACTGAAAGCATCTGTCTATAGCTCCTGCAAGATCACGCTCTCCGGAGCCTCTGTAGCCGTGAAACAGGATCTCAACGACAGCGTCCTTGGAATACTCATAATATCTTCCTCGGAGCTTAAGTCCGTCGTATGAGGTAATACACATATCCTCGTGGGGCATGGTGCGGGAGTTCTTTATCCAGGTTACCATATAATCACGGTGCACCTCGTATATCTCCCCCTCGGGGATCTCGTACTCGTCATCACCCAACACCTTACGCTTGGGAGAATAGAATACTATCATAAAGCAAACTAAGGATGGAAGTAATATTAAAACTACTATAGATAAGGGGATAATCCAAAGTAAATACATAATAAACCTCTGAAGATTTTATAAGGTTAAGATATCATATCCGGTATCTTTTGTCAACCGATCAGCTTTTGTGACCAGGCAAACAAGGCTTCGGACATTTTGGAAAACTCGATATTGTCACCGTTATTTAATGAAATAATAATTTTTAATATCTTCTGTTCCTCACCTGAAACAAATTCCAGAAGATCGGTACGGCGGGTGATATACTTCCCTGTTTCTTTAAAGCAGATTGCCTGAATGACAAAGGATGCGGCTTTATATAAACCGCGAAGAATATCGTCGCTCTTTGTATGGAGCATATTGTGTACACAGCCGTGATAGATGTTACAGGCACCTGTTTTAATTGCTCTGTCAACGACTGTACCGTCTATTACTTCAAGCAGATCATCAAGACTGCCTTTTATGGGCTTGGTATCATAATAAAACTGAAAGAGATCCGAGGGCTCCCAGTTAAGTATTTCACTCTTACCCGAAATAAAGCCGCAGATAAGCTCTCTGTGAGGCAGAGTATCAAGCATAGCGTTATATGCCGTGATATCCTCCGTAGTAAGGGTGTCAAGGATAACGACGGTATCAATATCGCTTGTTTCTGTAGCTTCACCTCTTGCATAGCTACCCTGCAGACCTACAAACCAAATGCGGTTACCGAAGGTGTTTTCTAACGTATTTATAAAATTGTCAAGCCAGATGGTTATGTTGATCATATTGCACCTCTGAATATGAATGATACACCAAGCCTTTTGGCTTGGATAAAAAAACCAAGTCGAAGACTTGGTTTTTTGGCCCGCCTTACAGGATTCGAACCTGCGACCAACGGAATCGGAATCCGGTACTCTATCCAGCTGAGCTAAAGGCGGATACCTATGTATTTTAACACAAATAATTTCCATTGTAAACCGATTTCTTGAAATTAATTGACTATTTCATTCGACAATGATAAAATCAAATAAAAGGATGTGATAGAATGAAGTTACAGCATTTATATACACCGTTTACCGATAGCAGTATAACATGGGAAAAGGAATATCCAAGACCTACCCTTAAAAGAGACGGCTATATTCCCCTCTTAGGAGAATGGGACTTGTCTGTATTAAAGAACGGAACTGAAGAACATATCGGAAAGATAAAAGTACCCTTTCCGCCCGAATCGGTACTTTCGGGTATATGCCGCGAGCTTAAAAAGGGTGAACAGTATGTCTATGTAAGAGAGTTTTCGATTAAGACCGACAAGCGCGTTATTCTTCATTTTGGTGCTGTGGATCAGGTAGCAGAGGTATATATAAACGGTATACTTGTGACTACTCATAACGGAGGTTATCTGCCCTTTGAGGTTGATATCACAGAACATCTTGAGTCGGCAAACACCCTTCGTGTAGTCGTTACAGACGATCTTGACCGTACAAGCGCCTACGGTAAGCAATGCAAAAAACGCGGAGGTATGTGGTATACCCCCATAAGCGGTATATGGCAGACTGTATGGCTGGAGGAGGTTCCCAAGGAATATATCAAGAGCTTATGGATAACTCCCACACTTGACTCGGTAAAGATAGAGACCGTCGGAGGAGCAAAGCATAAAAAGCTCACCCTTGGTGATAAGGTATACGAGTTTGACGGAAGCTATATCAAGATAGATATCGATAACCCTATACACTGGATACCCGAAAATCCGTATTTATATGATTTTACAATCGAATGCGGTGATGATAAGGTTCAATCTTATTTTGCTCTGCGTACCGTCACTGTGGATAAGAACTATATATGTCTTAACGGTAAGCCTTATTTCTTCCACGGTATACTGGATCAGGGGTATTACTCTGACGGAATATACACTCCCGCATCTCCCGAGGGATATAAATACGATATCCTTACTATGAAGCGTTTGGGGTTCAACACCCTTCGTAAGCATATCAAGATCGAGCCCGAATTATTCTATTATTACTGTGACAAGTACGGAATGATAGTTTTTCAGGATATGGTGAACTGCGGCGGGTACAACTATCTGCTTGATACTGTACTGCCTACCGTGGGCATCAAAAAAGGTCTTACCCGTCCCGTAAACGATAAGACAAAGGCAGAGTTCCGTCGGATATCTATGGATATGATGCGCCTTCTGTATAATCACCCTTCGGTATGCTACTACACCATATTCAACGAAGGCTGGGGTCAGCACGACGGTGACAAGCTCTACCGTAAGTTCAAGAGCTTTGACCCCTCGAGGATATACGATACTGCATCGGGCTGGTTCAGAACAAAAGAAAGCGACGTGGTAAGTGAGCACGTTTATTTTAGAAAGATCAACTTAAAGCCTTCCGACAAGCCCTTGGTTCTTTCCGAGTTCGGAGGTTACAGCTGCAAGATACCCGAGCATTCCTTTAATCTGTCAAAGACTTATGGGTATAAGTATTTTGAAAATACAGATGACTTTACAAAAGCCCTTGACAACCTGTACAGGAACGAAATCATTCCCAACATAGAAAAGGGTCTGTGCGCTACCGTGCTTACTCAGGTAAGCGATATCGAGGACGAGACCAACGGTCTTGTTACCTATGACCGCAAGGTCATTAAAACCGATGTCAAGGTAATGCAGGATATGTCAAAGGCATTGTTTGATAAATTTAACGAGGTGAATAATGATAAATAAGATGCACACGGGAGATCTGTATCTGCCAAACGACAAAGAGATATTTGAAAAACAAATAGAGTGTCTTGATAAGCTTTATGATTTTAATCAGACAAGACCCACAGAGCTTGAAAAACGAACCGAAATGTTAAAGGATATGTTTGCTGAGATAGGTGAGGATTGTTATATAGAGCCTCCCCTGCACGCAAACTGGGGCGGTGCTCACGTACATTTCGGTAATAATATATATGCAAACTTCAATCTTACTTTGGTTGACGATACCCACATATACGTTGGCGACTGTACTATGTTCGGTCCTAACGTTGTCATAGCTACCGCAGGTCATCCCATACTGCCGGAGCTTCGTGAACTGGCGTATCAGTACAATATGCCCGTCCATATAGGGCGTAACTGCTGGCTTGGCGCAGGTGTTATTGTCCTGCCCGGTGTTACTATCGGTGACAACACCGTTGTGGGTGCAGGCTCGGTTGTCACAAAGGACTTACCTTCAAACGTAGTTGCGGTAGGTAATCCCTGCAAAGTACTCAGAGAGATAAATGACAGAGATAAGGAATATTATTTTAAGGACAGAAAGATAGAACTATAAAAAATCCCGAACGGAAATTCCGTTCGGGATTTTTGTTTATCATTCTTTTACGGGAATAGAATATCTTCCGCAGGGTGCTACGTTACCGCTTACGTAGAAGTCCATGATATCGCCGTCGTTCTGTGCGTTGTCCGACCACTTAAAGGAGAAGTTAAGCTTATCCTGACCGAGGGCTGAACGGGGGATCTTAACGGTAAGAGTGTCGCCTGTAACGGCTACCTCGGCGTCCGCTATGTCTTCAAAGCTCCAACCGCCCGTGCTTACCTTTAACCTACGCTCAAAGCAGCTGACATAATAGTTGAAACCTTCCCAATTGGGCTTAGTGTCGTCGGTTGAGATAAAGAGTCTCATCCAGTTGTCAGCCTCGGGAGCTGTGATATCAGCCATACACTTAGCGTAGAAGTATACGTTCTCGTTATCATAGGCACACTTTGTAACTGCGACGTTATTACGTGCAGTATCGTTTACGTAGTGTGTGCCTGCCCAACCGTCGTTGTCACGCTTGGGTGCGGTGTTGAGATAGAGGTTAACTGCGGGAACATCGTTCCAATCGCAAATACAATTAATGCTCTTTTCTACTGCGTGAGCCTGAGGCTTAGAAAGACCTTTGAAGCGTCTGATGTTAGCCGCCATCTGATAATAGTAGAAATCCTTTAAGGGACCCTTGGTAGGCTCTACGTCACGGCTGAACTCATCAGAATACTGGTCGGGGAATGCGTTGGGAGATTCCTGCCATACGGGATGTCTGCCTGCAACCCATTCGTTATAGCCTGTGATAAAGAGTACGTCGGGATCAGACTCTATTGCATAATCAAACTGTTCCTGGAAGTTAAGACCGTAATAATGATCGTTCTCAATTCCCGCCTTTGCGGTAAAGTCCTTGCCTGCTCTCTTATAGGTATAAGAATAATCGGGGTTGGTGGTATGGCTTCTGCCGTATACACCGCCTCTGATATCGTTCATGGGAACAAGACCGTGAACGCTTGCGTTATGTGCTACACCTACCGTCATCTGCTCAAAGCTTCCGTCCTCACGGGGAGCGTACTTAGCCTGAGGATTGATAGAGAGCCAGCCCCAGGAGTCGGGAGTGGGGGATTCCTTGGTAAAATAGAGAGGATCGTTACGTCTGAAGGTGAAGAAATCAAGGATCTCGTTATCAAGTCTTCTGCCGGTCTTGAAGATATCGTCAAAGCCGATAACAAGAGGCTTGCCGTCATAGTAGTACCACAGATCCTTATATCTGCCGCGGCGGTAGATATCGGTATATACCTTACGGAGCATTACGTGGGTAGAACGGAAGGGTGCAAAGTTAAACATAAATGCAACCTGAGGTGTCTTGATACCGTCCATTCTCGCTTCGTGGAAGGTCTCAAGAAGAGTCTCGTAGCCTACCTTCCAGGTATAGGAGCCGTTGGTACAGTCGAATACGATGAAGTCTACACCTGCATCAGCCAAAAGCTCTGCCTGACGGCGGAGAACGTACTTATCGTTAGAGGTATAATAACCGTAAACAGGCTCGTTCCAGAAGTATGCCTCTGCCTGATTATCCGCCCAGATGGGATGATTGTAATCATTCTTGGCATCGGGATGCTCTGCGATTATCTTGCTTACGTTACAGGGCTTGGAAAGCTCGTAGTGATAGTGCCAATCCCAGTAGAAAAGACCTACGCTCTTCCTTTTTCTCTTTTCGCCTACCTCTTCAAAGGTGGGAAGCTTACGGCCCAGACCGTCGATTGCAGTAAAGCTCTCGTTATCCACCTTCATTGCATTGATGGGGTGATTGATGGAGAGCATCTGCTTGGGCATAGGCTTTACGGGCTTGATAGCCTCAAAATCCATAGAAAGCTCACCGAAATACTCTTCGGCATCCTGAGTAAACTTAACGTAGCCCTCGATACTGCCGTCAGCAGGTGTGCCGTTGATATAGATAAGCGCACCGTCAAAGGAATCGATAAGACCGCAGAAACCTACACCGCGGGTACCGTCGTGAGCTACGATAAGGTACTCACCCGGCTGCTGCTCGGGGAAATAGAACTCCATGGTCGTACCGTTGGCAAGGTCGCAAACGGTGGTAGCAATAGCTTCACCGTTTACGGTTTCGTTGTATGTACGGTTCCACTTGTAGAGAGATAAGTGGAGAATACCGTCATGGGCTGACATGCGGGGACAGATATAATGATATCCGTCAAAGGGTACAAGGGCATTAAACTGCACCGCATAAGATTCGCCCTGTTCTATAAGAGAGGGATAATGTTCGCTGTTATCAATAAATGTACTTACAAAACCCATATCATTCACCTACTATTTCAAATATTCTTGCATAATCCTCAAAGGTTGCTCCGAGGGTGTACTGCACTGTATCATTGTTGGGGCTTACGTCGTCTACGTGGCTTAAATGTGTATGTCCTGCAAGGATTGCCACAACAGTAGACTCGTTGGATCTGAGAAATTCTACAAACTGCTTTGTTGATGCGTTGGGGTTAAGAGCGGCAGAACCTATAGCAATATCTCTGCCCCACATATTTGTTACGTCTGCAACTGCGCTCTCGCAGCTTACGGGTACGTGAAGCATAAGTATAACAGGAGTGCCTGACTTTGCGTAGCTCTTAAGAATAGAAGTTGCCGCAGAAGGTACCTGATCGTTACTGTTATCAACGGTTACAAGAACAAAGCCGTCGTACTCATAAACGCTGCAAACGTCATCCCAATATTTAACCTCGGTATCGGGGTCAATGGTTCCGAAGATCTCGGCAAATCCGGGAACGTATTTGTCTCTTTCACCCTGATAGTTATCAGAGAAAGACCAGTCGTGATTACCGAGAGTGTATATTGAAGGGATCTTGGAATTGCTTACAAGATCGGCAAGGAACTTCATATTACCGTTACTGGGAGCGTCGATTATATCACCTGAAAGAAGGATCTCATCTACGCCCTCTTCCTCAGCCATTGCATAGAACCCGGCAAGCTTGTCCTCGCGTTTGATTCCGTCGCCCACCTGCTTATCAAACATTGCTCCTCTTTCGGTCATCTCTGCAACCGCCTTTTCAGAGTCGGTCTCATCAAAGAGGGTCAGATGGCTGTCGCTTAAATGCATAAACTTGACAGAGCCCTCTACACCTGGGATAGTTATCTTAATTTTTTCAACTTTCATAGGAGAAGTGCCTGCGCTTTCCATAAATTTATCAAACTGCATCATCATCTGTGCAACCTGAGCTCTTGTAGCGTTACCTCTGGGATCAAACTTGTTTTCGCCCATACCTGCTACGATACCCGCTTTCTTGATAGCGTATACCGCATCCTTTGCCCAAGCGCCTATCTTTGCATCGTCTGCAAAGGGTGCTGACATATCAGACTCAAGCTCAATGCCTTTATATTTAAGGTAGTTCATAAGCATAAGACAGAGATCCTGACGGCTTATCTGCTTTGAGGGAGAATACGTGGTCTCAGAAGTGCCTGAAACGATACCTTTATTTGCCGCCCAAGCTACTGCGCTGTAAAACCAATGGGATGGCTTAATATCGGTAAATCGGTCACATTCTTCGGCACTAATATCCTCACCGGAATAGTTGGCAAGGGCTACAACAAATTCAGCTCTTGTTATAGACTTTGCGGGAGCAAAGCTGCCGTCCTTGTTGCCGTTGAATATTCCCTTTCCCGCACAGTATGTAACTGCATCATAGTACCAAGCGCTTTCCTTAACGTCGGGAAAACTTACCGTTTCGGCGGAAGATGGGATGCAAAGTATCAGCATGATCATAGCTAATACAACAGAAATAATCTTTTTCATTGCTTTTCTCCTGTTTTTTGATAGATATATTATAACACACTTATTATAAAATATCAATGACCGGTATAATCTTTATCTATGTGTATTACGCAGTTGAGGTTTTCGTCATATGCTTTGACACGCTTTTCTACCTTTGAAATAAAATCTTTATCACCAAAGTCTGTATCAAAGGGCAACACCACGTCAAAAACAAGGTTGGTGTGGGTGTTACCGTACACTACGCGAAAATCATGAATAGATGCGTTACCGCAAAGTCCCTTGACTATCTCGTTTACCTTAACACGAAGCTCAACGGTCTTGGGATCGTCGTAGTCAACGGGGTCCATATGTATAACGGCGTGACAGTTAAGCTCCTTTGTCAGATGCACCTCGATATTGTCGATCATATCGTGGGCAACGTTGATATTCATAGATACCGGCACCTCGGCATGCAGACTTATCATAAGTCTTCCGGGACCGTAGTCGTGTACCACAAGATCGTGTATACCCGACACGTTGGGATAGCTCATAACTATCTTCTCTATATCAGAAACAAACTCCTTGTCGGGGCTCTGTCCGAGAAGAGGCGAAATGGTATCCTTAACCGAGTTTATACCCGCCCAAAGGATAAGCGCGGATACCACAAGACCGGCCCAACCGTCGATGGCAAAGGGAATATAGGGTGTTACTATTGCGATAACAAGGATAACGCCTGTAGATACGGCATCGCTTAAGCTATCCTTAGCGGTTGCATCCATTGCCGCAGAAGATATCTTTTTACCTATGGCTCTGTTATAGAATGCCATATAAAGCTTTACGGCTACCGAAACTGCAAGGATAATAAGCGAAAGCACGGAGAACTCTACCGGCTCGGGATTAGCAATAGCAGACACCGAGCTTTTTGCCAACTCAAATCCCATAAGAAGTATAGCAAAGGAAACAACCAGACCCGAGATATACTCAAATCTGCCGTGACCGAAGGGATGCTCGGGGTCGGGCTTCATGTTTGCTAATCTGAAACCAAAAAGAGTAACGATGCTTGAGCCTGCATCGGCTAAGTTGTTAAATGAATCTGCGGTTATTGCAATAGATCCGCTTATAAGACCGCATGCAAGCTTACCTGCAAAAAGCAGAAGATTGAGAAATATACCAAAGATACTGCACAGGGTTCCGTATGCAGTTCTTACTGCGGGATCGCCTGTATTATCCCTATCCTTAATAAAGATAGAACTTAAAAGCTTTATCATATATACTGTCCTTTAAAAATAAGAGTTTTCGGATACCTTACGGATATTGTAGCTGTCCTTAAGGTCTGTATTTACCACTACGTCTTTGGCGTAAGCGCCAAATTTTTCGGTATACTTTTCTCTTACTATATAATCGTCCATATTTTCAAGCTGGGTCTTATTGTTCTGAGTAAGAGAGGTGTATTCGGTAAGGGCGCACTTCTGTATGATATAGGTTACGTTTTCATCGGATACCGTTCTTATCTCGCCTACCTTGAGTTCGGTTGCAGCCTTGACTATATCGCTTCCAAAACGGCTGTAATCGTTCTCTGATACAAGAAATCCGTCGGGATAGTCGCTATAGTCCACCTCGGAAAACTCCTTGATATATTGGTCAAAGTCACCGCCTGCCGTAACTCCTGCAACCACCGTATCTATAAGCTGCTGCTTTACCTTTTTTTCGTCCTCGGTAAGACGTACAAGCTCTATCTGACCGTCATCGTCATAGACGTAGTTACCGCTTTCGTCAGTCTTGAGGCTGGCGCCGGAATAGATGGTTATATACTTGAGACAGTAGTAGTTATCATTATAATACTCTGCCCTGTCGCTATCTGTGGGAGCTTCCTTACCCCCTGCGCCGTAGAGATACTCGTAAACGGCGTCATATTTGGCGTTAGCGATGTACACCTCGCGGAGCATATCAAGATTCATACCTAACTTTGAAAGTTCGGTATTTATCTGCTCTCTTGTACCTGCGTATTCTATCTTTTCTGCAATATCGGCATCGATCTCGGCAATACGTGCATCCGAAAGCTTAAGCTTATACTCATCAAAGAGCCAGAGAGCAACGGTACGGTACTGCATCTCGGTATCTATCCAGTTGACAACGTATTCCTCATAGCTTTGGTCATCCGATATAAGGGTGTCCCAAAACTCGTCGCTGTCTATACCGTCGTTATAGTAATACAAGAAATTACTCTTATAGGTAGACATCCAATAGGAATACAGGCTTTCTGTCGCCTTTGCACCCTTATAGGACATTATCGCCTTACCCTCTGCACCGGTGCATGCGCAAAGGGATACGCAGAGACATATACACAGGATTAAAAGTGTTATTCTTTTCATTTTGTTTCCTCTGATTTCTGATACTGAATATATTTTGCAAGAACGCCTATGGTCTTGGCAAGGGGATTTTTTTCGCCCGCCATACGGTAGGTAGCATAGGGCTTGGATGAAAGATTAAGAAGTATCTTACCCTTATATTCTCCCGCAAGTACCGTCCAGGTTCTTACGTCAATAGGCTCTGAATAGAAGTTCATTGACGTACCCGACATTACTATCTTACTAAGCCCCGCAGTTCTGCCAAGGGCACGTATATAGGATATACGGCAAAGGTTCTCTACCTGCATGGGCATCTCGCCGTAACGGTCAAGAAGCTCGTCTACTATATCCCAATAGTCATCCTCGTTCTCGATAGAAGCTATCTTCTTATAAGCCTCAATACGCTGTGCCGAGGAGGTTATATATGCTTCGGGGATAAAGGCGTTTACCTTGATGTCAACCGTACACTCAGGCTTTTCGGGAATAAGCTCACCCTTCTCCTCAAGGATAGCCTGATTGAGTATCTTGATATAGAGATCGTAACCTACGCTTTCGATATTACCGTGCTGCTCTGAGCCAAGGAGATTACCTGCACCTCTTATCTCAAGGTCACGAAGAGCTATCTTGAAGCCGGAGCCGAACTCGGTATAATCGCGTACAGCTGACAGTCTCTTTTCCGATATCTCGGAAAGCACCTTGCCCTTGGAATAGGTAAAATATGCATAAGCACGGCGGTTGCTTCTACCTATACGTCCTCTTATCTGATGAAGCTGACTAAGACCCATACGGTCGGAGTTTTCTATAACGAGAGTATTGGCGTTAGGGATATCAACGCCTGTTTCTATAATAGTGGTGCTGACAAGGATATCTATATCTCCCGTTACCATCTGCTCCCATATCTCGCTCATCTGTTCCTTATCCATCTGTCCGTGGGCAACTGCCACCTTGGCATCAGGCGCCATAGCGGATATGCGGGATGCTACGTTATTGATATTGTCAACGCGGTTATACAGATAGAATACCTGACCGCCTCGACGAAGCTCCTTGTTTATAGCTTCAGCTATAATGGTATCATCATACTCAAGAACGTAGCTCTGTACAGGCATACGGTCTCCCGGAGCCTCCTCAAGCACAGACATATCGCGGATACCGCTCATAGCCATATTGAGGGTTCTGGGGATAGGGGTAGCCGTTAACGTAAGAACGTCAACGTTCTTTGAAAGCTGCTTCAGCTTCTCCTTTTGGGCAACACCGAAGCGCTGTTCCTCGTCTACGATAACAAGTCCGAGATCGTGGAAAACTATATCCTTTGACAGCATACGGTGAGTACCCACGATAATGTCTATCTCACCTCGGCGGAGCTTACGTATAGTCTCCTCCTGCTGCTTGTTTGTTCTGAAGCGGGAGAGCATATCCACCTTGATGGGAAATCCTCTCATACGGGAGGCTATAGTCTGATAATGCTGCATTGCAAGTATGGTGGTAGGCACAAGAACTGCAACCTGCTTTGAGCCGTTAACTGCCTTAAATGCAGCTCGCAGTGCTACCTCGGTCTTACCAAAGCCTACGTCACCGCAGAGCAGACGGTCCATGGGATGTTCGCTTTCCATATCCCGCTTGATCTCTTCTACCGCAAGAAGCTGACCGTCGGTCTCTTCGTATTCAAACTCATCCTCAAACTGTCTCTGAAAATCATCGTCGGGGTCGTAGGCGTGACCCTTCTGTCTCAGACGCTGTGCGTAGAGCTGTATAAGATCCTTTGCCATATCGGTTGCGGCACGTTTAGCCTTAGCCTTAGCCTTGACCCATTCGTTACCGCCCATCTTGGAAAGCTTTACGCTTCCGTCATCCGAACCTGCGCCGATATACTTTGCTATAGAATCAAGCTGGTCACAGGGCAGATAGAGCATATCGGTACCGTGGTACTTTATCTTGACAAAGTCACGTCGTACACCCTCAAGTGTAAGGCTCTGCATACCCAGATACTGTCCTATACCGTGGTTTTCGTGTACCACAAAGTCGCCGATATTAAGATCGGCATAGGACATGATGCTCTCACGTCCGTCCTTTTTCTTGTGCTTCTTTTTTGCCTTTTGAAGCTTGGCACGGACACGTTCATTTCCCTTTAGAGTAGTAAGACATACGAACTTTGATGCGGTCAGCTCAAAGCAGGGGAGATTGTCGTTATATATAAGGAGCGGCTTACCGTATTCGGGATCCGACTCGGTAAGGGCGGTTATATTGTTCTCGTCAAGTGCCGATGTCAGCTCCTTTATCGCCGCCTTGTTTTCGCAGAGGATAATGACACGGTAGTCGGAGCGCAGATACGACAGAAGATCCTCAAACAGAAGATCGTATTTATCAAAATACGAAGCGGTCTGCTTGGTCATAAAGCTGAACACGCCCGAGCGCTTAGCACCACCAGACGAGGTCAAAAAGGTATCGCAAAGAATACCGCTTGAGGTAGAGAGCTTAACGTCAAAGTCCTGCTTCCACTTACCGTAGTCACATATCTTCTTGTCTACACCTGCAGAGAGAAGCTCGGTTGTGGTCTGGTTAAGCTGCCAGTCGTAAGCTTCAAGACGCTTTGTAACGGCGTTTTCCTCGATCAATATATAAGGAACGTTTACACCGAGGTAATCAAGAAGAGTTTCTCTTTCGGGATATACCGCAGAGATATATTTATCTATAAAATGTATATCGGTACCGCTGCGCAGAGCCTCAAGCTCACGGTCAAAGACCTCTTTTTTGCTGAAATCGTTCTGTTTTTTAGCTTCGGCAGAAATGATATCTATAAGCTCAGCCGTCTTTTCCTTTGTGAGAATTATCTCTCGGCAAGGAGTTATATCAATTATATCAACGGGGTCACTGCGGCGCTGAGTCATTATATCAAAGGCGGTGATGGTGTCTATCTCATCGCCAAAAAACTCTATACGGACAGGTGTATCCATATCGGGAGAAAAGATATCAAGGATACCGCCTCTCACCGAGAACTGACCTTTACCGTCTATAGTCTCGCATCTGGCATAGCCAAGGGATACAAGATGTGCGCAAAGCTCCTCGGGGTCACACTCATAACCCGGCTCAAGACGGCGGCGGGAGGCCTCAAGCACGTCTGCAGGCATGGTATACTGAAGCATAGCGTCGGGGGTCGCCACGATATAGTCAAGTCTGTCGTCAAGAAGACCCGAGAGAGCAAAGATACGCTCATATTCAAACTCGTGGGAAGCTACCACGTTATGGAACATATAATCACGGTAGATATACACCGCACCTGTAAGAGAGAGCGAAAGTGTCTCGTTGATACGGTTAGCCGTCTTTTCATCAGGTGCGATAATGAGTATGGCACCGCCTCCGTCACGGCGATAATCCTCAACGATAGCACGACAAAAGGCAGAGCGTGCGCCGTCACACAGTCCAGTTACCGTCATGGGTAGGGGCTTGCGTGCGCTTCTCTGCTCGGTAAAGCAGTCGTATACCTGCTTATATTCCTTATTTTCTTTTAAGTAATCGGTAATACGTTTCATCAGTTAAATTGGTTCATCGCCTTATCAAGATTGCCCGATATAATAAGCTCAAGAGCCTCGGGTGTCTTTTCAAGGGTAGCAAAAAAGTCCTTGTGTGTATCTGGAGGCATCTTACCAAGCACCCAGTCTACCATATCGTATTCCTTGGGTTTTATACCAACCCCCAGCTTGATACGGGGAAATACGTCTGTGTCAAGCTGCAATATGATATTCTTGATGCCGTTATGACCGCCTGCGCTTCCCTTACGCTTGATGCGCATGGTGCCGGGGTCAAAGCTGACGTCATCATATATTATAATGATATTGTCAGAGGGTACCTTGTAGAAATCCGCCGCTTCTCTTATTGCCTCGCCTGAGAGGTTCATAAAGGTCTGGGGTCGCATAAAGAGTACGCTCTTACCCGCAAAGGTCGTCTCTCCCACAAGGGATTTAAACTTAACCTTATTGGTTTTGAAATTATACTTTTCTTCTATATAATCAAGAGCCATAAATCCTGCATTGTGGCGTGTCTGGGCATACTTAGCGCCCGGGTTACCCAAGCCTGCAACGATATGGGTGACAGGTCCTTTGGGAGTATTATTTTCACTTGATATCTGCTTAAAAAGGTCAAATATATTCGCCATTACGTAAAATCCTTTAATATATATAAACTAAACCATTTTATATTATATATTATATATTATAATCTGCATAATTGCAAGGAATTTGATAAACATTTTGTTAATTTTGGGTATTGAAGGTAGCAAAGTATCCTTAAATATGTTATAATGCATCCGTTGTATAGACAAAAAATAATATTTAATATATGGAGGATCCAACAATGGCAAAGAAATTTGTTTATTTGTTCTCTGAGGGCGACGCTTCCATGCGTGAGCTTCTCGGCGGTAAGGGTGCTAACCTCGCAGAAATGACCAAGATCGGTCTTCCTGTTCCCCAGGGTTTCACCGTAACCACTGAAGCTTGTACCGCTTACTACGAGGACGGCAAGAAGATCAATGATGACATCCAGGCTCAGATCATGGAGTACATTGACAAGATGGAAGGCATCACCGGCAAGAAGTTCGGTGATAAGGAGAATCCCCTCCTCGTTTCCGTTCGTTCCGGTGCTCGTGCATCCATGCCCGGTATGATGGATACAATTCTTAACCTCGGTCTTAACGATGAGGTTGTTGCTGTTATGGCTGAAAAGTCCGGTAATGCTCGTTGGGCATGGGACTGCTACAGAAGATTTATTCAGATGTACTCCGACGTTGTTATGGAGGTTGGTAAGAAGTACTTTGAAGAGCTCATCGATGAGATGAAGGAAGCAAAGGGCGTTACTCAGGACGTTGACCTTACTGCAGAGGACCTTATGGAGCTCGCTGGTCAGTTCAAGGCTGAGTACAAGGCTAAGATCGGAACCGATTTCCCCAGCGATCCCAAGGAGCAGCTTATGGGTGCCGTCAAGGCAGTATTCCGTTCTTGGGACAACCCCAGAGCAAACGTTTACAGACGTGACAACGATATTCCTTATTCTTGGGGTACTGCTGTTAACGTTCAGGCAATGGCGTTTGGTAACATGGGTGAAGACTGTGGTACAGGCGTTGCGTTCACACGTGACCCCGCTACAGGTGAAAAGAAGCTTATGGGTGAATTCCTTACAAATGCACAGGGTGAAGA
>JBGUUX010000069.1:0-15121 GCA_045133915.1 Eubacteriales bacterium | reverse complement strand
CGACGATACCTACCAGGTACAGGTTGTTTCTTGGTACGACAACGAGAACTCCTACACCAGCCAGATGGTAAGAACCATCAAGTACTTTGCAGAGCTTGCATAAGTAAAAAACAATTAAAAGCCGTCCGTAAGGACGGCTTTTTTAATGCAAAATGCAAAATGCAAAATTAAGGAGAAAAACGGCAGAGATGCCGTTTTCTTTTTTGTATCAGCGGTCTTTGGTTTGTTTTGCTTGTATGCCTGTTCCTCTGTCTGAGCCGATTGTTATTGACATTTTGTTTTTAATGTGTTAAAATACAGTTAATAAATTCCAAGGAGAAAATTATGAAAAGATTTATAAGCTTATTACTTGTCGCTTTGATGCTTATGTCGGCGTTTACCTTTACTGCATCTGCGGATGAAGGTATGCCCTTTACCGACGTAAAAGAAGGCGCATGGTACTATCAGGGTATCGAATATTGTTATCTTATGGGCGTGGTCAACGGTATGACCGAGACTACCTTTGAGCCTAACGGAACTCTTACCCGCGCACAGTTTGTGCAGATCCTTGCTATGTATGCAGGCGCAGAGCTTGATGTCTATAAGTCCGCTGACAGCGGCTTTGATGACGTAAAGTCTAACCATTGGTTCAACGCTCCCGTTTGTTGGGCGGTAGAGCAGGGCTTTGTTGCAGGACTTTCCGAAACACGTTTCGGTCCTAACGAAAAGATCACCCGTGAACAGCTTGCAAGACTCTTTTATCTCTTTGCCCAAGCAGAAGGCTGTGACGTAGAATCTTACGCAGATCTTTCCTGCTATGAGGATGAGTCCAAGGTTTCCTCCTGGGCGTACGAGCAGGTACAGTGGGCAGTTAAGGCAGGTATCATCTCGGGCACAAGCGACACCACTCTTTCTCCCAGATCAAGCGCTACCCGTGCTCAGGTCTGCCGTATGGTAATGAGCGTTGACGAGTTCTTTATGTACGGTTATGTGGACAGAAGCGGCGCTTTTGAAGTTATAGTTGAGTATATCAGGGCTAACGGCGAATATTTTGAAGGCGAAAACTACTATTCACTTTTTGAAGAATACGAAGGATACGATTTTATATTAGAATACGACGAAGACATTAAGAGCATAGGTATAGCATATCTTTGTGAACCCTATGAAGTTGAGGAGAACGGTGAGACCTGGACAAACTACCGTGAAGGCGCCGGTTTGTCCGCCTACACCCTTTCGGATATATACGAGTTCTATTATTATTACGAAAATGCCAACGGAACAGACTATATGAGCAGCTTTGGCGGTTTGACACTGGATTCTTATATAGAAGATGGCTGGAACGTTGTAGGTTACGATCCTGAACAGCTTGCAGACAAGGTTGCTGCTACATCCGACCTTATCCGTCAGCGTATTGCCATGATCCTTTCCGAGGCGGATATGACCCTTGAGGATTTCTTCCTGCCCTATGATGGTACTGACGATGAAATACAGGTGATTTACGACGCCCTGGTACGTCATATATACAACGAGGGCATAGAGTACCCCGACGGTACTGCTATGGGTCTTATAACCGACAACGGAAATGAGGCATATGTTACCGAATACGTACCCGACACAGGGGAGATCTGTCTGGTTTATGTGACCGAGCCGATCCCTGGCGGAACTGATATTTTTGATACGAGCTACCGTGAAAGAGTGATATTTATCCCCGATATACTGACGGGCAGTCTGTGGTGGCAGTATACCTACGAGAGCGAGGACGGTACGGTCAAGATAAATGCAACCGGAACAGAAGCGGACGAGGATGTTTACGCAAATCTTACCTTTGAGGGTATAAGCGAGGAAGAGGCAAAGGCTAAGTTTGACACCGCCATGGAAAATACAGTCTCCTATTACCTATCCCTGATTTTAGATGCGGCAAGCTACATTACTTACGATGCCGTTGTCGATTATGTTAATTCTAACGGTGTTGCATTTGCCGGCGGTATTGATCTTGTAAAGGACGAGGGAGACAAGGGATATGTAGCAGAGTATGACCCCGAAAACGATGATCTCTACATTGTATATGTTTCCGAGCCTATCCCCGGCGGAACTGATATTTTTGATACCAGTTACCGCGAAAAGGCTATACTTATGATCGATCCTCCCGTTGCGGAAGAATATTTCATCTATACTTACGAAAGCGAGGATGGAAACGTCGTTATATCCGCAATTGGATGCTACGATGGATATGATGTTTCCTTTGAAGATCTTGATTTTGCGGGTCTGAGCGAGGAAGAGGCTACCGTAAAGATACACTCCGCTCTGGAAGAAGCAATGAGCTATTACGTAGAGATCCTTGGAGAAACGTTAGTTGCGTAAGTAATTATGTGAATACAGAATGACACCTTCGGCTTGAAGGTGTCATTTTTTTACTGTTAATAAATGTGAACTTTTGTGAATATGCATGATAAGTTTATCACAAATCATTGACAGTTGACAGCAAAAGTGATATTATGTATTTGAAGTAGTTTGACTTCAAAATATCACAAAGGTGGTTAATAAATGAAGGTTTCATCGAGAAGAGAGGTCATCAGAACTCTGCTCGGTACCAAGCCTTTTATTTCCCTTGAGGAGCTTGAAGAAGCCTTTCCCGAGGTGTCCCAGATGACACTTCGCCGCGATATCGAATATTTCGAGAAGCAGGGCGAGGCTATCAAGGTGCGTGGCGGAGCGCGCTCAATGAAATTTATCACTACCTCTATGGAAGACGCATTTTCCAAGAGATTGCAGGAAAACGTGATCTCAAAGGGAAGACTTGCCTCTGTTGCGATCCCTATGATCGAAACGGGCAGAAGCATCTTCCTTGATTCGGGAACTACGATGCTTACTCTGGCGTCCATTCTTCCCGACGAGAGATTTACCGTTACTACTACAGGACCCAACATTGCGCTTGAGATAATCAAGAAGCGCAGACCCATGGTCAATATCGTAGGCGGTATGCTCAACCGTGATAATGTTTCCGTTGTGGGCAATCCGGCGCTTGACTTTATTGATACTATCAATATAGACATAGCGTTTATTGTTCCGTCAGGTGTGTCAGCCGACGGATTGACCAGTGGAAATTATACCGAATGTGAGATCAAAAAGAAGGTAATTTCAAAGGCGCACAAGGTCGTGGTACTGATGAATTTATCCAAGATCAATAAGGTTTTACCTTATACCGTATGTTCGCTTGAGGACGTAGACGTCATCGTGTCGGACATGCCCCTGCCGCCCGAAATGAAGAGGCAGGCAGAAAAAGCAAATACTGAAATAATTATTACTCAATAATAGGAGGAAAACAAATGGCAACTTTAGTTATCATGCCAAGACAGGGACAGAGCGTTGAGAGCTGTGTCATCACCGAGTGGGTGAAAAAGGTTGGCGATAAGGTTAACGTAGGCGATACACTCTTCTCTTACGAAACCGATAAGTCCAGCTTTGAAGAGGCTGCTCAGGTTGAGGGTACTCTCCTTGCTGTTTTCTGTGAAGACGGTGACGACGTACCTTGTCTTGATCCGGTATGCGTTATCGGCGCGGAGGGCGAAGATTTCTCCGCACTCGTACCCAAGAAGGAGGAGGAGGCACCGGTCGCAGCAGCACCTGCCGCTGAGGCACCGGTCGCAGCAGCAGCTCCCGCAGTAGAAACTGCAGCTCCCGCAGCTACAAAGAGCGAGGACGGCTTCGTTCGTATCTCCCCCAGAGCTAAGCATCTTGCAGAGCGTACAGATGCAGACCTTTCTAAGGCAGTTCCCACAGGCCCTATGGGCAGAATTATAGAAAGAGATGTTAACACTCTCCTCGACAAGGGTTACCTTGTAGGTGCAGTTACCGAAGAGGCAGTTGCAGCTCCCGTTGCAGCAGCTGAGGCAGCACCCGCTCCCGAGTACGTTGACGAAAAGCTTCCCAATATCCGTAAGGTTATTGCTAAGTCCATGCACGCATCTCTTTCCAACATGGCACAGCTTACACTCAATGCATCCTTCGATGCTACCAAGCTTATGGCTCTTCGTAAGACTCTTAAGGCTAACGCAGAGAAGATGGGCATGAACAATATCACTCTCAACGATATGGTTCTCTTTGCTGTTGCTAAGACCCTTAAGAATCACCGCGACCTCAATGCACACTACCTTGATGCAGAGGACAAGATGAGATTCTTTACAGACGTTCACCTCGGTATCGCTTGTGATACTGACCGCGGACTTCTCGTTCCTACAGTATTCAACGCTAACAAGATGTCTCTCAACGATCTCGCTGCAGCTTCCAAGGGCGTTATCGGCGAGGCTAAGGGCGGCACTATCAGCCCTGACAAGCTCAAGGGTGCATCCTTTACCGTTACTAACCTCGGTGCAATGGGTATCGAGAGCTTCACTCCCGTTGTTAATCCTCCTCAGACCGGTATCCTCGGCGTTGGCACAATCATGCGCCGTGTAAAGAACGTAGGCGGTCAGGATATCTTCTACGATGCAATGGGTCTCTCCCTCACCTTCGACCACAGAGCTCTTGACGGTGCTCCTGCGGCTAAGTTCTTAAAGGAGCTTTGCGCTAACCTTGAGAACTTCGATCTCTTACTCGCTAAGTAATTGGAGGACATACTAAAATGATTTATGATCTTATAGTTCTCGGCGGCGGTCCTGCTGGTTATAACGCAGCAGAGCGTGCTGCTCACGCAGGCTTAAAGACCCTCTGTATCGAGGGCAGAAGCCTCGGCGGTGTATGTCTTAACGAGGGTTGCGTTCCCACAAAGACTCTTCTTTACTCCGCAAAGATTTTTGATTATGCAAAGCACGGCGAAGAGTACGGCGTAAGCTTTGCAGGCGCTTCCATCGACCACGCTAAGGTTGTAGAGCGCAAGGGCAGAGTAGTAAAGATGCTGGTTGGCGGCATCCAGAATACTCTTAAGAAGGCAGGCGTTGAGGTTGTTAACGCTTACGGCGAGATTCTCGGCAGAGATGCAGAGGGCTTTACCGTAAAGGCAGACGGTAAGGAATACAAGGGCGCTAAGCTCCTTATCTGTACCGGTTCTACCGCAGCAGTTCCCCCCATTCCCGGTCTTCGTGAAGCAGTTGCTTCCGGTTTTGCAGTTACCAACCGTGAGATCCTTGATATGACCAAGGTTCCCGAAAAGTTCGTTGTTATCGGCGGCGGCGTTATCGGTCTCGAGATGGCTTCCTACTTCAACTCTGTTGGTTCCAAGGTTACCGTTATCGAGATGCTTGATCACATCGCAGGTCCTACCGACCGCGAGATCTCAAATATCCTTCAGAAGAACTACAAGAAGAAGGGCGTTGAGTTCCTTCTCGGCTGTGCAGTTAAGTCTGTTGGTACCGACAGCGTTACCTATGAAAAGGACGGTAAGGAATTTACCGTACCCGCTGACTGTGTACTCGTTTCCATCGGCCGTCGTGCTATGACTCAGGGTATCGGCCTTGAGAACATCGGCGTTATCACCGAGCGCGGTGCTATCGTTACCGACGATCAGATGAGAACAAACGTTGCAGGCGTATGGGCTGCAGGTGACGTAAACGGCAAGTCTATGCTTGCTCACACCGCTTACCGTGAAGGTGAGGTTGCCGTAAACAATATGCTCGGCAAGAAGGACTTCATCCACTACGATTCCATTCCCGCTGTTATCTACACCAACCCCGAGGTTGCAAGTGTAGGTGAAACAGAGGAGACCATCAAGGCTAAGGGTCTTGACGCTAAGTGCCAGAGCTTCACTCTTAAGTACAGCGGCCGTTACATCGCTGAGAACGAGGGCGGCGACGGTATCGTTAAGATCATCATCGGCAATGAGCACCGTAACATCCTCGGCGTTCATATGATCGGTAACTACGCATCCGAGATTATCTACGGTGCGGCTATGATGGTTGAAAAGCAGATGAGAGTTGAAAACGTACAGAAGATGGTATTCCCCCATCCTTCCGTATGTGAAGTAATCCGCGAAGGATTATTCCAGATCTAAGCAGGCAGTGCCTGCACCCATAATCGCGTGAAGTTAGTGCAAACAACACTGCACGAGGATTAAGTTATAATAGAAAGGAGCTTTTGCAAAGCAAAAGCATCCATAATTTTGCATTTTGCATTTTGCATTTTGCATTTGCAAAAGGCATTTTGCATTGTGCATTTAATAAATGAAATTTATTATTTAAGGAGATATAACTATGCCTAAGAGTCAATATGTAGATCCCGGTAAAGTCTTTGAGCCCGGTTTTATTACCTTCCAGGACATTCCTGTAAACCAGTACAAGAAGACATTTGCTGAAGAAAAGAAGCTTTACACCAAGGACGACATGCTCAGAATTTACCGTGATATGAGAATTATCCGTGAGTTCGAGACCATGCTTAACGAGATCAAGACAAAGTCTGCTTACAACGGCGTTGAGTACAACAACCCCGGTCCTGCTCACCTTTCTCTCGGTCAGGAGGCTTCCGCAGTTGGTGAAGCTTACGCGCTCGACATCAACGACCTTACCTTCGGTTCTCACCGTTCTCACGGCGAGATCCTTGCAAAGGGTCTTTCCTCTATCCACAAGCTCGACGATGAAGAGCTTTACGACATCATGAAGGAGTTCCTCGGCGGTTCCGTTCTCAGCGTTGTTGAGGGCAAGATGGCTGCTCACGAGAGCATCAAGGAGCTTGCGATCGACTTCCTTCTTTACGGTGCACTTGCAGAGGTATTTGCAAGAACCACAGGTTTTAACAAGGGTCTCGGCGGTTCTATGCACGCATTCTTCATTCCTTTCGGTATCATGCCTAACAACGCTATCGTTGGTGGTGCTGCTCCCGTTGCCCTCGGTGCTGCTCTTTACAAGAGAGCTAACAAGAAGAAGGGTATCGTAGTAGCTAACTTCGGTGACGGTGCTTGCGGCCGTGGTCCTGTTCTTGAGGCTCTCAATATGGCTTCTATGGACCAGATCAAGCAGCTTTGGGGCAAGGACGGCGTTAACGGTGACGGCGGTCTTCCCATCCTCTTCAACGTATTCAACAACTTCTACGGTATGGGCGGTCAGACCCGCGGTGAGACCATGGGTTACGATATGGTTGCCCGTATCGGTGCAGGTGTTAACCCCCAGCAGATGCACGCAGAGCGTGTTAACGGTTACGATCCTCTCGCAGTTATCGACGCAGTTACCAGAAAGAAGGAGCTTCTTGTTAACGGTGACGGTCCTGCGCTTCTCGACGTTGTAACCTACCGTACCACCGGTCACTCCCCCTCCGACTCCTCCACCTACAGAACTCAGGAAGAGATCGACGCTTGGAAGGCAGCAGATCCTATCGCAGCATACAAGGCTAAGCTCATCAAGGGCAAGCTCGCGACTGAGGAAGAGTTCGCTGCTATCGACGAGGTTATCATCAGCCGTATGACCGAGATCTGCAAGCTCGCTATCAATGACGAGATCTCTCCTCGTATGGATATGGACAAGGATCCCGATGCTATTGCGAACATCATGTTCTCCAACCAGCACGTTAAGTCCATGGACGAGACCAGAGAGCCCGAAGTTCTCGCTCCCAAGGAAGAGAGCCCTAGAGTTAAGGCTATCAAGAACAAGGTTAGAACTCACTTCGACGCTAACGGCAAGCCCGTAGCTAAGGCTAAGGTTTACCAGGTTCGTGACGGTCTCTTCGAGGCAATCGTTGACAAGTTCTACGAAGACCCCACCCTCATCGCATACGGTGAAGACAACCGTGACTGGGGCGGCGCATACGCTGTTTACAGAGGTCTTACCGAGGTTATTCCTTACCACAGATTCTTCAACTCCCCCATTTCTGAGGCTGCTATCGTTGGTTCCGCAGTTGGTTACGCAATGAGCGGCGGTCGTGTTATCGTTGAGCTTATGTACGCTGACTTTATCGGTTGTGCAGGTGACGAGATCTTCAACCAGGTTGCTAAGTGGCAGTCTATGTCCGCCGGTATCCTCAAGATGCCTATCGTTATCCGTGTATCCGTTGGTTCCAAGTACGGTGCTCAGCACAGCCAGGATTGGACAGCTCTTACTGCTCACATCCCCGGCCTTAAGGTTGTATTCCCCTCCACTCCTTACGATGCAAAGGGTCTCATGAATGCAGCTCTTAACGGTACTGACCCCGTTGTATTCTTCGAGTCTCAGAGAGTTTACGACTTCGGCGAAATGTTCCACGAAGGCGGCGTTCCCACCGACTACTACGAAGTTGAGATGGGCGATCCCGACGTTAAGCGCGAGGGTAAGGATATCACCATCCTCACCGTTGGTGCTACTCTCTACAGAGCACTTGACGCAGCTAAGGAACTCCAGGATAAGTACGGCATTTCCGCAGAGGTTATCGACAGCCGTTCCATCGTTCCTTTCAACTACGACAAGGTTATCGAGTCTGTTAAGAAGACCGGTAAGATCATCATCGTTGGTGACGCTTGCGAGCGTGGCTCCGTAATGAAGGATATGGCAGCTAACATCAACGAGTTCTGCTTCGACTACCTTGATGCTCCCGCTATTGCGCTTGGTTCCAGAAACTGGATCACTCCTGCATACGAGCTCGAGAAGTACTTCTTCCCTCAGGCAGACACCATCATCGACGCTATCCACGAGAAGATCATGCCCATCGCCGGCCACGTATCTACTCACGACGTAAGCGACATCGAGAAGGTTGCAAGATCCAAGAAGGGTCTTTGATCAATAAAATAAAGGCTGAGCTTCGGCTCAGCCTTATTTTATTGACAATGCGGAATGCGGATCCATGACACCCCGTATCTTTGATACGGTTGGTGGAATTATGCAAGGAGTTTGCGGAACGCAAACTGTCGCAGTGCAGAATGCAGAATTAAGGAAGCCTTTCGGCGTTTGCCGAAAGGCTGTTTTTGTATTTGACCAATATAGCGGACAATATTTCACAGCGGGATAGTGTATAATTACTTTAATAAAAGATTAAGGAGTTGTATATGACGGAGCTGGATATTTTTTGCAGGAATTTCAGTTATTTAAGAGAAATAAGTGGTTTATCCCGTGAGGAAATGGCACAACGGATCGGTATATCTGTCTATTCTGTCAAAACAATAGAGCAGGGGAGAGTTCCGAGAACGGTTAGGACTAAAACACTTTTAGCTATATTTGTAAGCTTTGGTGTTTCACCGTCCGAAATGTTTATCGTCGATAAAGAAATTATATTGAAAAAATACCGATATAACCGTCGGATGTTGCATTAGTGCAACATCCTTATATGATTTAATGGAATTTGTGTTGCTTTTTGCAATACAAATATCCTTAACTATTCACTATTATCTATTCTCTGTTCACTATTCACTTGATTTTCGGTTTATGATGATAAAGGATATATCAGCTATACGATAAACTGTAACAAATCAAGTTCAATTTTCCTGTTTGTATTTTAGTGAATAGTGAATAGTGAATAGTGAATAGTGAATAGTGAATAGTGAATAACGCCGGAACAATAAATCTTGACATTTGTTTCAAGCAATGATATAATGTTTTATTATCTATGCAGGAGGTATAGTATGCTTTTAGCTATTGATATCGGAAATACTAATATTGTGCTTGGCGGCTTTGTTGAGGATGAGCTCTGCTTTATGGCACGTATTGCCACAAACCCCTCAAAGACTGAGGACGAATATGCCACAAAGATCAAAAGCGTTCTGTCCCTCCACGGTATAGAGAAGGCTGAGCTTCGAGGCGGTATTATCTCCTCTGTCGTTCCGCCCCTGACCTCTATTGTAAAAAAGGCTATAGCCAAGGCATACGGCATCGAGTGTATGACCGTTGCTCCCGGCATCAAGACCGGCATCAACCTGCTTTGCGACTCCCCTTCGAGCGTAGGCTCTGACCTTATATGCGGCTGCGTTGCGGCGCACCACATCTACGGAAGTCCCTCTCTTATAGTTGATATGGGTACTGCAACCAAGATACTTCTGGTTGACAAGAACGGGGCATTCTGCGGTTGTTCTATCATTCCCGGTGTCAACATCTCACTTAAGGCTTTGGCAAGCGGTACTGCACAGCTTCCCCAGATAGGGCTTGAAGCACCTAAGTCGGTTATCGGCAAGAACACTGTTGACTGTATGCGCTCAGGTGTTGTGTTCGGTCACGCATCTATGATAGACGGTATGATAGACCGCTATATCGAGGAGCTGGGATATGACCTTAAGGTATATGCTACAGGCGGACTTGCTCCTGCCATCGTGCCTCACTGTAAGCACGAGATAACTTATGACGATCACCTTGTATTAAAGGGATTGAACATTATATACAAAAAGAATAATTAATTGTGTATTGCCCGAAAGGGTAGATATAAATTTTTATGCGTCGCACCACGCAGGTGGGTGACAGCAAGGAGGAAATTTTATGAACACACAAGCAAGAAGACTTAAGACCGAAAAGCTGGTCTTGGCGGCTCTGATGACGGCATTAGTGGTGCTGCTTCAGTATTTAGGCGCATTTGTCAAGTTTGGACCTTTCTCTATTTCATTGGTGTTGATACCGATTGTTATCGGTGCGGCAACCTGCGGAGCGGGTATAGGAGCTTGGCTTGGCTTTGTTTTCGGCGTAGTGGTGCTTATAAGCGGTGATGCTGCGGCGTTTTTGGCGGTAGATGTTATCGGCACCGTTATTACCGTACTGGTAAAGGGTACTGCATGCGGTCTTGTGGCAGGCTTGGTATACAAGCTGCTTGAAAAGGTCAATATGTGGGTGGCTGTCATTGCGGCGGCACTGGTATGTCCCATAGTAAACACAGGAGTTTTCCTTATCGGATGCTTCATATTCTTTATGGATACAGTAACACAGTGGGCAGGCGGCACAAACGTAGGTCATTATATGATATTCGGACTCGTAGGGGGAAACTTTCTATTCGAGGTGCTTTTCAATATCATACTCAGTCCGGGTGTGGTGAGATTGCTTAATATTAAGAAGATGAAGAAATAATATAACTAAAGGCAGTCGTTATGACTGCCTTGATTTTTTGAAAATTGTAACATTGTATTGCAAAACGCTATACAATATGTTATAATAATAACCGAAAGGTGGTTTAAATATGGCAAACAAAACAGCAAACGTAACCGCACGTGTTCATCCCGAGGTCAAAAGACAGGCCGAGGAGGTACTGGAGCAGCTGGGTATTCCGGTTTCCGTTCTTATTGATTCGCTCTACCGTCAGATCATTATGACCAACAGTATACCGTATTCCTTTACGCTTAACACTCTGCCGACCCGTGATACCATGACCGATGCACAGTTCGATCAGATGATGGCAAAGGGCTTGGAGCAGGCAAAGTCGGGACAGGGTATGGAGCTCAGCCAAGCATTTGACGAGATAAACAAGCGTATCTGATATGTATAAGGTTAAGATGACGGACAATGCACTCGAACAATTAAAGGGTGTAGTACAGTACATTGCGAAAGTGATTTTGGAGCCCGAGATAGCCAAACGACTATCTGCAAGGATAGAAAAGGGAATATCTTCACTTGATCAAATGCCCCATCGATATCATCTTGTGGAGGAGGAGCCTTGGCATACCGAAGGTATAAGAAAAATGACGGTAGATAATTTTATCGTTTATTATTGGATCAATGATGATACGGCTACCGTGTGGGTGACTGCGGTCGTGTATAGCAGAAGAGATCAGATATCCGCTTTGAGAAATATGTAACAGGCAGTCGTTGAGGCACACTTCCTTACGAAGTGCGCCTCAGTTATATTCGCCAAAGGCGAGTTATATTGCTTCGCAGTTATATTTGGGCTTCGCACAAGTTATATTTACTTCGCAAGTTTTAGGGCGAATATAATATAACTAAAACCGAATGGTTTTAATATCACTTTGCCGTAAGGCAAAATATCACCGGGAGACCTGTCTCACAATACCACTGTAAGTGTCAAGCTCCTATATTCTCCGATAAGCTCTTAATCAGCGTATGTCCGCAATCGACGCATTTGTCCGTGCTTATCTTATTTTCGATACCGCATACGGGACATATGTAGCTTTTTTGCTCTTCCTTGAATACTACGTACTGCTTTGTTCCGCCGATGTGCAGGATATAACTGCCGACGGGGTAGATATCCATAAAGCTGTTCAAAGGGGTGTTCTCGGGTATGAGGATGATCCTGTCAAACACTTCGTCACCGTTTTTCAACGTGAACTTCACGTAGCTTTGGAAGTACTTACGGTAGGGGAGTGCAATGCTCGATCTTCGCAAGGGAAGTTCCAACGAAAGATCCTTGATCTTTATGACCTCTCCCCCAAAAGTCTTATCAAAAAGATTATTTTTGAAAACAGACTGATTATAGAATATAACAAAAGCTACGATGAGGCCGATTACCGTACCGATAGGCGGGATGAATTCGCTTGATATACATATAAAAGCTATAACTGCCATTAACAGAAAAAAGGATATTGCGTAGGGTATACGACGCTTGAATACGTATTGGCGGATGTCCTTTGGTATATTGAGTTTTTTCAATTAATTCACCTCATAGGTATTATACAATAAGATATTCAGAAAATCAATATTGGGTCAGGATTACCTATAATTTGATTTCACCCTCGTGAGATGATATACATCTACAGCTCACCTCATGCGATTGACGGGTCAAGGGACGTGTCCCTTGTACGTAAAAAAGCTCGGTTTGCACCGAGCTTTTTTGACTTGTTTGAAGTTAGATAAGTTCCTTAACCTTGGAAGCCTTACCAACTCTGCCACGGAGATAGTAGAGCTTAGCACGTCTAACCTTACCGTGTCTGATAGTTTCAACCTTCTCAACGTTGGGAGAGTGAACGGGGAATGTCTTCTCAACGCCTACGCCGTAGGAAATTCTTCTAACAGTAAATGTCTCGGAGATTCCGCCGCCGTGACGGGCAATGATTGTACCCTCAAAAAGCTGAATTCTTTCTCTTGTACCCTCCTTGATCTTGTTGTGAACACGTACGGTGTCACCGATCTTGAGTTCGGGTACTTCCTTCTTTAACTGCTCGTTTGTAAAAGCCTTAATAAGATCCATTGTAGCTTTCCTCCTAATTCTTTACGGATATTCTTGCAGAGCTTCGCAGTGGACTATCCGTGTCATATTTATAACAACGGGATTATACCACATATTTCCCGTGATTTCAACCCCTTTTTAAAAGTTTATTTTTTAGTAACAATTGGGGAAAAACTTTAATAAAGGGTCTTGTAAATCTCTGTAATATGTTTTATAATATGTTATTATACTATTTATGTCAAGAGGACGGTATTATGAAATATCTTGTACTTGTAACAGACGGCGCAGCCGATTATCCTATAGAAGAACTGGGTGGAGCAACACCCCTTGAAAAAGCAAACAAGCCTAACATCGACGCACTTGCAAAGAAGGCCTTTTGCGGTACGGTTTCCAACGTTCCCGAGGGCATGGTTCCCGAAAGTGATACCGCAAATATCGCTATTATGTCCTATGATCCCAAGGTATACTCCAAGGGTCGTAGTCCCCTTGAGGCGGTAAGTATGGGACTTACCATGACTCCTACACAGACAGCCTTCCGTACAAACGTTGTCACCATGGGTGACGAGGAGGGCTACGAAAACAAGACTATGATCGACCACTCGGCAGACGAGATAACCACAGCAGAAGCCGACGAGCTTATCAAGGCTATCGACGCCGAACTTGGTGACGAGCTTAAGAAGTTCTATACAGGCGTAAGCTACCGTCACTGTCTGCTTTGGGAAAACGCACCTGAGAACGTGGAGTTTATGAGACCCCACGATATCCTCGGTCAGAAGGTTACCAATTATCTTCCCCCCGAACCCTTCCTTACTCTCCAGAAGAAGAGCTGGGATATCCTCACCAACCACCCTGTAAACAAGGCAAGAGTAGAGAGAGGACTCCGTCCTGCAAACTCTATCTGGCTCTGGAGCCCCGGTAAGAAGCCTGCGCTTCCCAACTTCAAGGAAAAGTGGGGAGTTGAAGCATCGGTTATCTCTGCAGTAGACCTTATCAAGGGCATCGGCCTTTGCGCAGGTATGGAATCTATCGACGTTGAGGGTGTAACAGGTAACGTACACACCAACTATAAGGGCAAGGCTGACGCGGCAATCGACGCATTCAAGCGTGGTAAGGAGTTTGTATACATACACGTAGAAGCTCCTGACGAGTGCGGTCACCGTGCTGAGCTTGAGAACAAGGTCCTTTCTGTTGAGCTAATAGATGAGAAGATCCTTAAGCCTGTTTACGAGTATCTCGTTTCCACAGGAGAGGACTTTAAGATACTTATTCTTCCCGACCATCCCACACCTATCTGCACACGCACCCACGCTATGGATCCCGTACCCTTTGTACTTTATTCTTCGGGCGAGGAGCAGGAGGGTGCCGAGTCCTTTAGCGAAAAGGCAATGGAAGGCAAGACCTACATACCCGACGGCAGCACTCTGCTGTCCTATATGATAAAGGAATAAGCTATGGAAAATAACGAAAACGTAACAGTTAAAGAAAAGCCTAAGTTCGACCTCTCCCGTTCTGTATTTGAGTGGGTGGAACTGGTGGCTATATCCATAACCGTGGTTATGATCATACTTAACTGCTTTGCCAGATATTCTCCCGTAAACGGAGCATCTATGAACGAGACCCTTCAGCACCAGGACGTGCTTATATTGAGCGATCTCTTCTACACACCTAAAAACGGAGATATAGTGGTCTTTGAGTCTCAGCAGACAGGCTATGACGAGCCCTACGTAAAGCGTGTTATTGCAACCGAAGGTCAGGTGGTAGACTATGATCCCATAACGGGTGAGGTAACCGTAAACGGTGAGGTCCCCAAGTGGGAGCAGTATGCTACCCACAAGGGAAATCAGCGCTTGACCTATTATGCCGAGATCAATTATCCCTACACCGTTCCCGAAGGTCATATATTCGTTATGGGTGATAACCGCTGGAACTCAAAAGACAGCCGTGATATCGGTCCCGTAGACACCCGTACGGTGCTGGGCAGAGTTGTTTTCAGACTCTTCCCCAATACGGGAATAGTAGACTAATCAGAAATTAATTAAGATTTTTGTCCCAAAGGACAAAAATCCACAACAATTTTGCATTTTGCATTGCGACAGTTTGCGTTCCGCAAACTCCTTGCATAATTCCACCAACCGTATCAAAGATACGGGGTGTCATG
>JBGUUX010000068.1:0-7035 GCA_045133915.1 Eubacteriales bacterium | reverse complement strand
ATTTATAATCACAGGCGAGCTAAAGGAACTAAAAGGCATAGACGACCTTGACACCGCATCCCTTTTCGGCAATATCCTTGATAATGCTATCGAGGGAACAAAAGGCTCCGCTGACCCAAGTATAACTCTTGAGTTTTCGGTAACGGGTAACTATCAGAACATCCTCTGCAAGAACACTATTACAAAATCGGTACTCAAAGGTAACCCCGATCTCAACACCACAAAGGGTGACCGCCGCAGACACGGCTACGGTATACAGAGTATTCGCCGTATCGTAGCCAAGCACGGTGGCTTGGTAGAGTTCTACGAGGAGGACGGCTTCTTCTGCGTTCATATCGCATTAAATTGCTGAACGAATAACAAATAACCGATCTATCCTTTATTAGTTTGTAAACTAAGGATTAAATATAAAGAGAACTCATTGACAGAGTTCTCTTTTTTTGTTAGAATTCTAATCATTAGAAAACTAATTAATTTTCATGAGGTGTATTATGAAAAAGATGAAGGCAGAGATGCGACCCCGTATGCCTATTGAGATAAACGAGGCAGGCGAGGTTGTTTTCAGCGTTAAGGAGCCGTCGGCAGAGGGTAGAATGAAATTTGATAAGCCCACTCCTCTTATGCTTTGTAACGAGATATCCAAGATGTTCCGCAACACTCTTCGCAGTTCCAGCGATGATGCGCTCATACAGGGTAGTTATCGTGACATTATATTCAATCTTGCTCACGGAGACGGTAAGACTCAGCTTGAGATAGCAAATCACATTCACTTAAAGCCTCCTACGGTAAGTGTAGCTCTTGCTAAGTTGGAAAACGAAGGCTATATCGAAAGAAAAGCAGATCCCATGGATGCCCGTCGTACCCGTGTCTATCTTACCGACAAGGGCAGGGCGATCCACGACAGAGGACACGAAGCGATATATACACTTGAAACTAACGCTACCAAGGGTATGAGCGATGATGAAATAAAGCAGCTTAATCTGCTGTTATTCAAGGTAAGGGAGAATATTGCCGATGATAAGTAATAGCTTAAAAGAGAGAAAAAAGCGCAGAGTAAAGCTTTCTGTTTATGTAAAGCCGTACATATTCTTCGCTATCCTTGCCCCTTTGTTTATGGTGGGCGAGGTAATGATAGACCTTATGCAGCCTACCCTTATGTCAAGGATAGTTGACGAGGGTGTTATTGCGGGCAATATGCCTCTTATATGGGAGCTTGGTCTGCGTATGATCATACTGACCCTTATAGGCGGCGCATGCGGTATAGCTTGCGGATATTTTGCAAACTACGTGTCTCTTAACTTCGGTTCCGACCTTCGTAATGCTGTATTTTCCAAGGTTATGAGCCTTTCTATCGAGCAGACCGATAAGTTTACCACAGGTTCTCTTATCACCAGACTGACCAACGATATTACCATGTGTCAGGACTTTCTGGCTATGCTGTTACGTATGTTTGTTCGTTCCCCTCTTCTTTTTGCAGGCGGACTCTTTATGGCGCTCACCCTTGATGTCAGCTTTGCTCTGGTCCTTGCAGTATCTCTTCCCATCGAGATAATCGCAGTACTTATTATACTTAAAAAGGCAAAGCCTCTGTTTACACAGGTACAGACAAAGCTTGATAACGTAAACGCCGTAATGCAGGAGAACGTAAACGGCGCAAGAGTAGTCAAGGCATACGTAAGCGAGGATCACGAGATAGCAAGATTTGATAGGGCAAACTCTGATCTTCGTGACACTAACCTTAAGGTTATGACCTTTATCTCCAAGCTTGCTCCCATTATGATGCTGGTGCTTAACTTCAGCGTGGTTGCAGTTATCCTTATCGGTAATCTGCAGGTTCAGGCGGGCGTTATCGAGGTAGGTAAGATCATGGCTGCGGTAAACTACGTTACACAGATCATGATGTCTCTTATGATGATGTCCATGTCTTTCCAGGCTATAACCCGTGCCTCTGCTTCCGCACGCCGTGTCCGTGAGGTTCTTAAGTGTAATCCCAAGGTAATAAACGGTGAGCTTAAGAGCGACGAGGGCAACGGAAGTGTTGAGTTTAAAAACGTAAGCTTCCGTTATCCCGGTACCAAGGGCCGTCCTGTTCTTAACGACGTTAACCTCAAGGTAGAGGGTGGCGAGTACGTTGCAATACTCGGCGCAACCGGCTCGGGCAAGACTTCTCTTGTAAATCTCATAACCCGTTTTTACGACGTAAACGAGGGTCAGGTGCTGGTTGACGGTGTAGACGTTCGTGACTACGACCTTGATACCCTTCGCGGCAAGGCGGCATACATACTGCAGAAGAGTGAGCTTTTTGCAGGCACCGTTGCCGAAAACATCCGTTGGGGCAGAGAAGATGCCACCGACGAGGAGGTAAAACGCGCCGCAGAGATCGCCTGCGCCCACGAGTTTATCTCAGAATTCAACGACGGATACGATACCTATATAGACGAAAAGGGTACGTCCCTCTCCGGCGGACAGAAGCAGCGTATCTCTATTGCACGTGCTATACTTCGCCGTCCCAAAATTATGATCTTTGACGACTCTACCTCTGCTCTTGATATCAAGACCGAGGCTAAGCTCCGTCAGGCGCTTCGTACAGAGCTCAAGGATACTACGGTCATTATGATAGCACAGCGCGTTGCGTCGGTTATGACCGCAGACCGTATCGCTATTATAGAAAAAGGAACTATCACCGATTGCGCTCCTCATAACGAGCTGCTTGAAAAGAGCGCGACATACCGTGATATCTATGATTCTCAGCTGAAAGGGGGCAGTAATAATGTCGGCTAAAAAACATCACGACGATAACGAAATGCTCCGTCAGCACGAGGCTCAGAAGAAGCAGGGAAATCATATGGGCCCTCCCGGCAGACGCGGTCCCGGTCCTATGATGTATAAGGAAAAGCCCAAGGATATGAAGGGTACCTTAAAGCGTCTGATCAAGTATATCGGCAAGAGCAAGTATCTTCTTTTTGCATTGCTGGGTGTTATGATCCTTGTATCCCTTCTGGGACTTGCCGCTCCCGCTCTTCAGGGTAAGGCCATCGACGCTATAAGAGACGGTAAATATCAACACGTATTTACTCTTCTTGCTATCCTCGGAGGCAGTTACCTGTTAAGCTCAGCTTTAACGTATTTTCAGGGTATATATGCCGCAAGACTGGCACAGAAAACGGTTCATACCCTTCGTAACGACCTCTTTTCAAGAATAGCCTATCTCCCCATTAAGTTTACCGATACCCACAAGCACGGCGATATCATGAGCCGTATGACCAACGACGTAGAGAACGTTTCCAACACGGTTTCTACCTCTATAGCATCCCTCTTTTCCGCAGTTATAACCCTTATAGGTACTCTTGCGGTGATGCTCTCCTATAGCTGGAAGCTCACTCTCGTTGCACTTGTATCCGTACCTTTGACCGTATTCGGAACTGCCCTTATGTCAAAGATCATGCGTAAGTACTTTATCCGTCAGCAGAGAATTCTCGGTAGCCTTAACTCTCATGTTGAGGAGATGGTATCGGGCTATAAGACTGTAGTTGCTTACGGCAGAGAGACTAAGTCCAAAGAGCAGTTTGCAGAGATCAACCGCCAATATAAGAACACCGCTATTATGGCAAACTTCTTTGGCGGCACTATGGGCCCTATGATGAATATGATAGGTAACATCGGTTATCTTTTGGTTGCGGTTGTGGGCGGCTACTTGGCTTTCAATGAAGAGATATCCATCGGTATCATTCAGGCGTTTATCCTCTATACCAAGCAGTTTACCCGTCCTATAAACGAGATAGGAAGCCAGTATTCTATGATCATAAACGCCATTGCAGGTGCAGAACGTGTGTTTGAGATCATGGACACCACTCCCGAAAACGCTGAGGTCTGTCAGGATATCGACGTAAACTCGGTTAAGGGCGACGTAAGCTTCCGTAACGTTCACTTTGCATACAAAAAGGATGAGCCTGTGCTCCGTGACTTTAACCTTGAGGTCAAGGCAGGCGAAAAGATTGCTATCGTAGGTAAGACAGGTTCGGGTAAGACCACTATAGTAAACCTTCTGACAAGATTTTACGATATTGACGCCGGCGAGATACTTCTTGACGGTGAAAATATCAATAATATCTCCAAGTCTTCTCTGCGCCGCAGTATCGGTATAGTTCTCCAGGATACCGTCCTCTTTTCAGATACCGTTGAAGCTAACGTTAAGTATGGCAGAAGAGACGCTACCGACGAAGAGCTGAAGAACGCTCTGGAGTTTGCCGAGGCAGACGTCTTTGTTGAACGTCTCCCCGAAGGAAAGGATACCAAGCTTACCGAGTCGGGATCTAACTTAAGCGTAGGTCAGAGACAGCTTCTTTCTATTGCCCGTGCGGTGCTTCTTGATCCCAAGATACTTATTCTCGACGAGGCTACCAGTAGCGTTGATACCCGTACCGAGATGCAGATACAGTCAGCTATGCAGAAGCTGATGGAAGGCAGAACAAGCCTTATTATCGCTCACCGTCTGTCCACTATCCGTGATGCGGATAAGATAATAGTTCTTGCCGACGGTTCTGTTGCCGAGTGTGGAAATCACGACGAGCTTCTTGAACTCAAGGGAGAGTACTATAACCTTTATATGACTCAGTTCTCGGGACTTAAAACTTAAACAAAAGGATGTCTTTATGACATCTTTTTTCTCTGTTTATATTGCATTTTGCACAAAAAGGTGATAGAATTAACACAGTATACTATTTAAGGAGACCGACTATGAAAACCTTGAAATTTTTTGCTGTTATCTTATGTGCAATAACGCTAATATCGGCTATTGCTATAGCCTCAAATGCCAAGTGGTGGGATGAAAATCCCTTTACTGACGTTAAGTCAAGTCATTGGTATTACGATGCGGTTCGTATCTGTAACGAAAACGAGGTTTTCAACGGTACGTCCGCAGACAAATATTCTCCTTCTGTCAAGATGACCAGAGCAATGCTTGTTAAAGCGCTTGCCAACCTTGACGGATATACAGAAAGCTTTAAGGGCACAACTCCTTTTACAGATGTTAAATCAAGCCATTGGTTTGCCTCGGCTGTAGAGTGGGCATATACCAACGGCATTACATCAGGTAAAACCGACACTACCTTTGCACCCAATGAAAACATCACCCGTGAACAGCTTGCAGCTATGCTTCACAGATATGCGGCATATAAGGGTATGGAGGAGAAAAACAGCGCTGATATCTCTGCCTTTCCCGATGCTTCTAAGGTTTCTTCCTATGCGGTAAAGGACTTTGAATGGGCGTACGGCAACGGTATCATTAACGGTTCAAAGTCAGGGGACAAGCTTTACTTAAATCCCCGTAACCCTGCAACAAGAGCCGAGTGCGCTACCATGTTCTCAAAGTACCTCTATCTTGAGCCTTCTTATACTATCAACGGTAATGACCTTTCCCTCTATACTATCGTATACAGTGATAAACAGATATCCAGCGTCAAACGCGCTGCAGAGGATCTTTCAAAGTATATTGAGCAGAGTATAGGTATCGCTCTTCCGGTAGTTACTGATGAAGCACCCGAGACCGATTACGAAATCCTTGTAGGCAAGACTAACCGTGTACATGCGGTTTACAACGAATCTATTTCGGACACTATGTTTGCAGTTGCCGTAGAGGGTAACAAGCTTATAATCATCGGTACTGACGATTCTACAGATTTTAACAGAACAGACTACAGAGGTCACCACAATATCGACGGAACCCTCAACGCAGTTTACTATCTTCTCGAAAAGGAGTTTGGCGTAGAGTTCTACTATGACGGAGAGGGAACAGTTGTAACTCCCGATCCCGTGATCTCCTTCAGAGAAGACTATAAGTATTTTGACGGTCCCGCCTTTGAATCTGTAGGTATGTATATAGACGACGACGGCGCAGCGGTCTATCTCCACAACGACTATTATGACGAGTGGGGCTGCGGACTCCCTCATCAGTTAGGCAATCTGATGATGTACGGTGAGAGCTCCACTAACAATACTTGGGACAATCCCTGTTATTCGGATCCCGATAATATCGAAAAGCTCATTAATAACGTAAGAGCTCTTATTGAACGTGAACCCGAGCTTAACCTTATCGGCCTTATACAGAACGATAGCGATAACATATGTAAGTGTAACGGTTGTTCTGCTATCTACCGTGCCGACGGCAGAGCAGGAACTCTTATGCGTATCGTAAACGCAGTTGCCGAGGCCTTTGAAGAAGAATATCCCGATATCCGTTTTGCAACCTGGGCATACGGTTGGAGCGCTACTCCTCCCAAGACAGAGCTCCGTTACCACGATAACGTAATACTTTACTATAACACAATAGCACTTTGCCCCTGTCACGAGTATACCGATACCACATGCAAGGGTAATAAAAATTCAGCGGCAACCATCAAGACCTGGGGCGAAAAAGCAAGTAAGCTTTATCTCTGGGAGCATACTGGTTGTTTTGGTGACGCTATGGTTCCTGCGCAGGATTTTGACTCTATCCGTGCCAACGCCGCATACCTTTACAAAAACGGTGTGAGAGGAGCTTTTCTCAACGGCAGAAGCGGTAACACCTCGGATATGTACGGTCTCAGAGCATATCTGTTCACCCGTGTTTACCGTGATCCCCTTATGACCGAGGAAGAATACTACTACCGTATGAACGGCTTCCTTAAGACCTTCTACGGTGACGGTTATACCTATATCAGACAGTATATAGACAAGCTTTGTGATATCGCAGACCAAAACTGTACCGGCACACACGCCGATATCACGGGTACCTATAACTTTGACAGCATCTGCAAGGCAGGTGACGAGCTTAACGCCCTTTGGGATAAAGCAGAAGCCGCAGCTCAAAGTCAGACCTACCTTGATCGTGTCAAGATGTACCGTCTGTCATGGACCTATCTCTGGCAATCTGCCCGTTACGAAAAGGATTTCACCAACGGAACAGAGGCTTCCCGTGAAGCTTATAAGGCAATAAACCAAGAGCTTTACCAAGAGATACTTCATTATGCTGTCAAGTGGGACGGTGCGCATGAAGAG
>JBGUUX010000067.1:0-7568 GCA_045133915.1 Eubacteriales bacterium | reverse complement strand
TGGCGCTGCTGCTATCTCCTCCGTTGCTCCCTTCTACTACAAGTATAACTTCAAGGAGATCAAGGCTTACTACGAGAAGATCGGTTCTATCTGCGATCTGCCTATGATCGTTTACAACATTCCCGCACTTTCCGGTGCTAATCTTTCTATCCCCCAGATCAAGGAGCTCCTCGCTCTTGACTGCGTTGGCGGTATGAAGTTCACTTGCAGCGATTTCTACGCTTTCGAGCGTGTTCGTGATGCATTTCCCGACAAGCTCCTTTACAACGGCTCTGACGAGATCATCCTCTCCGGTCTTGCTATGGGTGCAGACGGTGGTATCGGTACTACATACAACGTTCTCGTTTCCAAGTTCGCTGAGCTCTATAAGCTCTTCAAGGCTAACAAGATGGCCGAGGCTCTCGAGATGCAGCACCAGATCAACTCTGCCATCGAGCAGATTCTCTCCTTCAATCTCCTTCCCGCTATCAAGGCTCTCGTTAAGGCATGCGGCTGCGACTGCGGTACCTGCCGTGATCCCTTTGAGACTCTTCCCGCAGAGCAGGAAGCAGCTCTTATCGAGGCTGTACGCGGTAAGCTTTCCTGGAATATCTAATTTAATAACTAATACAAAGAAGCAGGAATTTCCTGCTTCTTTTTTTCATATAGTTATATCGGTGATTTTATGCGCAAAGCAAAAAGCAGAACCAAAGCAATATGGGCAAGACGCCTCCTTGTATGCGCTATCGGACTGCTTATATCTACTCTTTTTCTTCAATGGGCATTTAATAAAAGCGAACCCTTAATACTGCCTTTGGCTCAACAAAAGTTTTGTGATATGATTACCGAAACGGTATATTCTGCCACAAAAGATATAGAGTTCGATAAGGTTTTGGTTGCCAACTACACCAAGGAAGGTAAACTAAGTCATATGCATACCGACACACTTTCGGTAAACGCCTGCGTCACCCATATACTGAATGAGATAGATAACAAGCTTGGGGAGGCAGACGTACAGCTAGCCATACCCATTGGAGATATAGTGGGGGACGCACTGTCTCTGGGGCAAGGACCTGATATTCTTGTAGAACTCAATCAATATAAATCCACCCGAGCCGAAATAAAAAGCAGTTTTGTGTCAGCTGGTATAAACCATACCTTGCACCGTTTGACCCTGGAACTGGAGGTAGAAGCGGTCGTACTTCTGCCCGGTCTTAACGCCGAAAAGGTGTTAGCTGTGCTTAGTCTGCCTATATCAGAGACAGTTATCGTAGGAGAAACTCCGCAAACATACATCAATAACGATAAATAAAAATAATGGGTACCTACGTACCCATTTATTTTTTGTCGTTAATTATAAGCTTTTTAAGCGCCTCTATTGCACACAGGATGGCTTTTTCGGTATTTTCGTCCATATCTTCCATAGGATCCATACCAAGAGCCTTGCGTTCCTGATTCCATACAGTGTGGAGCACCGTACCACAACGTACACCTCTTGCTGCTGCAACTGTAAAGAGGGCGGCGGATTCCATTTCGCTTGAAAGAACGCCGAGGCGTTTCCACGCTTCCCACTTGTTATTGAGCGCATAGGATATTGGCATAGAGTCGGGACTGTGCTGACCGTAGAAGGAATCCTTGTTCTGCACCACGCCTACGTGATATCTGTAACCAAGATTCTTTGCCGCATCGGCTAATGCGCGGGTAACTTCAAAATCAGCAGCTGCAGGATATTCAATGGGAGCGTATTCCAAGCTTGTTCCCTCGTGTCGTACTGCGGCACTTGCGATAACACAGTCACCGCTTTGTACCTTTAAGTTTATACCACCGCAGGTACCAACGCGCACAAAGGTATCAGCGCCTATCTTTACAAGTTCCTCCATAGCGATAGATGCCGAGGGTCCGCCGATACCGGTCGAGGTAACGCTTACTTTCTCACCTAAAAGTGTACCCGTATAGGTAGTAAACTCTCTGTTTGTAGCAACGTGAACGGCATCATCAAAATACTTTGCTATCTTCTCTGCCCTTGCAGGGTCTCCCGGAAGTATAACGTATCTGCCTACGTCTCCTTTACCCATTGCTATATGATACTGGAGGTGTTTTGACATAACCTTTCCCCTTTCATTGCAAAAGCCGTCCATACGGACGGCCTTATATTACTTATTTTCTTCGTTTTCCTGACGTCTGTGTGTATTGCCATAGCCGTAGCCGTAACCATAACCGTAGCCATAGCCGTAACCGTAAGAAGAATAACCGTACTTACCGCCGTAGCGGGAATACTTGTATCCCTTCTTCTTATAGTATCCGTTACGCTTTGATACAAGGTCATTGAGGATTATACCAACAACGTTTGCGCCGACAAACTCAAGTCTTGAAAGTGTGTCTCTGGTAACGGGATGTGTAGAAGAATTAGCCTTTACAACAAGCGCTACACCGTCAACCATTGCTGAAAGCTCAAGTGCATCCGCAACAAGATTGATCGGAGCGGAGTCAACGATAACATAGTCAAAGTGTTCCTCAAGCTCTGTAAGCAGATTGCGCATGTTATCGCTGGAAAGAAGCTCTGCGGGATTGGGAGGAATTACACCTGCTGTCATAACGAACAAGCTACCCTTGCCACTGGGCCGGATAGCGTCCTCAAACTTTGCCATACCGGAAAGTACGTTTGAAAGACCAACAGAGTTTTCTATACCGAATCTGGTATGAACCTTGGGCTTACGAAGGTCCGCGTCAATAAGAAGCACCTTAGCCTCTGTCTGTGCTATGGTAATAGCCGTATTAGATGATACGGTAGTCTTACCTTCACTGGGAAGTGAACTTGTTATAAGAAGCTTTTTACACTTTTTATTGCCGGGCAGTGCAAATGAAAGGTTTGTACGGATAGCCTTAAATGCTTCAACAAGTGTGAAGTTGGATATCTCACTGACCATAGCAGTAGCGCCTGCGGTCTTTTTTACATCATTTTTTGCCATAGCCGTATCCTTTCTTTTTTGCAGAATCAAAGTTAGGTACAGTACCTAAAAGGGGAATTGAATAAGAATTAATTATATCATCTTCATCCTTGATTCTTATGTCTGAAATATCAACAATAAGGACAACAAGGAAGGAAAGGATAACTCCTATAAGGAATCCCATGATCGTATTACGAGCCATATTTCTGGAGTTTGAAGGTAAGGTAGCAACTCGTGCGCTGTCAGCGATCTTGATAGCATCCTTGCCTGTGATCTCACGGATCTCATTGGGAGCAAGCTCCTCAAAGATCTTACCGATGTTATAAGAAGCCTCTCTGTCATGTGTAGTTACGGTGAATGTAAAGAGATAAGTCTCTTCTATTCTGGTATAAGTTACACAGCTCTTACCAAGCTTTTCGCCGGAATATGTCTTCTCTGCCCATGCATCGGGAAATCTTGTTTCATATGCCTTTGAAATGTCTTCCATAAAATCGTTGGTCTTGAGAAGTGCGAGATAGCTATTTACTACCTCCTTTGCCCACTTTACCTGAGACACCTCGTCTGCAGTATTTGTTTCCTGTGAGCTCTGGTCATTGATATACACAGTTATACTTGAAGAATACTGCGGCTCATATGTCAAATAACTGAGCACTCCGCCTGCACCGGCAAATATAATTGCCGCGAGGATAATTATCCACCAACGGAGCTTAAGAAGCTGCATTACGTCAAGCAACGAAAAATCTCTTTTTTCCATTTTGTCCTCTCAAAATCTCTTATTTAATGCTGTATATTATATCATAATATACACTTATAGTCAATAACTATTTGATGCCTAAAATGTTAACACAGTACATATTAGCCATCTGCGCAACCTGTGCTCTCTGTGCAGTAGCTTTTGGATTAAGCATATTATTATTGCTTCCCGATATACAACCGGTCTGTAATGCCCAGTTCATAGCATTGTATGCGTATGAGGCCAGTTGTGAAGCATCACCGAAGGATTTATAAAGTTCGGTGTTTATATTACCGGGTACACCTCTTATAACCTTAGTGAAATTATAGAGCATTACTACCATATCCTGACGGGATACCGGAGCATTGGGAGAAAACTTACCGTTTCCCGTACCCGAAACGATTCCCTTGGCATAAGCCCACTGTACGTAGGGAGCGTACCATGATCCAACCTTTACGTCACCAAAGGAAGAAGTGGTATAAGGCTTAACGTTTACCTTACCTAACTGAGCAAGCATGGTCACCATCTGTGCTCGGGTAAGATTAGCATATGGATCAAAGCTGTACTTTACCGAGGAAGTACCGCTCATAACGCCCTTGTTATAGCAGAAGTTTACGGCATTATAGAACCAATGTCCGTTCTTAACGTCATAGTAGGGTCTGCCAAGCTTGGGGGTACCCTCAACGAACATTGCAGATTCAAGGTTGCGGCGGTAAACAAGACCGCTGACTACCTGTCCGCCTGCCTTTTTAAATTCAAGAAATGCATCAAGAACAGCCTCAGGCTTATATTTTTCTGCGCCGTCTATAAGCAGATCCTTAAGCTTAAAGCTATCATATCTTGACCAAGGGTCACCCAGATTGTATGTAAAGCTGACAAGAGCGTCATACTGCTTCTGAGTTACCTTGATAGAATATCTGGCAAGGAAGTTGTCAAGGTAGACCTCGTGCTTTGCAAGTGCCTGTACAAGAAGTTTGCTTGCGTCAGCTTCAGATATTCCGTTAGGATAATCCGCAGCTCCGCAGGTCGTACCGTAACCGATAGAATAATGGTTATAATCCCAATATTTGTACTGTCTGTAACCCTCAAGCTTTTTTATCATAGCCAGTCCGTCAGCACCTGTGCTGAACTGTTTTGTGTTAGAACCGACTGGAGCTACGTAGTCGAGAGATATCCAACCTGTTTTTGAATTGACGGTTATCTTACCCCAGTTTCCGTTGATCTCGGTAATGGTAACCTTTTGGTCACGATAGACCTTTGCGATAACAGAACTGTTGGTGGTTGCTGCTGCTCTAACGTTAAGAGTACCCGTTGTAACTACGTAAGTTCCGGGAGCAGCTGCGTAGACTACCGCTGTCATAACAGGTACAAGCATCAGCAAGATAAGTATAACAGCAAGTATTCGTTGGTTAATTTTCATAAATAATATCCTTTCCTGTCCGATATATGCCCCAAAAAATTTGCCACGAACACATACCATTTTGAACGATCTCTTATTTTATAAAAAATCCAATCAATATATTATACTACATTATTTTCTATTTGTCAAATTTTGCATAAAAAATAAAAAACCTGCCTTATATTAAGACAGGTTTGTGATGAATTTTTTGACAGTGTCGGTGTAATTTTTTGTGTCATAAATATAGCTTAGTCCGTGGGTGGCCTTGGGTACCGACAGAAGCTGACAGTCGCAGTTTTTCTTGATATCGTATGCCATTGAACAGGGTACGAAGTCGTCACCTTCTCCGTGGATAAGAAGTATGGGAGTCTTGGATTTTGCTACAGCCTGCATTGCGTCATAAGAACACACGTCAAAACCACCGAATATTATTCCGGACATACGAACCAATGGGAATACTACCTTTTGTATGATATTCATATCGGTTATAACTTTACGTATAATGTTTTCAGGGGAGGAGTACGAGCAATCGGATATTATTCCCTTTACGTTAGACGGTAATTCCTCTCCCGATGCCATGAGCACGGTTGCACCGCCCATAGAAACACCTACGAGAAAGATATCGGGTGTATCGTAATTTTCATTAATAAATTTGATCCAGTCTAGGCAGTCCAACCGTTCTTTTATACCAAAGGTTATGGATCTTCCATCACTCTCGCCGTGAGCTCGCTGATCGGGAATAAGAACGTTAAGACCCAGATCACAACATATTTTATAACCGCCGCCGCAGTCGGATAACGCTTTGCTTCTATAGCCGTGGAACATAAGAGCTATAGGCGCATTATCACGGTTATGATAGTATCTGCCGTAGAGCTTCTTACCTTCGCGGTTGGTAATAGTTATCTTCTCATGCTCTGCCGAACTCAGTTTTTCCCTTATCTCTCTGATCTTGGCACGGTGTTTTTTGTCATTTACAGACAAAGATAATCTGCGACGCTTGTGTCGAGCAGGAGAGTTTTGAAATGTCATATAATATAGAATGTATAAAAAAACAAAGAAGAATAATATAACGCTTAAGCTGATAATTATCGGTAACATAACTACTCCTTTATTTTTATTCATTATATCAAATATATCCAATATTTACAAGTATTAAACATATTTGCGTAAAAACACTAAAATTACAAATCAGAATATACTGAATTGAGGTGATTGCTATTAAAAGAAATATTTCACAGCCAGATGCGATTGCAATAATTCGCGGTGGTATGGAAGCGCCACAATTAAACGGTGAGGTTACATTTATTCGATACAGGGATTGTGTTAAAGTCTGCGTGAACATAACCGGACTGCCTTATTCGGATTCCGGATTTTTCGGATTTCATATTCATGACGGAGCAAATTGTGTAGGAAAGGGGTTTGAGAATACAGGAAGTCATTATAACCCCGCAGGAAAGTCGCATCCAAAACACAGCGGTGATCTGCCTCCTTTGATAAAATGTAACGGAGGAGCATTTATGACCGTTACGACAGACCGTTTTCATATTAATGAAATTATCGGCAAAACAGTTGTAATACACAGTATGCCCGACGATTTTATAACACAGCCTGCCGGTAATGCAGGTACTAAAATTGGTTGCGGAGTAATCAAACAAATATAAGAACATAAATATAAATAAAAAGCTGTCTTAAGACAGCTTTTTACAATTAAAATACACAAACTCATTTATGACATATCAAACCAATAATTAATACAAATAATAAAACTATAATAACAATAAGAATCATTGCTGCTATATCAAGCATTGTTCTGTCTTTTCCGTCAACATGTTTCATATACCCGTATTTAACAGAGAATAAATATCTTATAATATCGATTATATTATTTTTGCAAGCTTGTTCACAAGAAGTCTTAGCGGATTTTTTAATAGTATTATTAAGTCTTTTTTCGATTTTTGATAATAGGATTTGATTGCTCTTATGGTAATATATTGGTTCTTCGCCAATATGCCCACGCCATTTTTGCGATAATATAAATGAATATTCTTTGCAGTTGTCCTTCTTCAAATTTGTTTTTTCAACAGGATAGAATTTGAGAACAATGCAGTTGCATGAATTAGGTTGGTATTTATACTTTCTTTCCTTTCTTCGACTTATGTGCTCATCTATATGATTCAGAAGACCTTTTTTAACACCGTTATAAACTGCCGAAACATCAGATTCAAAATATTTCTTTGAGACAGTACAACCGATTCCCTTTTCTGCCAGCATGTCCGAATAACCTTCTACCAACGCTCGAACTTCGTCAATAATATTCATTATAAAACCTCCATTCTACGTAAATAATAATAAAAAAACCACGGTTAAAACCGTGGTTTGAAAATGTCCATTAAAAGCCGAACAAGAGAAAGAATAAACAACTTTTAAAACTCAACTTCTTTCGAAGTTCAAGCCCTCGGTCTATTAGTATCGGTCAGCTAAACACATTACTGTGCGTACACCTCCGACC
>JBGUUX010000066.1:0-19353 GCA_045133915.1 Eubacteriales bacterium | reverse complement strand
GGTTTTCGCTATTACATTAGGATTTATTGAGGCTTTACAATCGATACTGATTGTCTTTTCTATCGTGCTTTGTACAATAGAAATACCATGTATGATTATTTCCTCAATTCATAGCAACATCGAAGATTATGGAAAGCCGTTTGTTTTTCTTGCAAAACGAAAGCACGTGGGCGGATATACCAGTTCCTTGATTGATTGGCTATCTTGGTTAATGACTGCATTTCTTATTTATTTATCCTTTCAACAGTTATAATTACGCACCTTTTTTGCGTTTTTACCTAACCTTACGCACCGTTTGCGCGCTTCTTCGCAACGAAAAAGGACACCAAACGGTGTCCTTTTTTCGTTGTTGATATAATCTTTGAAGATTCTAAAATCTTTTCGTATAATATTGAATATTCCCATCAACTATGCTATAATCACTTTCATAATGACACAAGGAGAACACAATGGACATCAGACACGCAGGCAGACTTGACGGAATAAAGACAGGAGTTTTTGCGGCGATTAATGCAGAAAAGGATAAGCTTATTGCCGAGGGTCGTAAGGTATATAACCTCTTTATCGGTACTCCCGACTTTGAGCCTCCGAAACACGTGATCGACGCGCTGGTTGAGGCGGCAAAGGATCCCCTTAACTGGAAATATTCGCTTCGTGAAAGCGACGAGCTGCTTGAAGCCGTTTGCGATTATTATAAGGAACGTTTCGGTGTTGAGATAACGCCGGATATGATAACTGCGGTAAACGGAAGTCAGGAGGGTATGGGTCATCTTGGTATGGCGTTGTGCGACAAGGATGACGTAGTATTGCTGCCCGATCCCGGTTATCCCGCCTTTGAGGCAGGAGCATACTTTGGTGAAGCCAAGGTAGAGTATTATCCTCTTATTAAGGAATACGGCTTTATGCCCCGACTTGATCTGATCGATCCCGAGATTCTTGAAAAAGCAAAATATATTGTACTTTCCTATCCCTCAAACCCCTGCGGTGCTGCGGCTACAAGAGAGATTTATAACGAGGTCATCGAGTACGCAAAGAAGTATAATATCATCATTATAAACGACAATGCATATTCTGATATTATCTTTGACGGCAGAGAGGGATTTTCCTTCCTTTCCTTCCCCGATGCTGTGGAAGTGGGTGCAGAGTTCTTCTCACTTTCAAAGTCCTTTAACGTGACCGGTGCCAGAATATCCTTCCTTATAGGTAACCGTAAGATCGTTGACGCTATGAAGCTGCTGCGCTCTCAGTATGACTTTGGTATGTATACCCCCATACAGAAGGCGGCAATTGCAGCTCTAAAGGGTCCCCGTGATATGGTAAAGGCTCAGTGTGTAGAATACCAGAAGCGCCGTGACGCCCTCTGCGGCGGACTCAGACAGTACGGCTGGGATATACCCGACAGCGACGGAACCATGTTCGTGTGGGCTCCCCTGCCCAAAGGGTACACCGACTCACAGAAGTTCTGTACCGAGCTTGCGGCAAAGACAGGCGTTATCTGCACTCCCGGTATTTCCTTTGGTCCTCTTGGCGAAGGTTACGTGAGATTTGCTCTTGTTCTTCCTCCCGAGGAGCTTAGTGAGATCGCAAAGATAATCGGTGAAAATTTCCTTAATAAATAAAAGAATTCCCGTGCTTTTGCACGGGAATTTTCCTTAATTCTGCATTCTGAATTCTGCACTCTGCATTCAATATAACAACATTCCAAGGTAGGTTACGGTATCCTTGCCGTTGATATAATTGATTCCAGCAAGTTTAGCAACCTCTGCAACCACTATTCCGTGACCCTCAAAGGCGGGGAATAATTTTTCGGGTATACGGCAGGGTGAGTCGGGATAAGTACATTTTTCACATCTTGTACAACCGCCGTTGGCAAGAAGCAAATATCCGTTCTTATGTCCCTCAAGTACTTCCCATACGCTGTCGCAGGTACGGCGGAATGCTTCACCCGCCTCCACCATGCCTTCATAGTCGTAGGAATCCTCAAGGTCATATTTGCAGGAGAAAACGAGGGCGTTTTTGTATCTGTTAACACGATTGCGGCATTCCTCTATTCCGCCAATTGCGGGAGGACAAGCCCAGGTCTTACCGTAGGCACGGCAAGCGTTACCACGGCAGATATCCTGTATCTCCTCTCTGAAAATAATTTCCGAGGGGTCTATATATCCGTGCTGAAAAATTTCCAATCCTTTTAAATCAAACATATTTAACCTCAATAATTATATTTTTTCTTTTGAGTTATAAAGAATATAACGGTCATAACACAGCATCCCAGCTCTGCCGCCAGAACCGCAAGCCATATTCCGTCGATACCGAGCCACAGGGGCAGAAGATATATGGCGGCAATCTGGAACACAAGGGTTCTTAAGAACGAAATGACAGCGGAGATAAGCCCGTTGTTAAGCGCCGTAAAAAAAGAAGAGCCGAAAATGTTTATCCACATTACCACAAAGGATATTGAATAGAGCATAAAGGCACGCTTGGTCAGGGCAAAAAGCTGGGCATCGTAACCTACAAATATCCTTGACAACCCGCCTGCCGTAAACTCTGCCAATACGGTCAGTATGATCGAAGAAAGGGAGAGTATTATAAGGCTCTTTTTAAAGAGATTTTTCAGTTCGCTATGGTTCTGCGCTCCGTAATGGAAGCTGATAACGGGTACAGAGCCGGAACAGAAGCCGAAGAACACACCTAGAAAGATAAAATTAATATAAAGTATAATTCCGTAAACTGCAACTCCGTCCTCGCCTATCATCTTCATAAGCTGATAGTTATAAAGTATATTCACCAGAGAGGAGGAAAGATTGGTCATCATCTCGGAGGCGCCGTTACTGCAACACTTCAAAAAGGCTTTGAGGTCAAATCTGAACTTCCCTAATTTAAGTATTGCCTTCTTTGAAAATGTAAAATATACAAGGGGTATTATAGTTCCCACGACCTGGCTCATGGTAGTGGCAACCGCCGCACCCTTGAGTCCGAAGGGGATAACAAGGGCGGCATCAAGAATAATGTTTGTAACTCCCGCCCCTATCGTCATGATAAGTGAAAGGTTGGGTTTTTCCGCCGCTATAAGAAGTCCCTGAAACTCGCACTGCAGAAGCAGAAATACAAATGCGGGAAGAAGGATGCGTCCATAGGTCACACAGTGGGGCAGCATAGCCTCGTCCGCACCCATTAAGAGTGATATCTCCTCGATAAAGATAAAGCCGAGGACGGATATAACAATACCAAAGCCTATGGAGATATAGACAAGCATAGAAAAGATCTCGTTTGCCTTTTCTTTTTTGCCCTCGCCCATGGTCTTTGATATGAGAGCCGAGCCTCCCGAGGATATCATAAATGCAAATGCCATCACCAGCATCATTGCGGGATAAATGAGATTAATGGCGGCAAAGGGAGTCTTGCCCACAAAGTTAGACACAAAAATACCGTCCACCACACCGTAGATAGATATAAATATCATAGATGCGATAGATGGCAGGGTGAAGCGTATTAACTTGGAATAATTAAAATGATCGGATAATTGTATTTTCATAGTGTTATAATTATATAGAAAATAGATTTATATGTCAAGGAAAATCCAACTCATTACGGCAGGTGATCTATGTATTTTGTAATTTCTAATAAAATAGAGCTTTTAATTTGTTTTTTCACACTCTTGACAAATTCCAAAAACTGTGATATATTGATATCAATATGAGGGAGTAGTTCCGTGAATGCACGGGCCACATCGTCAGTACGGGGGCAGTCGAAAGTCTCTCGGTGTGTCCACAAAGTAACAAGACTCATACACTTTGGTGTATGGGTGTTTTTTATTATACCGGCACCCTCATATGCTCGAGCAAAAATCTATAATCAAGGAGAAAAAAGATGAAAAAAGTAAACGTATTACCCTATATTATGGGAGCAGTTGCGGCGCTTCTGTTTTTCGGACTCTGCTTTTATCTGTTCTGTCCTGCCCTCAATCTGCATAATGTCGGTTTGTGGGTGATTCTTGACCTCGCGGTGTTCGCCTTCGTCATAACGGTACGGCTTACTAAAGGAATCAGGGATATCAGAATCGACACAGTTAAAACACCCAAGAACGGCAAAAAGAAGCCCAAAACTACAAAAAAATTTCATTTTGAAGTAAAGCCTTACATTACCCCTATTGTTTTGGGTGTTCTTATAATATTCATAGCCATAATAGGAACACCGCTCTTTAATGCTACCGCATATTCGGATATACTTACCGTAAACGAGGCTGATTTTTCAAAGGATCTGGCAGAATCTATCGGCACGGATTCGATAGCATTGATGGACACGGCATCTGCACAGATGTTAGGCGACCGAGAGATAGGCTCGCTGTCCCACGTTGTCAGCCAATTTGACGTTTCCGATGATTACACACAGATCGACCTTGAAGGTAAACCCATCAAGGTATCGGCGTTAGATTACGCAGGTTTCTTTAAATGGATAAACAACAGGGATGACGGAGTAAAGGGGTATGTTACGGTAGACCCGGTTTCGATGTCGGCACACTTCTGTGAATCCGACGGAATGAAATACGTTCCTTCCGCATATTTCGGTGAGGACGCATACCGTCATATCAGATTCAAATACCCTACCCTGATGCTTGATAACCTCCACTTTGAGATAGACGAGGAAGGTAAGCCCTATTACGTGGTATCGATTGTAGAAAAGAAGATGGCGCTGTTCGGCGGCAAGACGGTCAGCGGTTGTATAGTTCTCGATCCTGTCAACGGTGAAACGATCAGATACGCCGCAGAGGATGTTCCGAGGTGGGTAGACGTGGTATTCCACGGCGATCTTATCTGTACTCAGTATAACTGGCAGGGTATGTATAAAAACGGATTCTTCAATAGCCTTTTTGCAAAAAAGGACTGCAAACAGGTAACCACCTACTACTCAAGTGAGGAAGAGGAGGAAAGTGACGACACTCCTACCTCGGATTATGGTTATGTTGCCAAGGACGGGGATATCTGGATATACACGGGCATCACCTCGGTAAACGGCGACAGCTCAAATATCGGATTTCTTCTGGCAAACGAAAGAACCGGAGAAAGCCGTTATTACCAAATTGCCGGCGCAGACGAAAAGTCTGCTATGGTAGCAGCCGAGGGCGAGGTTCAGGAAAAGGGCTATCAGGCATCTTTCCCTTCGCTTATAAACGTAAGCGGACATCCTACCTATATTATGGTGCTCAAGGATGCAGGCGGTCTGGTAAAGCTGTATGCCGCCGTCAACGTTGAGCAGTACAATATCGTCACCACTGCTGCGACTCAGGCGGAGTGTATCGAAAAATACAAGACAGCTCTGGGTATAGAAGCAGAAAAAACGATCCCGGAGACCACCGAAGAAAAGGAGATAAGCGTAGCTTCGATTAAATATATCGACATCGACGGAAACACGTATATCTACCTTATCGACACGGAAAACAACATCTTCAAGGCAAAGGCGTCCGACCACGAGGATATGCTGTTGCTTGACGTGGAAGCTAAGGTCAAGCTGACCTATTCCGGTAATGTAATTACCGAATGCGAAAAGGTTGAATAACAACATTGATATGATAAAAATGGCTACCCGATGGGTAGCCATTATTTTATTTAAATCTTAACTCTCCAGTTAAACTCGTCCTCGACCTTACCTGTCTGAACACCGGTAATGAAGTCATAGAGCTTCTGGCTGAATTCGCCGATAGAGCCGTCGCCGATAACGTAAACGTCATCCTTGTAACGAAGCTTGCCTACAGGGGAGATAACTGCCGCAGTACCGGAGCCGAATACCTCCTCAAGCTTGCCTGAGTTCTGTGCCTCGATAAGCTCGTCAACAGAGATTCTTCTCTCCTCGCAGGGAATTCCCTTTTCTCTGCAGTAGTGAAGCACAGAGTCACGGGTGATACCGGGAAGGATAGAGCCGTTGAGCATGGGGGTAACGATCTTGCCGTCTATCTTGAAGAAGATGTTCATTGCGCCCACCTCTTCGATATACTTACGCTCAACGCCGTCAAGCCAAAGCACCTGAGAATAACCGTCAGCATGTGCCTTTTCCTGAGCTGCAAGGGAGCAAGCATAGTTACCGCCGGTCTTTGCAAAGCCCATACCGCCCTTGACTGCACGAACGTATTCGTCCTCGATCCAGATGCCTACAGGCTGGAGGCCGTTGGCATAGTACGCACCGCTGGGAGAAAGAATTACCATAAAGAGATAGTTCTTAGAGGGTGCAACACCCAGGAACTCGTCGGTTGCGATGATAAAGGGACGGATATAAAGGCTGGTTCCCTCTTGAGTGGGGATCCAGTCGCGATCGATATCAACAACCGCCTTAACTGCCTGTACAAAATCCTCTACGGGAAGCTCGGGAATGCAAAGACGCTCGTTTGTAGCGTTGGTACGCTTGGCGTTCATATCGGGACGGAAGAGGAAGCACTCACCGTCCTCGTTTCTGTATGCCTTAAGACCCTCGAACATCTCCTGTCCGTAATGGAATACCATAGCGGAGGGGTCAAGCTCTATCTTGCCGTAGGGTACTATTCTTGCATCATACCAGCCCTTGCCCTCGGTATTGTTCATAATGAACATATGGTCGGTAAAGATCTTACCGAAAGGAAGGGGTTTTGTAAAGTCGGGTTTTACTTTAGGATTAGCTGTTTTTTCAACTCTGATGTTGAGCATTAAAAATCAAGACCTTTCTTTATTTGAAGTTTTATTCTTTAAATATAGCAAGGTGCAAAATGCAGAATGCAGAATGCAGAATGCAGAATTGAGGAGGATTTTTGTCCCAAAGGGCAAAAATCTTCATTTATTTATATTTTTTCTAAAATCTTATCGGTCATTTCTGTGCAAGAAAGAGGGGTTTCTTTTGATGCACCTAAAATGTCACCTGTTCTATAACCTTCGGTAAGTACGTCGTCAACCGCCTTTTCTATTGCTGTAGCTTCTTCTTCTAAATCAAAGGAATAACGAAGCATCATAGCTGCGGAAAGGATGGTTGCGATGGGGTTAGCCTTGTTCTGACCCGCAATGTCGGGAGCGGAGCCATGGATAGGCTCGTACATACCGCACTTGGTGTCACCAAGAGATGCGGAGGGCAGAAGTCCGATAGAGCCTGTGATCTGGCTTGCTTCGTCAGAGAGGATATCACCGAACATATTGGAGGTTACCACAACGTCAAACTGGCTGGGGTTCTTGACAAGCTGCATAGCCGCGTTGTCAACTAACATATCACTTACCTCAACGTCGGGGTACTGCTCTGCTACCTTATGAACTACCTCTCTCCAGAGGCGGGAGCTTTCAAGCACGTTTGCCTTGTCAATAGAGATAACCTTCTTACCGCGCTTCTGTGCGGTCTCGCAGGCAACTCTTGCAATACGCTCGATCTCCATAACGCTGTAGCACTCGGTATCATAAGCCTCGGGGCCGTATTTGCCGTCACGTCTACCACGTTCACCGAAGTAGATACCGCCTGTAAGCTCTCTTACCATAACGAGGTCTATTCCCTTCTCCACGATATCGGGGCGAAGAGGACACTCTGCGTTAAGTGCGGAATAAAGCTTAGCGGGACGGAGATTGGTATAAAGACCGAGAGCAGAGCGGATGCCGAGAAGTGCCTTCTCGGGTCTCTGGCTTCCTGGGAGGGTATCCCACTTGGGACCGCCTACAGCACCGAGAAGCACGCTGTCGGATGCAAGGCATCCCTTAACAGTTTCCTCGGGCAGGGGCATACCTGTAGCATCAATAGCACAACCGCCGATAAGGTAGGGTGTGAAATTGAATGTATGACCGAATTTATCTGCTACCTTTTCAAGAACCTTAACAGCTGAGTCAACGATCTCGGGACCGATGCCGTCACCCTTAAGTAAAGCAATATTATAAGTCATTATTTTATTGCTCCCTTCTTGATAGATTCGATAAGACCGCCGTTCTCGATGATAGTCTGAATAAAGGAGGGGAAAGGCTGGGTCTTAAAGGTCTCGCCTGTTGTAAGGTTGGTGATCTCACCCTTGTCCATATTGCAGGAAAGCCGGTGACCCTCCATGATAGCGTCAACCGCCTCGGGACACTCAACGATAGGCAGACCTATATTAATGGAGTTACGGTAGAAGATACGTGCAAAGGACTTTGCAATAACAAGGGAGATTCCGCTTGCCTTGATGGCGATGGGAGCGTGCTCACGGGATGAGCCGCAGCCGAAGTTATACTCGGCTACCATGATATCGCCGGGCTGTACACGCTGTACAAAGGTGGTATCAAGGTCTTCCATACAGTGTGAAGCAAGTTCCTTGTGGTCTATAGTATTAAGATATCTTGCGGGGATGATAACGTCGGTATCAACGTTGTTGCCGTATTTGATTACTTTTCCTTCAAATTTCATCTTACATTACCTCCTCGGGACCTGATATCTTGCCTGTGATAGCAGAAGCTGCGGCAACCTCGGGGCTTGCAAGATAAACCTCAGAGGTGGGGTGACCCATACGGCCTACAAAGTTACGGTTGGTGGTGGCAACTGCACGCTCACCTGCCGCAAGTATACCCATATGACCGCCAAGACAGGGTCCGCAGGTGGGAGTGGAAACTACAGCACCGCTCTCGATAAAGGTCTTTAAGAGACCCATCTCCATTGCTTCAAGATATATTTTCTGTGTTGCGGGAATAACGATGCAACGAACGTTCTTTGCTACCTTCTTACCCTTCATGATCTTGGCTGCAGCAACAAGATCCTGAAGACGACCGTTGGTACAGGAGCCGATAACTACCTGATCGATCTTAACCTCGTCGATCTCGTCAACTGTATGTGTGTTCTCGGGAAGGTGGGGGAAGGAAACGGTGGACTTGATGGTGGAAAGGTCTATTTCATAAACCTCGTCATACTCGGCATCTTCATCGGGAGCAAATACCGAAGGCTCCTTTGCACCTGCCTCCTTAAGATAAGCAAGGGTCTGATCGTCAACCTCAAAGATACCGTTCTTACCGCCTGCCTCGATTGCCATATTGGCAATACAGAGTCTGTCGGAAACGGTGAGGTTAGATACGCCTTCGCCTACGAACTCCATAGACTTATAGAGCGCACCGTCAACACCAATCATACCGATGATATGAAGGATAACGTCCTTACCGGATACGTATTTATTTAATTTACCCTTAAGTACAAACTTGATGGCGGAAGGAACCTTGAACCAAGCCTTGCCTATAGCCATACCGCAAGCCATATCGGTGGAGCCTACGCCTGTAGAGAACGCACCGAGAGCTCCGTAGGTACAGGTATGGGAGTCTGCACCGATAACAACGTCACCTGCGGTAACAAGTCCTTTTTCGGGAAGCAGAGCGTGCTCGATACCCATCTCGCCTACGTCGTAGAAGTTTACGACTTCCTTTTCGCCGCAGAAATCACGGCACATCTTACACTGGGTAGCTGCCTTGATATCCTTGTTGGGAGCAAAGTGGTCCATGACCATAGAGATCTTTGTCTTATCAAAAACAGCTTCTTTATTTAATCTATTGAACTCGGCTATGGCAACGGGAGAGGTAATATCATTACCCAATACCATATCCAGATCGGCAAGAACCAGCTGACCTGCAACTACAGAGTCAAGACCTGCGTGCTTTGCCAATATTTTTTGAGTCATTGTCATGCCCATAATATAACTCCTATTTGTTCGCTGCATTCAGCTTGTTTATAGCATTGAGGTATGCAAGGATACTTGCCTCCAGAATGTCGGTGGAAAGACCGCGGCCTGTGTAGGTCTTATCGTTAGCCTTAAGCTTGACCATAACCTCACCCATTGTATCCTTACCTTCGGATACAGAGTTGATGGTGTATACGTCAAAGGTATGCTCGGGAGGACAAACGATCTTGTCGATAGCGTTACATGCCGCATCCACAGGACCGTCACCAAGTGCAACGTCCTCAATAACCTCGTCACCGTGAGCAAGCTTGATAGTGGAGGTAGCAGTAGTATGGTTACCTGCATGAACGTCAAAGCGAACAAGGCTGTAACCCTCGGTCTCAACAGCCTCGTGGCTGACAAGAGCCTCAATATCGAGATCGTTTACGGTCTTCTTCTTGTCGCAGAGAGCCTTGAAGTTCTCAAATGCAGTGAGAAGCTCTTCGGGGGAAAGCTCGTAGCCCAGCTCCTTGAGTCTTGCCTCAAATGCATGCTTGCCTGAGTGCTTACCGAGAACCATCTTGTTTTCGGTGATACCTACAGACTCGGGAGTGAGAATTTCGTATGTAAGCTTGTTTGCAAGAACACCGTGCTGGTGGATACCAGACTCGTGTGCAAATGCGTTCTTACCTACGATAGGCTTGTTGAGAGGTGCGGACTGACCGATGATCTTGTATACGCTCTTGGATGCACGTGCGATCTGTGTAGTGTCGATACGTGTATCCGCATCAAAGTAGTCACGGCGGGTCTTGAGTGCCATAACCACCTCTTCAAGAGAAGCGTTACCCGCACGCTCGCCGATACCGTTGATGGTACACTCTACCTGAAGTGCACCTCCCTGAACAGATGCCAGAGCGTTGGCAACAGCCATACCCAGGTCGTTGTGACAGTGGGTTGAGAACTCAACCTTGTCGGAGTTTTCTACGTGACCGATAACGTACTCGAACATCGCTTTGATCTCCGCAGGGCTGCTATAACCTACGGTGTCGGGCAGATTGATGACTGTAGCACCGTTCTTGATAGCCGTATCAACGACCTTGCACATAAAGTCATAGTCGCTACGGGTAGCGTCCTCGCAGGAGAACTCTACGTTGGAGCAGTAGTTAGCTGCATACTTTACCATAGCGGCGGTCTTTTCAAGAACCTCTGTGGGAGTCATCTTTAATTTATACTCCATATGGAGGGGGGATGTTGCGATAAAGAGGTGGATACGGGGATCCACTGCGCATTTTACTGCTTCGTATGCCGCATCAATATCACCTACGGTAGCTCTTGCAAGAGAAGCTACGGTACAGTCCTTGACTGTCTTTGCAATTGTATTTACAGACTCAAAGTCTCCCTTGGAGGAGATAGCAAAGCCTGCTTCAATGACGTCTACCTTTAACTTTTCGAGACGCTTGGCAACCTTGATCTTTTCCGCAAGGTTCATGCTGCAGCCGGGAGACTGCTCGCCGTCACGAAGGGTAGTGTCAAAAATCTTGATCTGTTTCATTGTTATACTCCTACGATAGCACCTTTATCCGCTGAAGAAACCATCTTGGAGTATCTTGCAAGATAACCCTTAACCTCACGCTTTTTGATAGTCATGGTGTTCTTACGTTCTTCCATTTCTTCGGGGGAAACTTCAATGTCTATTTTGTATTCGGGAATGTTGATGGAAATGATATCCCCTTCCTTGATATATGCGATGGGACCGCCAAGAGCGGCTTCAGGGGATACGTGGCCGATAGATGCGCCGCGGGTTGCACCCGAGAAGCGTCCGTCTGTAATAAGGGCAACCTCTTTGTCAAGACCCATACCGCAGATAGCGGAGGTGGGAGAGAGCATCTCTCTCATACCGGGGCCGCCTGAAGGACCCTCGTATCTTATAACTACAACGTCACCCGACTTGATAGCGCCTGCGTAGATAGCTTCGATCGCCTCCTCCTCGGAGTCAAATACCCTTGCAGGACCCTTGTGAACAAGCATTTCAGGAGCTACGGCACTTCTCTTGACTGCCGCACCGTTGGGAGCGAGAGAACCAAAGAGTACTGCAAGACCGCCTGTCTTGGTATAGGGGTCGTCATAGTCACGGATAACGCCGTTATTCTTCTTTTCGATGCCGTCTACATTTTCGCCTACCGTCTTACCGGATACGGTCATAACGGAGGTGTCAAGTTTACCGTGCTTCTTAAGCTCGTTCATTACGGCATATACACCGCCTGCATCCTGAAGGTCCTGCATATGATGGTGACCTGCGGGAGCAAGATGGCAGAGGTTAGGTGTTTCTTCGCTGATTTCGTTTACCATATGAAGGTCAAGCTTAACGCCTGCCTCATATGCTATAGCTGTAAGGTGGAGAAGTGAGTTGGAGGAGCAGCCAAGAGCCATATCTACGGTAAGAGCGTTCTTGAAAGCACCCTCAGTCATAATGTCAAGAGGCTTGAGGTCTTCCTTTACCAGATCAACCGCTCTCATACCTGCCATTTTTGCAAGTCTCTGTCTTGCCGCATAAACTGCGGGGATAGTACCGTTACCGCGAAGACCCATACCAAGAACCTCGGTAAGACAGTTCATAGAGTTTGCGGTAAACATACCCGAGCAGGAACCGCATCCGGGGCAAGCGTTCTCCTCATAGTATTCAAGGTCGTTTTCGTTCATAGTGCCGTTTTTGTAAGCACCTACCGCCTCAAATACAGAGTTCAAGTCCATAGCCGCGCCCTTGTCGGAGCAGAGAGAGAGCATAGGACCGCCGGAAACAAAGATGGAGGGGATGTTAAGTCTTGCCGCCGCCATAAGCATACCGGGAACTATTTTGTCACAGTTAGGTATGAACACAAGTCCGTCAAAGGCGTGTGCCTTTGCCATACACTCTACGCTGTCTGCAATGATCTCACGGGTTACAAGAGAGTACTTCATACCCTCGTGACCCATAGCGATACCGTCACAAACACCGATAACGTTAAACTCCATGGGAGTACCGCCGTTAGCTAAAACTCCGTCCTTGACTGCTCTTGCAATAGTCTGGAGGTGGATATGTCCGGGGATGACCTCGTTAAAGGAGTTTACGATACCGATAAGAGGCTTTCTGATCTGTTCGTTTGTATAACCCATTGCCTTGAGAAGAGAGCGCTGAGGTGCACGCTCTGCTCCGGTTTTCATTTTATCACTTCTCATGATACACCTTGTAATTTTTATATTTTTTATAAAATCGGACATCAAAAATGCAAAATGCAAAATGCAAAATTGAGGTTGAAAACCGTTTTACGGTTTTCTTCTTTAAATTCTAATTTAATTTATTACCGATTATCGATTAGTTGTTGATAAACTTGTCTTCTTCGTTGTTCCAGCTGTAGAGCTTTCTGATTTCCTCGCCTACAACCTCGGAGGGATGCTCTGCAGCGAGCTTTCTCATTGCTCTGAAGTGAGCCTGACCGCCTGCGGGGGACATATCAAGCAGGAAGTCCTTAGCAAAGGTACCGTCCTGAATGTCACGCAGGATCTTCTTCATGGTCTTCTTGGTCTCGTCGGTGATAACCTTGGGACCTGTGATGTAGTCACCGTACTCAGCGGTGTTGGAGATGGAGTATCTCATACCTGCAAAGCCGGACTGATAGATAAGGTCAACGATGAGCTTCATCTCGTGGATACACTCAAAGTATGCGTTTCTTTCGTCGTAACCTGCCTCAACGAGAGTCTCGTAACCGGCCTGCATAAGTGCGCAAACACCGCCGCAAAGAACTGCCTGCTCACCGAAGAGGTCGGTTTCGGTCTCGGTACGGAATGTGGTCTCAAGAACACCTGCACGTGCGCCGCCGATAGCAAGAGCATATGCGAGAGCCTTCTGCTTAGCCTGACCGGATGCATCCTGATGAACTGCAACGAGACAAGGAACACCCTTACCAGCCTGGTACTCACTTCTAACGGTGTGACCGGGGCCCTTGGGAGCGATCATGGTTACGTCAACAAATGCGGGAGGAACGATCTGACCAAAGTGGATAGCAAAGCCGTGTGCGAACATAAGCATATTGCCCTCTTCCAGGTTGGGCTCGATGTCCTTCTTGTACATAGCAGCCTGCTTCTCGTCGTTGATGAGGATCATGATGATGTCAGCCTTCTTAGCTGCCTCTGCTGCTGTATAAACCTCAAAGCCCTGCTTAACAGCCTTGTCCCAGCTCTTTGAACCCTCGTAAAGACCGATGATAACGTTGCATCCGGACTCCTTAGCGTTAAGTGCGTGTGCGTGGCCCTGGCTGCCGTAGCCGATAACTGCAATGGTCTTACCCTTTAATAAGCTCAGGTCACAATCCTGTTCGTAGTACATATCTGTCATGGTTATAATCTCCTTAAGTATATATAAATTTTATTTAACTTTTGGTTATTCACTATTCTCTATTCGTTATTCCCTATTCACTAAATAAAAACAAGTGAATAATGAATAGTGAAAAGTGAATAGATAATAGTGTCGGTTGAAAACCGCTTATGCGGTTTTCTTCCTTAATTCTGCATTCTGCATTCTGCACTCTGCATTTAATTCTTTATTGTTACGGTTCCGCGATCCAGTGAAACTGTACCTGTACGGCAAAGTTCAAGAATGCCGTAGGGCTTCATAAGCTCGATAAATGCATCAAGCTTGCCGCTTTCACCTGTTACAAGTATGCAAAGTGAAGTAGGCGTAAAGTCGATAATAGTGTTACGGAAGATGTTTACCGCATCCATTACCTCTCGTCTGGTCTCGCTGTTTGTCTGAACCTTGATAAGTATAAGCTCACGGGACACGATAGACTCGGGAACCATCTCCTTGACTACGTGAACGTCGTGGAGCTTTTCAAGCTGCTTGATGATCTGGTCACGGTCACCGTCTTCACCGGTCATGGTGATGGTCATACGGGAATAACGCTTATCCTCGGTCTCACCAACTACCATGCTGTCGATGTTAAATCCTCGGCGTCCGAACATGCCGGATATACGGGTCAGGACACCGAAGTGGTTGGAAACAAGCATACTGATTATAAACTTTTTCATTTCGATATCCTCCTTTTAATTAATTACCAGATCTTTTACTGTACCGCCTGCGGGGATCATAGGTAAAACTCTCTCGTCGCAGTCGATTATACAGTCGATAAGCACGGGGCCCTCTGCACTGAAGGCTTCCTTAAGTGCTGCGTCAAGGTCATCAATGTTATCTACACGATAACCCTTACCGCCAAATGCCTCGGTCAGTTTAACGTAATCTGTCTTGCGCTCAAGCGTGGTCTCGGAATAATGCTTCTGGTAGAACATGGTCTGCCACTGTCTTACCATACCAAGTACACCGTTGTTCATAAGAACTACCACAAGGGGAAGGTTCTGAGAAACGGCGGTAGCCATTTCGTTAAGATTCATACCGAAGCTTCCGTCACCTGTAAAGAGAACGGTACGCTTGCCTGTAGCAACACAGGCACCGATCGCAGCGCCCATACCAAAGCCCATCGTACCAAGACCGCCGCTGGTGATAAGGGTCTTGGGAGTCTCAAAGTTATAGTGCTGCACTACCCACATCTGATGCTGACCTACGTCGGTGGCGATGGGAGTATCTGCATCGGTATATTCGTTTACCTTTTCGATGATCTTAAAGGGGGAAAATCCCTCCTGCTTTGCAGAGTTTTCTCTTTCATACTCCTTGATCTTATCTATCTCACACCACCACTCCATATGAGTTGTGGCCTCGATCTTATCAAGAAGCTTAACAAGAACCTCCTTAACATCTCCTACGATGCCGAGATCAACACCGATATTTTTATTGATCTCTGCTGCATCAACGTCTATATGTATTATCTTGGAGTTCTTAAGATAAGCCGCACGGTTACCGGTAGCTCTGTCACTGAATCGGCATCCGAGAGCTATAACGAGGTCGGCCTTATTCTTTACTACGGTGGAAGAATAGATGCCGTGCATACCTACCATACCAAGCTTACGGTGGGAGGATGCGGGAACAGCAGAAAGACCCATCATACTGGTACCTATGGGAGCATCAAGCTTTTCGGCAAGCTCGGCTACTTCCTTCTCTGCCTCTCCTATAACTACGCCGCCACCCACAAAGATGTAAGGCTTTCTTGCCGCCTTTATCATCTCAAGGGCTTTTTCTATCTGTTCATCCTGATATTCAGGCTTTGCAAATTCAGGAAGAATTTCCTTGTTTTCAAAATCGCAATCTGCAATCTGAACATCCTTGGGAATATCTATAAGCACGGGGCCGGGTCTGCCGGATCTTGCTATTTGGAATGCCTCGCGGATAGTATCTGCAAGCTTTGTAACGTCCTTTACAAAATAGCTGTGCTTAACAACGGGAAGTGTAACACCTGTGATGTCAACCTCCTGGAAACTGTCTCGTCCGATAAGGCTGCAGGGTACGTTACCTGTGATAAACACCACGGGAACAGAATCAAGATATGCGTTAGCAATACCTGTTACAAGGTTAGTAGCGCCGGGGCCTGATGTTGCAAAAACCACACCAACCTTGCCCGTTGCTCTGGCGTAACCGTCACCTGCGTGGGCTGCGCCCTGCTCGTGGGCGGACAGAACGTGCTTGATTCTGTCTCTGCTTTTATAAAGTTCATCGTAAAGATTAAGTACTGCGCCTCCCGGATAGCCAAACACCACTTCGGTGCCCTGCTCTATGAGAGTCTCTACAACGATCTGTGCTCCTGTCATATAGTCCTCCTGGTACCGTCGGGTGATCTGACGGTAGTATTACGTATAAGTAAACTGCTCTTTAGATACCCGATGAAAATAAACTTTAACTTATAAATATCAATAAAATGAGCTTATGGCCATAGTCAGCCATAAGCTCTCTGATAATATTGCAATAATATTAGCCTATCAGGAAAATACGATGTTCTATCATCAAACTTGGGCACAACTAACGACGCTATTCGGTTTAGTTCTAATCACGACTAGGGTTAGACCTATAATAGCGCAAATTATTGTGTTCAATGTAAAAATAGTGAACATCGCTTTACTCCTTTAATTGAATAAAGGAATTATAGCACCATTAAGCACGATTGTCAATAGAAAATCTATAATTTGTTAATATTTCCCTCAGCTTTTTTATTTTCTTTTCGGACGGTATATCTGTATCTTATTGGAAATAACTTCTATATCCACGTCGCTGATCTCGGGACTCTGCTCACCGTCTATTGTCCAGGTGATCTCTTCCTCGGTTTCTACGTGTATTCTGGGGGTTTTGATAAGTATCATATGCTTATCATCGTGGAAAATACCCTTTGAGAGATTAGAGAGTATAGTGCTTACCTCCACTACGTTTTTGGGTGTTTTGATAAGCAGAACCTCAAAAAGTCCGTCATGCAGAGATACCTCGTCACGTTTGAAGGAAAGTATACCCCCAAAGGAACGGGTATTGCTGACCGAAACGTAGATAAAATCGTCCTCTATAACGTTATCATCATAAGTGAGCTTAACGTGATAGGACTTGACGTTTCCAAGCTCGGCAGCTCCGTTAAGTACGTAAGCAAAATGTCCCAGTAAATTCTTTGCCGCCTGAGGTGTAGAATAAGACACCTTGGTAAACACACCGAAGGATGCGATATAAGAAAAGAATGCTATATCGCCAAACTTGCCTACGTCGTGATACACAGGATCACTTTCAACTATGACCTGAGCCGCCTTTTTTATAGTCTTGGGAAGTCCGAGACTGCTTGCCATATCGTTGGTTGTTCCGCAAGGGATATATCCTATAGGCTGACACTCTTCTCTGCCCGAAGTCAACATGCCGGTCACAGCCTCGTTAAGAGTTCCGTCACCGCCGCAGCAAATGACTGAATCGTAGTCCTGCGCCATACCCTGAACGTAGGCGGTACAGTCCCATCTTGCCGCTGTTGTAAGTACCGTAGGCAGATATCCGTTATCGCAAAGTGTCTCTATGACAGAAAACATCTGTCCCTTGATAGCCTGCTTACCCGCGGTGGGGTTGACTATCATTAACGCCTTTTTACGGGTCTTATGCATAACTCCTCCATTATGATATAATAATGAAACATTTCGGCTATTTGTTATCTTATTATAATATTATTCAAATATTTTGTCAACATTACTCTATGGCAAATGGTTAATTATTTGTAACATAGTTGTGTTTATGCATTGTTTTATGGGAAAATGTGTTATAATCACTTGAACGGAGGCGCTTATGACAAAAGAACTGAAATTAAAAGATTATCTTTTCGGGAACAGAAGATTTTATTCCCACGTAATTAACATACTTATACCTATTATAATCCAGAACACCGTTACAAACGTTGTCAGTCTTCTTGACAACGTAATGATAGGACGTGTAGGTACACTTGAAATGTCGGCGGTTGCCATAGTCAACCAGCTGTTATTCATCTTCTACATCTGTATCTTTGGCGGTATCTCGGGTGCGGGCATCTTTTCTGCGCAGTTTGCAGGCGCAGAGGATCACGAGGGCGTGAGAAACTGCTTCAGATTCAAGACCTATATTGCATTTGCTATGTTTGCCGTAGCTTTGGCAATATTCCTCGTATTCCCTAAACAGCTTATTTCAATGTATCTTGCCGAGGGTACAAGCGCTGCAGATGCAGCGGCTACAATGGGCTTTGCCCGTGACTATCTCACGGTGATGCTTATCGGTATACTTCCCTTTGCTCTCTCTCAGGTGTACGGAAGTACATTACGTGAAATAGGCGAAACCAAGCTGCCTATGATCGCAAGCGTAGTAGCGATCCTGGTAAATCTGGTATTTAACTACATCCTTATCTTCGGTAACAAGGGACTGCCCTTCCTTCCCTTTGAGCCTATGGGAGTTGTGGGTGCGGCCATAGCAACGGTATTATCCCGTTTTGTTGAGCTTTTTATCATTATGATCGCAGTTCACCGTAAAAACGGCAAATATGAGTTTTCCGACAAGCTCTGGGCAAGTTTTAAGATACCTAAGGATCTTACCGTAAATATACTGAAAAAAGGTACTCCCCTGCTTGTAAACGAATTCTTATGGTCTCTTGGTGTTGCAATGCTCCTTCAGTGCTACTCGGTAAGAGGACTTGACGTAGTTGCTGCAACCAATATCACACAGACCGTAGCCAACCTCTTTAACGTAGTATTCCTGTCTATCGGTAACGCAGTTGCAATAATGGTAGGTCAGCAGCTTGGCGCAGGAAAAACACAGGAGGCAAAGCTCTCTGTATGGAGACTGCTCTCCCTTACCGTTATGTCCTGTATAGTGATGGGAGGTCTGATGATACTGACCGCTCCCTTTATCCCCCACATATACAACACCACCGAGTCGGTAAGACATACCGCAACCGAACTGCTTGACGTTGTGGCGATAGCAATGCCCTTTATGGGATTCTCCCACTCATGTTACTTTACGCTGCGTTCGGGCGGCAAGACCATGATAACCCTTATATTCGACTGTGCGTTTATGTGGTGCGGCTCCTTTGTTACCGCATTTGTACTGGCACATTATACATCCCTGCCTATCCTTCCTCTCTATGCAATAGTACAGAGCCTGGAGGTCATCAAGTGTATAATCGGATTTATCCTTGTAAAAAAAGGTGTATGGGTAAATAAGATAATCAAGTAATAATAAAAAAGACAAAACCGACTGCAACTTGATATAATCCCCTTAGAGTAGACACTCGAAAAAACAAAAAGTTTTCGAGACTACTTTAAGGGGGTTAAATTTATGCCTAGAAGGA
>JBGUUX010000065.1:0-30241 GCA_045133915.1 Eubacteriales bacterium | reverse complement strand
AGGGAAGAATAAGCATACAAATTATGCTTACGGCAGAACTCATCCTGCCATTCGCGGTTGTCCTCCCAAACACCGACAACCTCGCCGTAGCGGCTTTCCATATCAACAAAATGTCCTGCGTGTACGTGCCATACACCCCATAAAGCTACTTTTTTCATTATAAACTCTCCACTGTCCTTCTGATAGTCAATGCTTTATCACGGTCAAGCTTAACAAGCAACCTGTCCCTGTCGCACAGGGCGGTATCACCGTCAACAGGGTACATATCGTAGCTTTCGTCACTTGCGTTTTCGATGCTGTCGCCAAATATGGTTTTGTAGGTGCAAAGGGCATTTGCATAGCTGCCGTAGGGTCCTGCGTGAGCACCGTCAAACCAATGAAGACGTATATCAGGATGATTCTTTATTATATCCTCAAACACGTGACCTACGGGATTCATTTTAACATCATACTTATCGCAGAGGGTATAGTAGATATCCTTCATTTTTTCAAATTCCTCGGGAATACCGATCCTCGCCCAAGGGAGTGTCTGAATAACCTTGACACCCTGCGCTCTTGCCATCTCGATTATCTTTTCCGCATCGCGGATAGTCTGTTCCTTTGAGGGGCAGGGTTCGTGAGCCGCCTGCTGTATGATTATGTAGTCATACCCACCATGCACCAGAGCAAAACGCAGATCTGTATACTGGGTAAGATGCCATTCATATGTAACACCGGGAGAAGCTATCATACCTACCTCAACTTCCTTGCCGCATTCCTTGCATATCTTCTTAAAGAGAGCAGGCAGGTCGTTATAATAGGTATGGCTGTTGCCTAAAAATAATATCTTCATGATCATTCTCCATATCTCATATATAGGAATATTCTATCATATTTGATATTCTATTGCAATAAGAAAACGGACGAAAAAACTTTCGTCCGTTTTGCTATTTCGATATTCCGTGCAGTTTGTTTCGCTTTCACTATACTGACGAGCGAAGTATAGCCGGGGCGCTCCGCCCCTTACTTGCGAAACATCTCAGAATACTTAGCCTGAGCTGCAGCGATATCCTCGGTAGCCTCGTTCTCATAGTCGATGAGAGTGAAGGCAGCCTTTACAAGGTGGTCGAACTTGGGGTTCTCATAAGCCTTGCAGATGAAGGACTGACGGGGAGTGTTGATGTCCTCGCCGCTGATCTGGAAGAAACCGTGCTTGTCGCAGAGACCCATGATAAGATCAAGCTGTTCCATGGTGTTACGGGTAGGCATAAAGGTTACTGCATCAAAGCCAAGCTCCTTGATTACGTCAAAGAGAAGGTCGATGTACTCGTCCTCAAACTTCTGTGCCTTCTTGTCACCTGTAACAGAATCACCTACGTCACCAAGGTAAGCGTAAGCAGCGCAGCCGCCGTTCTCGTGAACCATCTTAATGAACTCGGTAACGTCGGGAAGCTCGTCGGTAGCGTCTACGTAGAACTTCTCAACCATGTTGCCCTTAAGAGCGCCGAGAATGTCGTACTCGTAGAAATCGGGAGTCTCACGGCCGTTAAGGATCTGCTCTCTTACCTTTGCGGAAAGAGCGATACCCATCTTGTTCTCGATGAAGTCAACTGCTTCTTCGGGTGTGGGGTAGGAAGCGGTGATCTTCTTTGCAAGAGCAAAGAGGATGTGACGCTCGGTTATTGTAGAAGTAGCAAGAGGCTTAACGTCGGTTTCAAAGTCAAGAGTAATACCGTATTCCTTTGTGATCTCGGTGATGTTCTCGCACATCTTAGCGTTACGGATATTTCTCTTTTCACGGTAGGGAGCAAAGAAAGCGTCTACCTTGTCAATGTTCTGGTGGGGAATACCGTGCATAGCAACGTATGCAACAGACTTCTGGTCGGGGTTGTTGATGCGCTTGCCGTTAAGTCTGGTCTTAGACATATCAACACGGCACTCAACACCGACTGTTACAGGCATATTGTACTTCTTACCTGCCTCGATAAACTCCTTAGCGCCGCCTACAGAGTCGTGGTCCATGATACCTGCAGTCTTAAGACCGTTCTTAAGAGCTGCCTCAACTGCAGTTGTAGGGGTGTAGGGAGAGAAGGAATATATAGTGTGAATATGATTGTTTACATAAGTAGCCATAATTACCTCGAATTAAATGCAAAATGCAAAATGCACAATGCAAAATTGCGGTGGTTTTTGTCCTTGGACAAAAACTCCATTAAATTATATTGGTTTAACTATATTATGAAGCGTTATTTATCACAAAATACAATGAAATGCAGATTTTCGACCTTCAGGAGAAAATCCTCCTGAATTTTGCATTTTTAATTTTGCATTTTGTATTTTATTGCTTCACCGCCGTGTGACAACGAAGCAGCTATAACCGAGCTTCACCCGATTATAGCCGCACCGCAGGTGCTTAGTGAAGCATTACCTGTCCGCCTGTTACGGGGATAGCCTGACCGGTCTCATACTTCTGCTCAACGCAGTACATGATAGCACGTGCTACGTCAACGGGGAGACAACCTCTGTTAAGGGGTACCTTAGACATATAGAACTTACGAACGTCCTCAACAGTCTTAGCACCGGGAACCTTACCTGCGTTGAGGTACTGAACGAACAGACCCTTTTCAGGATCGGACCACAGAGGACCGTCAAGGTAGTTACCGGGACATACAGCGTTAACCTTGATATTGTAGGGAGCAAGCTCCATAGCAAAGGAAGCTGTAAGACCGATACCGCCGAACTTAGAACCTGCGTAAGCAAAGTTCTTGTTGGAACCCTCAAGACCGGACTTGGAGTTGTTCTCAACGATATCCATCATATAGTCGGGAGCAACCGAGTTCTGGAGCTTCATCACTCTGGACGCATACTTAGCGCAGAGGAAGTAGCCTGTATAGTTAACTGCGGTAACGAACTCAAGAGTGCCCTTCTGCATCTCTTCAAGGCTGCCTGCCTTTGCGATACCTGCATTGTTTACGAATACGTCAAGACCGCCGTAGTTTACAACTACTGCGTCAACCATTGCCTTAACGCTTGCCTCGTCGGTAACGTTAACTGCAACTGCCATAGCGTTGGGGATCTGGTCTGCAACTGCCTTTGCACCGTCGTAGTTCATATCTGCGATAGCAACGTAAGCACCGTTAGCAGCAAGCTCCTCTGCGATACCAAGACCAAAGCCCTGAGCACCGCCGGTAACGATAACAACCTTCTTGTCAAGACGCTTAGCACCACCTGCAGCAAGGCTTACCTTAGCGCGGTAGCTCTCAACCTCCCAGTTGATAATGAATGTCTCAAGCCATTCGGGCATGGTGGAAACACCGCCGAAGGACTGTGCAAATACGCTGATCTTGATAGCATCCTGGAATACGATCTCAGCGGTCTTTGCGTTCTTGTATGTATCAGCCATAGCGAACATACCAAGACCACGGTAGTATACGATCTTGGGAGCATAGCCGTTAGCTGCCTTGTATTCGTTAAACTTAGCTACTACGTCATCGCCGTCAGCGAGAATCATGGGAGCAGCCTTGCAGTATACGATATGGTCGGGAGTAAAGCTCTTGGTTGTGGGATCATAGTCGAGAACTGCCTTGGAGGTAGAGAAGATAACGGAAGCAGGGCCGCCCTCACCTACGAGCATACGGAGCACGGGAGCAATAGAGGTAACCTTATCTACGTCATACTCAACGGGTGTGAAATCGGGAACAGCCTTGATCTCTGCCTTGATCTTGCCCATAACGTCAGCAACGATAACGTCAAGCTCCTCGGTGGTGTCAGCAGCGAAGAATACGCCGTGATTTTCAAGGAAGATGAGGTTGGGGCAAACGCCTGTAGCCTTCTTTGCATCGTCAAGAGTCTTCATGCAGAGCATAGCAAGAGTGTAACCGGGCTTGGAGTTAGCAACCCAAACTGCGGAAGGGAAGAGTCTTGCTATAGTCTCAGCTCCGCTCTGAGAGCAGGTGATACCGTTAACGGTTGCGGGATGGAGGTGAAGAACGTACTTGTACTCAAGAAGGTCGTGAAGAACGGTCTCAACGCTGGGACGGCGGGTCTCGCCCTTAACGCGTGCGTTCATCATATCGCAAAGAACCTCAGCCTCACACTCAGCCTCAACGTCAGAGTATTTCTTGGTTCTGATCTCGTTGAGGAGTGCTCTTTCCATCTTTACAAACTCATCGGGCTTGATGGTAGCAAGAGCGGTACCGGACCCCTTGATGAAGAGGAATTCGTCATTTTTGAAGGAGGTGTTGCCGCCGCCTGCAAGAACGTACTCAGAGTCAGAGCCGTACTTGTTGGACATATCAGCAAGAGCCTTTAACTGCATATCTAACATTTGTTTATTTCCTTTCAGTCAAATAAATTTAGGAGTTAAATGTAGATAATAGTTGACCGAGGTCAACTATTATCTACAGTGATCTTTAATTAGATATCCTTTGCGTTCTCAAGAACGTACTTCTCAGCCTCGAGGCACCAGAGACCGTTGTTAGCGGAAACGATAGCGTCAAGGTCAGCGTAGAATTTGTCTGTCTTACCAAGCTCAGCAAAGTCAGCGATAGCAACCATAGGCATATCCTTGTTTGTGTAAACAAGCTTCTTACCGCCGGGGATCTTGGGAAGGTTAAGGGTTGTCTCGATAACGGAATTAAGACCGCCAACGTGGGTGATCATAGCGGCAGGATTGATCTTGCCTGTCTCCATCATAGCAATAGACTCCTTCATATCGTCTGTGTTACCGCCGGAGGTACCGCAGATATGAGTTGCGGAGTAGTGAACGTTGTAGAAGTTGAACATAGCGGAGAAGTCGGTCTTTGTAGGACCGGCGAAGAAGTTGAGACAACCATCGCGAGCGAGGAGTCTGTCACCCATCTCAACAACGGGCTTAACGGGAGCGTAAACGAATACGTCGTTGTAGCCCTTGCCATCGGTAAGGCTCATAAGGTATGCGTCTGCATCCTCGTACTCGGAAGTGTTAACGTAAAGAAGCTTAACACCGTTCTTTGCAGCTTCCTCGGGAGAGAGGATCTGAGCAGCTCTCTCAAGACGAGCGTTGTCAAGGTCGGTTACAACAACGAGGCTGGGCTTACGGTCGCAGTGGATAGCATAGTCGATAGCACCGAGACCCATAGGACCTGCACCTGCAAGGATAGCGCAGTTACCGCCTTCAACGATACCCATATCGTGAACGTAGCTGCCTGCGGTGGTGTGATAGTTAGCGTGGTAACCGCCAACGATACAGCTCATAGGCTCAGCAAGAGAGCCGTAGAAATATGCGTCGGAGTTGTAGCTGAGAAGACAGCCTGTCTCCATAACCTCGTGGGGGATGATAACGTAAGTAGCGTCGCCGCCGATATACTGATAGCTGTAGCCGGGAGCTGCAAGGGAACCCTTGTAGTTCATAGCAGGCTGGATAGCGAACTTGTCGCCGGGCTTGAACTGGTCAGCCCACTTAGCGCCAACCTCTACGATCTCACCGCAGAACTCGTGACCGATGATAACGGGATTTTCTGCTACGTCGTCGGGAACTCTCTTGTGGTTAGGACCCTGGATTGCAGCCTTGTGAGAGGACATACAGATAGAGTCGGAAATAACGTGAGCAAGGATCTCATCGTCCTTGATTGCAGGAAGCTCAAACTCTTCCAGTCTTAAATCGTTTGTGCCGTAAATACGAACCGCCTTGGTCTTCATATTTAAAACCTTTCTCCCCGTTTTTTATTTAATACACTGTTCGCAGGGGTACGGACAGGATAATGTAAACATATTAATACATTATAATTTTATCATTTTTAATATAAGGTGTCAATGGCAATATGTCACAATTTTATGATTTTTATTGAAATATATTATTAACTATGGTATTATTATAATATAATTCTCCAAGGAGCGATATTTTATGAAAAGAGTATTGTCATTTGTTTTAGCATTTATCATGCTATTATGCGCTTTTCCTTTTGCCGCAAGTGCAGAGGATATAACCTTTACCGATATCGGTAACAGGGAAGCGCGTATACACGAGATCCCCGTAGAAGACGGGGTAGCGCGTGCGGATCTTCCGGTGGGCGGACTTACCGCCACTGAGATAGGCGAGGAGGCGTGTTCATACTACGGCGTGACCTCTATAGCCTTTCCCGAAAAGCTTGAAAAGATCGGTTACGGAGCTTTTATGGGAAACGAGGAGATGACCGAGGTTTCCATTCCTTATACCGTAACCTATATCGGCGCTCTTTCTTTTGCAGAGTGTTATGCGCTTGAGAAGATATTTATTCCCGAGACTGTTACCTTTATAGGTGAAAATGCGTTCTTGGGCAACGATGCCATGACTGCATACGTTATCTCAAAAAGCTATGCGGAGCAGTACTGCAAGGACAACGGAATAAACTACGTTACAGCCGACACCGACTGTGACCATAAGAGTATTTCCGACGTTACTACAGTTTACGCTACCTGTACTCAGGGTAAGATAGCAGGTAAGGCGTGTAACGATTGCGGAAAGCTCTTTGGTATAACCAAGACCGTTGCTCTCGGACATACTGTGATCACAGGCGAGTGTGAGCGTTGCGGTAACACCCTTAAGAACAAAAAAGCAGAATATGACAGAGTGGTTATATTCCAGATAGACGGTGTGGGCGAGTATTTTGACGATACTACAACCAATAATATTGATAAGATCTTCAATTTCCGCACCTCCGTGCCCTCTGAAGAAAACTGCACCACCTCTTATGCTTCCATGCTTTACGGTGTTGAGGGTAATACCCATAAGCTCAACACCCTGAACGCACCCTATAACACCCACTCTTTTGAAAGCTTCCTTTCTCTTGTTAAAAAGGCATATCCCCAGAGCAAGGTAAGCTGTGCGGTTTCCTCAATGACTATTGCTGAAAATTTAGTTGAGGATGGTGTTGAGTCTGTACTTGCCGAGAGCATTTACGACCACGAAATAGCAGAGTACCTTTCAAAGGACGGCGGCTATCTCGATAACAATGATCCCAAGGTTCTTTTGGTTCAGATGCGTCAGACCGAGCAGGCGGCTATCCATTTTGAGGGTCACTACGGCGGCAAGGATTATCTTACTCAGCTTTCTCTTACCGACGGTTATATCGGTCAGATCTATGATAAGTACGTAGAGCTGGGAAGAGATGAAAATACCCTCTTTGTTCTCACAAGCGACCACGGCGGCATTGAGGGAACAACCACCGTTGCAGGTGGCGGAAACGTAATTTTCGCTCTGGGCGGTCATAATCTTGATACCGAGTCAACCTTTGCAGACCTTAAAACAAGCAGTACCGCTGCTATAGTTCTTGAGGCTCTTGGTGTTGACGTGCCCTATATTATGGAGGATGCTCCCGAGGGTCTTTTTATAAGCGAGTATTCCGCTTATGAGGAAAATGAAATAGCAGAGGGTGTTACCCACACTCATATAGCTACCACCAAGCACAGCAAGTATGACGTACAGAATTTTAATATCGTTGAGTTTGATCCCGAACAGCGTGATCTTTACGTTGACGTAACGGGCGGCAGCAAGTACGCAAACAAGCTTACTACCGTGACCGATACCGTAAAAGCCTTCGCAAAGGAAAACGATGACAAGACCCCCGTTGCGGCTATCAACGGTGACCTTTGGATGGTGGCTTATGCCCACGGACGTATTGAGGGCGCAGGTACTAACTACAACGGCTATACCGACGCAGTTGTAAAGAAGGAGCTTACACTTCCCAGAGGCTTTAACGTATATAACGGTGAGATAATCACAAGCGACTATATGTATCAGGAGACACCCTACGAGGGTCAGTTCTGGTCCTTCGGTACTACTGCAGATAACAAGATGACAATAGGTTGTCCCAAGCTTGATATTAAACTTGACTCCAAGACTAAGGTTGACGGACTTAACCGTCTGCCCGCCAACAACGCTCTCGTTGTTTATTCTGACAAGGGATGTCTCAACAACTATGCCCTTGACGATGCTTATGAGCTTCTTATTAAGACCGACGGCTACACCGTAAAGCACGGTGAAAAGATAAGCGGTCAGGTAGTTGGAATCTATGACAAAAACACCGCCGATAACCCCACTATGCAGGATGATTACATTATCTTAACTGCAAGAGGCACAGCTGTAAATAAGATAAACAAATACAAGGTAGGCGACAAGATCACACTCGACTTTACCCTTACCGAAAAGTTCGGCAGAGACATCGAACTTTGGCAGAACGTCACCAACGCCACAGGCGGTCATATGCCCTTTGTTGTTGACGGTATGAAGAACGAAACCGGCACCACTAATAACTACCCTGTTACCATCGTTGGTATTAAGAACAACGGTAACGTGGTATTCATCACTAACGACGGACGTCAGGCAGGCTTCAGTACAGGTCTTGATTTTGATATGTACTGGGATCTGGCAGATGAGCTTGACCTTAATACCGCATTCATTCTTGACGGCGGCGGCTCTGCCGAAATGGTAGTGCTTGACGAGGGACACTATAAGGTTACAGGCAAGCCCTCAGACGGCAAGGAAAGAACGGTAGTAAACTCCGTTATCCTCTCTGTAGGCAAGGAGAGAAGAGTAGAGCCTAAGGAAGTAAAGAAACCCTCCGAGTATCTTGATCTTGCTACTATTCACTTTGCGGCAACCGAGGCAAGAGATCTTGTTCCCAATGCAGGTCAGGTGGATATAGAGACCGTAGAGGACGGTCTTAAGTTCACCGTTGCAGATTACTACAACGCTTCCAATATGATATTCTCCTTTGGTCATCCTACCAAGGGAATAAACGTTGACGAATACCCCTACCTCGTTATCGATATGAAGGTAGATGCGGTATACGATTCCGCCTTTATCCATATGCCTCTCTACGCCACCACAGGCAACAAGTACGGCATATCAAACGACAGCTTTGTTAAATTTATCGACGCTTATAACGACGGCCAGTTCCATAAGTATATCATCGATCTCTCCGCGTTTAACGGAGACCTCAACACCCTTAACCTTTCCTTTATGGAGGTCAACGGTATCAAGGTCCAGAACGGCGACACCGTAACGATTCACTCCTTCCGTTTTGCAAGGGATCTTGACGAAGCAAATACCCTTGCAAACAAAGGTCAGTACAAGTCCTTCAAGGTTGATTTCTATGATATGAACGGCAAGCTTATTTCAAGTAAGCGTGTTGTTCAGGGCAGAAAATATAACGATTTCCCCTCAAGCGACGTTGAGCCTTATATCTTCAACTGCTGGCAGTTTGAGGACGGTGAGGAGATTAGCGAGACAGACGTAGTTAATATCGGTGAGGATACCGCCATCTATATGAACGCCACCACTCCCTTTAAAGACGTAAAGACAGGAGTATGGTTTACAGAAGGCATCATGGATGCGGTAAAGGAAGGCTACTTCAGCGGTATGACCCCTGACACATTCCAGCCTTCAGGCAATCTTACAAGAGCACAGTTCGTGCTTGTCCTTGCCAAGATCGACGGGGTTGATCTTACCAAGTATCAGAATAAGACCACTCCTTTCAAGGACGTTATCAAGGGTGCATGGTATGCTCCTGCAGTTGCCTGGGCATATGAAAACGGCTATACAGGTGGTATGTCGGCAGACACCTTCGGTACCACAAATAACATCACCCGTGAACAGCTTGCCCGTTTCTTCTATGTCTATGCCGAGAAGAACGGAATCGACACAACAGGTAGAGCAGATCTCTCCGCCTTTACCGATGCAGGTAAGATCTCATCTTGGGCAAAGGATTGTGTAGCGTGGGCGGTTGACTGTGGCCTTATCTCGGGCATGACTCCCACCACCATCGGTCCCCGCGGTAACGCTACAAGAGCACAGGCGGCAAGAATATGCGTTTCCTTTGGAAAACTCATATAACAATGCGTAATTATAGGAAGCTTATTGACCTCGAAAGGTCAATAAGCTTCTTTTTTTTGCAAACACAATTCTTAGTTCCTTGACAATACATTTTTACGGTGATAAAATTAACAGAGTACAAATCAAGCAATCCAGAGGTACCTGTGATGTTGAAAAAAATAACAGCTTTATTGTTGATATGTGTTATAATGATGGCTTCTGTTCCGGTAAACGTTTTTTCCATGATACCCAACGGTGCCAAAGCGGAAGAAAACCGTGACGTGCCGGAAGTGTTAGAGGATATTTATTATTCGGATTTGTTTTACGGATATGACGTGTCCTATCTTAAAAGCACCGAAGTTATGACCTATGCCAAGGATACGCACGATATAACTACCGAAGTACTTATAGATTACGGCAATAGTCCGGCTTGCATACTTACCGGCGGATATACGGCGCTGAGCTCATCTCCAAAAGATGTTGCAGGTCTTCTTTTTGAGGTGTTGCTCAATACAGACTATACCTATGAAAAGGCTTTGGATGCAGCAAACGTAAAGCTTCTTGAACAGATTGCCGAAAAGGATACTTCGGATAAATTCGGAACAGCCCAAAATATCACAAAAAGAGTAAGACTGTTGGCGGATATGGTCAAGGAGTACCGAGACGGTAAATATCCCAACGATCACTTCAAGGATATGAGCGACGGGGAAAAGTTTGAGGAATTGATGAGAGATATCGGCAAAAACGATCTTATCATCAAGCTCAACAATACTAAGCTTAATCAAATAATTGCTACCGTTGCAACCGATATTGAAAAGTATATTGATTTTATATCAGTGAATGCGGATGCGATAGATCTGATGGCGGTTACGTGTACGGCAATAATCATGGAATCTGCCAGACTGGAGCTTGTTGACTGTATGCTTGAGGCAGCCCCGTACGGATCTGTTTTGTATGATGGAATGGTCAGATTGAGGAAACAGCTTGATGACGGATATGTTAATTTTCTGCTGACCCACTATTTTTCCGGAGCCGTGATCGATAAGCTGGCAGAGCTTGCATTAGATAAGGCTCTGGACTCTGCAGCAAGTCTCGGATATATCATTGCACAGATATTCTCCGAGGTCGTTCTGGGAATGATGCTTGACGTACCAAGCCTCCATGAGGTTATGCTGCAGTCTGTTCTTACGTCTTATTCAAATGATATGTATAAAATTCTGTTTGACAGTGAGCAGGGGATGTATACCCAGGTTTTCAACCGTAATTTTGAAATTGACGATATCGCAGAGTTTGAATATATTTTTAACGCATATACCGCTGCTACCCAGGCATCCCTTGAGGCAACCCAAAAGCTCACTCTCAGTTCAAACAGTGATAGGTTTGAGGAGTGTCTTGACAACTGGTATGATTTTAATTATGAGAAGTATATGCTTGCTATCGTTGATCATATCGATAATATCCCTTACGAAAACAGAGCGTATAAATATTTTTACAGCTGGACGGTGACCGCTCTTACAGGTATATTACCCGCTTCGGATGAATTGGTAAACGGCAATATATATATGTGTATGGGTGCTTTCAGGGGTAACGTGGAGATAGCCGATTGTGTTCACATCTATGCAAATGACAAAGGGGTGATCGACGGTAACGTTACCGTACTCCGAGAGGGCGAGCTTATCGTTGACGGAGAGCTTGAAATAACGGGAGATATTTTACTGAATTTTTATTCGGATTATGTGAGATTAAGCTACGGTCAGCTGACTATGACCGAGGAGGGATCTGTGCTTTCAATAGGCGGAGACTTCACGGCAGGCTATCCTGAGTATTGTTGCAATCTTACCGCAGGTACGGTCGTGTTCAACGGCAGTGAGCAACAGACGGTTATCGGATTAGAGGCGTATAACGTAGAGGTAACCAATCCCAAAGGAATAAAGTACGGCAGTGATCTGTATCTGTACGGTAACTATCAGTTGAACGCAAAGCCCTTGGATGCCGGTTCGTACTATACCTATTGGCATAATGGCGCAAGCTTCAGCGAGGGCTCCGATTATTCAAACGTATATATCCCCGCGAGAGAGTCGGTAACCCTTGCTTACCCACTCAGAGCTGATATCACAAACTACGGAACACTTGAAATATCCGAGGATTTGTTGGCAGAGCTGAGGGGAACCGTAAAAAATTACAGCACGATTATATTACAGGGCGACGGAGACGTTAAGATCGACGGTGATGTCACAAATTACGAAAAAGGAATCATTGAGGTACCTGCTTCAAGCTGTGCAAAGATAGACGGCAACGTTACGATAAGCTATTCCGGTGAGCTCAACGTTAACGGCGAGCTTGAGATAACAGGAGATCTGGAGCTTAAATTTGCTTCAAACTACGTTTCAAAAAGCTACGGCAAGCTGACTATGGCTGAGGATGACTCTGTACTTACAATAGGCGGAGACTTCATTGCAGGAAACTCAAGCTATTGTTGTAATCTTACCGCAGGAACAGTCGTGTTCAACGGTAACGGACTGCAGACGTCAATCGGATTTAAACCGATAGGTCTTACATTGGAAAACACCTCTGAAGAAGGTGTTGTGTTTACGTCAAATCTTGTGGTATACGGTGTGTTTAATCATAACGGAAACAAATTCACGCTGTATAATAATGGCAATGGCTCATATTTTATTGACTCTGACGGAGATGGGATCAACGATCATCTTGATCCCGAACCTACGTTAGGGCCCTTTACCGTGCCCGTGATAAGCGTGGATAATTACAAGGTTACTATCAGTGCCGCAATTCATATTAAGGATATCAGATATGCTCTCGGACATTACAATACCCCTTCGGAGATAAAGGCCGCACAGGGGAATGTTGCTCTGTCGAACGATATCGTGAAAAAGAATACAAGTCGGGGTAACTTTGTGTATGAAATGCCAAAGGGCGGTTACTATACCTTCTGGATTCGTATGACCGACGGAAGAGAATATTTTCTTATGGCTGATATGACCCATTTCACGCCCTACGTATCCGCTTACGGTGTCAAGGTAACTCTTCACAATCTCTATAACGTAAAGGATTTCTATATTGCCAAAGGCGAATATAATACCTACCGTGAGATCAAGGACAACGGTTATATAGTATCTATAAGCGGTACCAAGATCGGAGATAAGCATGATTATACCTATACCGTATATGAACCCGGTGTACATACAATACTTATACGTTATAACGACGGAAGCACCGTGATCTTATACGAGGAGCTGACCGTAGACGAACCTGTATTTACCACTAACGGCTTACAGGTAACAATATCCAATATACCCGATGTTAAGGTCATCCGTACCGCATACGGTGAATATAATACCCCCGGTGAGGTAAAACGTGCCGACGGTGCCCGTAACTTCTCAGGCAAGTCTGTAATAAAGGGAGCAGATCCCTATAAGATACAGTACCGTGAAGAGGGTATGGTAACTATAACCGTAGAGTATAACAACGGCTACGTTAAGGTGTTTCACTATGAGATCGCACAGAAAACACCTACTGTAGAGCAGGATGGCAATACAGTTATCTTTTCAGACCTTGAGGGTCTTGTGACCCTGCGTTATGCCAAGGGTGAGTATACTACCGTATCTCAGATAAAGAACGCCAAAGGCTCTAAGGCTCTCAAGCCAGCAAATATGGTTGAGGGTAAGATAGAGGTAACCCTCGATACAGGAACCTATACGTTTTGCGTTCAGTATGATGATGAAAGCTTTAATTACTACGTGATCACCGTAGAATAAATCGGACGCTGAATAATAGAATACGCCAACCATCACACCCGATTGACTATGATAAATCATATAACTACTATACTGTAAGTGTATGAAATAGCATTTTTCGGAGTGTAATATAAATATTGCTCAGTTCTGATAGCGGCAGAGGATTTTCTCCTCTGCCGCATTCTATTGTGTATGCAGGTAGGTCAAACTCCTTGACGTACCAATCCTTTAAACCACCGTAGCTTGCGATATGCTCGGGTTGGGTATGACAGTAACCCGAATATCTCGCCAAAGTCCTTGCCACACGTAACGAGTTCTTTGGTTCATATCCGTTATATCCCGAATATATTTCTTCACCCTGGCTATGAAAGGTAAATATATATTTAAAGGGAGCAAGGGTACGTATAAAATAGCATATAGCCTGAGTCTCCGGTTCACTTTCGGGATGAGTGCCCGAATACCGTGTAGGTGCGGGACCTTCTATCCCTATTTCTTTTTCGATCTTCTTGTATTCTTCAAAACCGGCATCGTAGTTATGGTTAAGGTCAACTCCGTTTGCGTTTGCCTGCGTGGATAGCTCTATTCCGTCGGGATTAAGCATAGGTATCATATATATGCATCTTGTGTTATATATGTAATTAGGGTCAATACCGTATATCATATTCCCCTTTTCAAAATATTCGCAGAGTTCACCTGCAAATTTTATGAGCAGAGCAGTGGTTATACTCTCAAGACCGTGATGGGTACCAACGTATAAGAGCTTTGTGTTTCCTTGGCCTATTTTAAATGCGGGAATAGGTTTACCCATAACAGAATGACCGATGGTCGTCAGTCTTATAAACGGATATTTTTTTGCGAGATAGGTCAGATCACAAAGGAGGTCGTCGTGTTTATAGGGAGAATTCATATTATCATCCTTTCACAAGAACAAATGTTTGACATTTTGCCGGTTTTATGTTATAATATATGCAACGTATCTTGAAAGGTGAACGAAAATGCAGCCATTGAAGGAAAAAGAAAGACAGGTATTTGAATATATATCAGATTCTATAAACAAGCACGGATTTTCTCCCAGTGTCCGTGATATACAGGCTCAGTTAGGCATCAAGAGTACTTCTACCGTCCACGCTTATCTTGCAAAGCTGGAGGAAAAGGGATATATCCGCAAGGAAAACGGTAAGTCCAGAACTTTGCGTATCGATACCGAGGACCGTGACGAGCGCCGTACCGTTAAGGTTCCGCTTCTCGGCAAGGTTACTGCAGGTATGCCTATACTTGCTGTGGAGAACTTCGAGGGTAATATCGAGTTTCCCACCATGAACCGCTCTTACGGACATAACGAGCTTTTTGCCTTAAGGGTAAAGGGTGAGAGCATGATCGAGGCTGGTATCCTTGACGGTGATATCGTAATAGTTCATAAAGAACCTATAGCCGACAACGGACAGATAGTGGTAGCTCTGACCGAAGAAGGTGCTACCGTCAAGACCTTTTACCGTGAAGACGGACATTTCCGTCTCCAGCCCGAAAACTCCACCATGGAGCCTATTATCGTTGACGAGGTATATATTTTGGGTAAGGTCGTTTCGGTGCAGAGATACTATTAAAATGCAAAATTGAAAATACAAAATGTAAAATTGATGAGATTTTTGCCACCCATAGGTGACAAAAATTTCATTTAATTAAAAGAGTTAGTTATAAAACTATGTTTTATGCAATAAATGCAGTTTAAGGTTGTTGAAATCAAAATATGGTTTTCGACCTTAAGGCGAAAACCCACCTTAATTTTGCATTTTGCATTTTGAATTCTTAATGTGTTATTGACAATCAATCCCCAATGTAATATAATTAACGTAATGCATAAAAATTAAAAATACGGAGGTATTTATTATGGATAAGGTAAGAGTAGGTATTATCGGTTGCGGCGGTATCGCAAACGGTAAACATATGCCTTCACTTAAAAAGGTTGCAGAGTGCGAAATGGTTGCGTTCTGTGACATTATCGTTGAAAAGGCTGAAAAGGCTGCTAAGGAGTACGGCGTAGAGGGCGCAAAGGTTTACGCTGACTACAAGGAGCTTTTAGCTGACAAGACAATTGACGTTGTACACGTATGTACACCTAACCGTTCTCACAGTTTCATCACCGTTGATGCACTTGAGGCAGGCAAGCATGTTATGTGTGAAAAGCCCATGGCTATCAACACAGCTGAGGCGCAGAAGATGCTTGATGCAGCTAAGCGTACCGGCAAGAAGCTGACCATCGGTTATCAGAACAGACACCGTCCCGACTCCCTCTTTATGAAGCAGGAAGCTGTAGACGGCACTTTCGGTGATATCTATTACGCTAAGGCGACTGCTATCCGTCGTCGTGCGGTTCCCACATGGGGTGTATTCCTTAAGGAAGAAGAGCAGGGCGGCGGTCCCCTCATCGATATCGGTACTCACGCTCTTGACCTCACACTCTGGATGATGGATAACTATAAGCCCAAGTACTGTGTAGGTACTGCATATCACAAGCTCAACAAGGATACTCAGACCGGTAACATCTGGGGCGACTGGGATACAGAAACCTTCACCGTTGAGGATTCTGCGTTCGGTTTTGTTGTTATGGAAAACGGTGCATCCATCGTTCTCGAGTCATCTTGGGCTCTCAATATGCTTGATCCCAGAGAGGCTATCACCACCATCTGCGGTACAAAGGGCGGCGCTGACATGATGGACGGTCTTCGTCTCAACGGCATCAGACAGGGTAGACAGTTCGTTACCAAGCCCAGTTTCAGTGGCGGCGGTGTTGACTTCTACGAAGGCGGCGACAACGACGATCCCGCATTCCGTGAGGCTAAGCTTTGGATCGACGCAGTTATCAACGACAAAACTCCTTTCGTTCTTCCCGAGCAGGCATTTGCTATCACTCAGATCCTTGAGGGTATCTACACATCTGCTAAGACAGGCGAAGCATACTACTTCTAATAATAAGCGAGGAAACATAGATGAAATTAGGTCTTTTAATAAGCCTTTACAGAACCGAGCCTCTTGATGCAGTTCTTGCAAAGGCAAAAGCTAAGGGCATTGAAGCCGTTGAGATCGCCGCAGGCGGTTACGGCGGCAACGAGCACTGTAACCCCGCAGAGCTTCTTGCCAACGAGGAAAAGTTCCTCGAATTTAAGCATACAATCGAAAAGCACGGTCTTCCCATATCCGCATTCTCCGTGCACGGTAACCCCGTACACCCCAACAAGGAGATCGCGGCTAAGTTCCACGAGGACTACGTAAACTGCGTTCTTCTTGCAGAAAAGATGGGCGTTGACACCATTACTCTCTTCTCAGGCTGTCCCGGCGGATGCGCTGAGGATAAGACTCCCAACTGGGCAACATGTCCCTGGCCCGAAGATTTCCTTGCGGTTCTTGACTACCAGTGGAACGAGGTCCTTATTCCTTACTGGAAGGAAGCAGGCGCATTTGCAGAGGCACACGGTGTTACCAAGCTTGCTTTTGAGATGCATCCCGGCTTTACAGTTTATAATCCCGAGACCCTTCTTAAGCTCCGTAAGGCTGTAGGTCCCGTTATCGGCTGTAACTTTGACCCCTCTCACATCATCTGGCAGGGTATGGATCCCGTTGCGGCTATCCGCGAGCTTGAGGGCGCTATCTACCACTGTCATGCTAAGGATACAAAGGTTGATAAGTACAATACCGCAAAGAACGGTGTTCTTGATACCAAGCACTACGGTGACGAGATCCACCGTAGCTGGGTATTCCGTTCTGTTGGTTACGGTAACGATATGCAGTATTGGCGTGACCTTGTTTCTAACCTCAGACTCACAGGCTATGACAACGTTCTCTCTATCGAGCACGAGGACAGCGTTATGTCTATCGACGAGGGTTGCGATAAGGCTATCTACTTCTTAAAGCAGGCAATTATAAGCGAACCTAAGCCTACAGGCATGGCTTGGGCATAAGCTAAAATTAAAAAATATCAACAACACCCTCTCTGAGGGTGTTGTTTTATGCAGTGCGATGTATAAATTTGCGTAAAATAATGAATAAATAATCCTCATAAAGAAAATCTTAATCCTGTTGTGTGTTGTCAAACAACTATAAAAATTTTAGGTACTATATATAAGACAAATAAATTAATAAAATATTAATATACCCCTTGACAAATATTAATGAATATCGTATAATCATACAATCATGAATAAAATGGATTATTTTTTTTAATTTTCTTGAAAGGAGATGCTCTGTACCGAGGATATACAGGGTAACAAGAAGAATGAAAACTGTATTTATTGACGGAAATCAAGGTACAACAGGTCTTCGTATACACGAGAGATTACAGGGTTATGAGGGTATACAGGTAGTAACTCTGCCTGACGATAAGCGTAAGGATCCCGAAGCAAAGAAAGAGATGCTTAATTCCTGTGATATTGCTTTTCTTTGTCTGCCTGATGCGGCGGCAAGAGAGTCGGTCTCTCTCTGTGATAATCCCGACACAGTAATCATAGACACATCCACAGCGCATCGCTGCGACGATAGCTTTGCTTACGGTTTTCCCGAACTGAGCGAGGCTCACCTTAATAAATTGCAGAATTCCAACAGAATAGCCGTTCCCGGATGTCATGCCAGCGGCTTTATCGCTCTGGTACAGCCTCTTGTGGCAAAGGGTGTTCTATCCCCCGACGTACTTCTTACCTGTCATTCCATCACAGGTTACTCAGGCGGCGGTAAAAATATGATCGCAGGCTATGAGGATGAAGCAAGAGCGGAAGAGCTTTCCTCACCCCGTCAGTACGGACTGACCCAGAGTCATAAGCATCTTCCCGAGATGGTAAAGATAAGCGGTATAAACAATTCTCCCATATTCTGTCCCATAGTTTCCGACTTCTACAGCGGAATGCTGGTAACGGTTCCAGTGTTTGCTTCTCAGCTTAAATGCGGTATGGATGAGATAAAGAATATTTATAAGAGCACCTATACAAAGGGTCTTGTAAGTTACGTTGAGGATATGTCAGAGGGAGGCTTTATCGGTTCAAACAACCTGAGCTTCAAGGACAGTATGGAGGTTAGCGTTTGCGGAAACGAGGATAGAATACTTCTTACCGCAAGATACGATAACCTCGGCAAGGGAGCTTCGGGTGCGGCAGTAGAGTGCCTCAATATCAAGTTAAATAACGAATGGTCATATAAATTGGAGATATAAATGATGGTTGAGATCAAGGGCGGCGTTTGTGCCGCAAAGGGATTTAAGGCAAACGGCATCCATTGCGGAATCCGTAAGAATAAAACAAAGAGAGATTTAGCGCTTATCAAGAGCGAGGTTATGGCAAATGCCGCATCGGTGTATACCACCAACCTCGTCAAGGGTGCGCCCATATACGTAACAAAGGACAATATAGCAGACGGCAAGGCAATAGCCGTTATCTGCAACAGCGGAAACGCCAACACCTGTAATAAGAACGGCAAGGATGTTGCAAGAAAAATGTGCGAGATTACAGCCGAGGCTATAGGTTGCAAGGCAGAGGATATTGTTGTTGCCTCCACCGGTGTTATCGGTCAGGAGCTTGACGTAACTCCCATCGCAAACGGTATGGACGAGCTTGCAGGAGGCTTAGGTGATAACAGCGCGGCTGCTGCTGAGGCTATTATGACAACGGATACCGTTATGAAGGAGATCGCTTTCTCCTTTGAGATAGACGGTGTGGAGTGTCACATCGGCGGTATTGCAAAGGGTAGCGGCATGATCCATCCCAATATGGCAACGATGCTTGTGTTTGTTACAACAGACTGTGCTATCTCAAGTGATATGCTGCAGAAAGCGGTAAGCGAGGACGTTAAGACCAGCTTCAATATGGTAAGCGTTGACGGAGATACCTCCACAAACGATATGGTTTCTGTTCTTGCAAACGGCATGGCAGGTAATACTGAGATTACTGCCGAGGGTGAAGCCTTTAATAAGTTCTGCGAAGCACTTGCAGCTGTTACTCGTTACCTCTGCCGTATGATAGCCAAGGACGGTGAGGGTGCTACAAAGATGCTTGAATGTAAGGTTACGGGTGGCAAGACCGAAAAGGATGCACGCATCGTTGCAAAGAGTGTTGTATGTTCTTCACTCTTTAAGTCTGCAATGTTCGGCTCGGATGCCAACTGGGGCAGAGTACTTTGCGCTATAGGATACAGCGGAGCAGACGTTGACGTTGAGGCAATCGATCTTTCCTTTGCTTCAAAAGCAGGTAAGATAGACGTATGTAAGGACGGCTACGGCATAGAGTTTTCCGAAGAGGTTGCAAAGCAGATCCTTCTTGAAGATGAAATTCAGATACTTATATCCCTCAAGTCAGGTGAGGGCGAGGCCACCGCATGGGGCTGTGACCTGACATACGATTATGTGAAGATTAACGGAGATTACAGAACCTAAAATGGAACTTACTAATGCACAGAGAGCGTCAGTGCTTATCCACGCACTGCCTTATATACAGAAATATTATAACAAGGTTGTCGTAGTTAAGTACGGCGGCAACGCAATGGTAAACGAGGACCTTAAAAATAAAGTAATGCGCGATATCGTGCTTCTCCAGCTTATCGGTGTCAAGGTGGTGCTTGTTCACGGCGGCGGTCCCGAGATCACCGAGGAGCTTAATAAGATCGGCAAGGAGTCAAAGTTTGTTGACGGACTCCGCGTTACAGACAAGGAGACTGCAGACGTAGTACAGATGGTGCTTGCGGGCAAGATAAACAAGAGCCTTGTAAACATTATGCAGAACAACGGCGGTAAGGCAATCGGTCTCTGCGGTATCGACGGTCATATGATCGAGGCTAAGCAGATGGACGAGAAGTGGGGTTACGTAGGTGAGATCACTAACGTCAATCCCGAGCCAATACTTGACGTACTGGAGAAGGGATATATTCCCGTTATCTCCACCGTTGGCTGTGACTCTGAGAATAACGTATACAACATCAACGCAGATACGGCGGCGGCAAGAATTGCAGGTATGCTGGGTGCAGAGTGTCTTATCTCTATGACCGATATTGCAGGTATTTGCGAAGACCCCAAGGACCCCGATACACTTATCAAGATAATAAACGTAAGCGAAGCGCCTCAGCTTATCAAGCGCGGCATCATCTCGGGCGGTATGATCCCAAAGATCGACTGTTGTGTAGAGGCTATCCGCCGCGGTGTTAAGAGAGTATTTATAATCGACGGCCGTATACCCCATTCCATCATCGTTGAGATGCTGACCAATGAGGGTATCGGTACAATGATAGTATAATTTAAAGAACCGAAAGTTCTTAAAATGCAGAATGCAGAGTGCAGAATGCAGAGTTTAGGAGATTTTTGTCACCGCAAGGGTTCCAAAAATTCCATTTGATTATATAACAAATTGCAGATACAGGCAGTAATTGCGGGAAGCAGATATATAATAAATTGAAGATTTTCGACTTTAGGAGAAAATCTACCATAATTCTGCATTCTGCATTCTGCACTCTGCATTCACAAGAGGACAACATGAATACAAAGCAATTAGATAATAAGTACGTCGCTCATTCATACGGACGTCTTCCCGTTGAGATCGTCAGCGGTAAAGGCAGCCTTTGCTATGATGAGAACGGCAAGGAATATATTGATTTAGGATCGGGTATTGCGGTAAACACCTTCGGCTTTTCTGATGCCCAGTGGGTGGAGGCTGTAAAAGAGCAGCTTGACCTTTTTGCCCATACCTCAAACTACTATTATACATCCCCCTGCGCTAAATTAGCGCAGATGCTCTGTGAGGCTACGGGTATGAAGAAGGTATTCTTCTCAAACTCAGGCGGTGAAGCAAACGAGTGTATGATAAAGGCAGCCCGCCGTTATTCATTCCAAAAATACGGCAAGGGCAGACATACCATAATCACCCTTAAAAACTCATTCCACGGAAGAACCATAACAACTCTTTCCGCAACGGGACAGGACAGCTTCCACACCGAGTTTGATCCCTTTACCGAGGGTTTTGTGTATGCAGAGGCCAACAACTTCGATGACGTTCTTGCGCTTACCGAGGAAAACAAGGTCTGCGGTATTATGATGGAGGTCGTTCAGGGCGAGGGCGGAGTTTACGTTCTTGCAAAAGAGTTTGTTGAAAGTGTAGCCAAGCTCTGTGAGGACAAGGACATTCTCCTTATGATCGACGAGGTGCAGACAGGTAACGGACGTACAGGTAAGCTCTATGGTTATATGAATTATGATATCAAGCCTGATATCGTCTCCACAGCCAAGGGTCTTGGCGGCGGACTTCCCATCGGTGCAACGCTCTTCGGTGAGAAGTGTGAGGATACCTATACCCCCGGCTCCCACGGCTCTACCTTTGGCGGCAATCCCATTTCAGCTGCCGCTGCCTGCAACGTTTTCTCCCGTCTTACTCCACAGCTTTTAGAGGGTGTCAACGAGAGAAACAGCATTATCGTAAACGCACTTAAAGACCTTGACGGAGTAGAAGAAATAAGCGGTCTCGGTCTTATGCTAGGTATTAAATGCAAAAAGGAAGCTAAGGAAATTATGCTTGGCTGTCTTGAGAAGGGTCTTATGGTGCTTACCGCAAAGGACAAGGTAAGACTTTTACCCCCTCTCAATATTGATATAGAAACATTAACTAAAGGACTTAACATATTAACGGAGGTCATTTCCCGATGAAGCACTTACTTAAACTTATGGATCTCACCAAAGAGGAGATCACAGAAATACTTAATCTTGCCGATCAGCTTAAATACGAAAAGAAAAACGGCATAGAGCACCATATTCTTAAGGGAAAGACTCTCGGTATGATATTCCAGAAGTCCTCTACCCGTACCCGTGTATCTTTTGAGGTTGGTATGTACGACCTCGGCGGCTCTGCACTCTTTCTTTCCTCAAACGATCTTCAGATCGGACGTGGCGAGCCCGTAGAGGACACAGCTCGCGTTCTTTCCAGATACCTTGACGGTATTATGATCCGTACCTTTGAGCAGGCAGAGGTTGAGGCTCTTGCACAGTACGGCTCTATTCCGATCATTAACGGTCTTACCGACTACGCTCACCCCTGTCAGGTTCTCGCAGACCTTCTCACCATCCGTGAGCACAAGGGTGTTGTAGAGGGCAATAAGCTTTGCTTCGTAGGCGACGGTAACAATATGGCAAACTCCCTTATCGTAGGTTGTATCAAGATGGGTATGAAGGTCTCCATTGCTTGTCCCGATAACTACCGTCCCGATCCCGAGATCATGAAGTGGGCAGAGGAAAACGGCGAGTTTGAGTGTACCTCCGATATTCTCAAGGCTGCAGAGGGTGCTACAGTTCTCTATACCGACGTATGGGCTTCCATGGGTCAGGAGGGCGAAAAGGCAGAGAGAGAAAAGGCTTTTGCAGGCTACCAGATCAACGACGAGGTGATGGCTGTTGCAGCAAAGGACGCTATGGTTCTTCACTGTCTGCCCGCACACCGTGAAGAGGAGATCACCGCAAAGGTGTTCGAAGAGCACGCAGACGAAATATTCGATGAAGCAGAGAACAGACTCCATGCACAGAAAGCAGTTCTCGTTAAATTAATGGGTAACAAATGATCGATATAAATTTCAAAAACGACGAAGCAGCGGTTTACGCCTTTAAAAAGCTTTACGGTTCATACGGTTACAGTAAGTTCAGAATGAGCCGCTTTGAGGAGTATGACCTTTATGCTTCAAACAAGAATTTTCTTGTAAGCGACAACGTAATAACCTTTACCGATACCAACGGTAAGCTTCTTGCTCTCAAGCCCGACGTTACTCTGTCTATAGTCAAGAACACCGATCCGGATAAGAACGGCCTACAGAAGCTTTATTACTCAGAGAACGTCTACCGTGTTGCGGCAAAGACCCACGAGTATAAGGAGATAATGCAGGTAGGTCTTGAGTGTATAGGTGAGCTTGATGATTATGCTGCCTCCGAGGTTATAACCTTGGCGGCAAAGTCCCTTAATATGCTTGATTCCGACTATATTCTCGATCTGTCTCACATGAGCTTTGCTTCTACTCTTTTAGCAGATGTACCCGCAAAGCAAAAGAGCGAGATAATGAGCTTTATGGCAGAGAAGAATATCCACGGCCTTAAGTCCCTTGAGCTTGATGCCGAGATAACAGATAAGCTTATCGCACTTGTTTCTATCTACGATAAGCCCGAGACAGCGCTTAATAAGCTCGCAGATCTTAACATCAACGATGAAGCAGTAGAAGAGCTTGCTACCCTTATTGCAGCTCTTACTCCTGCAGGTGTAGCCGAGCATATCCGTTTTGACTTCTCCGTGGTATCTGATGAAAGCTATTATAACGGCATCACCTTTGCAGGCTACGTTCACGGTGTTCCCACCAGAGTTCTCTCAGGCGGCCGCTATGACAACCTTATGAAGCGCTTCAAAAAGAACTGCGGTGCAATAGGCTTTGCCATCTATATGGACGCCCTTGACCAGCTTCTCTGCGACAAGGATTTTAACGAGGTAGATACCGTTGTTCTCTATGATGATATGACCGATATCGTCGCTATGTCCGCTCTTATAGACGAGCTGAACCGTAAGGGCGAAAAGGTTAAGGCAGTAAGAGAACTGCCCCGCGGACTTAAGTATAAAAATATAGTTGAAATGGGAGGTAAGGCAGAATGATAAACGTTGCACTCCCTAAAGGAAGACTTGGCGAAAAGGTTCTTAAAATATTTGAGGAGGCGGGATACACCTGTCCCTCTATCCACGAGCAGAACCGCAAGCTCATATTCGAAAACGAAGAAACAGGGGTAAGATACTTCTGGGTCAAGCCCTCTGACGTAGCTATCTACGTTGAGAGAGGTGCGGCAGACGTTGGTGTCTGCGGCAAGGATATTCTGCTTGAGTATTCACCCGACGTATACGAGCTTCTTGATATGGGTATGGGCAAGTGCCGTATGGCGGTTGCCGCAAAGTCAGATTTTCACGATAACACCAGCCGAGCTCTTATTGTTGCTACCAAGTTCCCCAATATAGCAAGAGACTACTATATGAAGCAGGGAAGAGATATCGATATAATCAAGCTTAACGGCTCGATAGAGATCGCTCCCATTCTCGGTATGTCCGACGTTATCGTCGATATCGTAGAGACAGGCAAGACCCTACTGGAGAACGATCTTTGTCCTTATGAGGACATCGTTGACATAAGCGCACGCTTTATAGCCAACAAGGCAAGTCATAAATTCAAATACGACGCTATCACATCTCTCACCGAGAAGATAGCGGCATACGTAGAAGGTAACAAATGATCAAAATATATGAAAAGGCAACGATGAAAAACGAAGATATTTTCATCCGTTCCACATCATCTCCCGACATCTGCGACGTAGTTGCGGACATTATATATAACGTAAGAAAAAACGGCGACTGCGCCATTAAGGAATACGCAAAGCGCTTTGATAAATGCGACCTTGACTCTCTCGAGGTTACCCCCGAAGAGATAGAGGAGGCTTGGAATCAGGTAGACTCTGAGTTTATCGCAGTTATGGAACGCGCAAAGAAGAATATAGTATTCTATCACGAGCATCAGAAAAGAGAAGGCTTCCGTATTGAAAAAGAGGACGGCATTATCCTCGGTCAGAAGATACTTCCTGTACAGCGTGCGGGTCTTTACGTTCCCGGCGGTACTGCGGCTTATCCTTCATCAGTTCTTATGAACGCTCTTCCCGCAAAGATAGCGGGAGTTGACGAGATCATTATGACCACACCTCCAAACGCAGAGGGCAAGGTCAATCCCATCATCCTCTGTGCAGCCAAGATCGCAGGCGTTGACCGTATCTTTAAGATGGGCGGAGCGCAGGCTATTGCCGCTCTTGCCTACGGTACAGAGAGTGTACCCAAGGTTGACAAGATAGTTGGCCCGGGTAACGCCTTTGTAGCAGAAGCAAAGAAGCAGGTCTTCGGTATCGTAAACATCGATATGATAGCAGGACCAAGTGAAATTCTTATCGTAGCAGACGGCACCTGCGACCCCGTAAAGGTAGCGGCAGATATGCTCAGCCAGGCAGAGCATGACAAGATGGCAAGCTCTGTGCTTGTAACAGACTCCCGTGACCTTGCCGACAAGGTTAGCGTAGAATTAGAGCGTCAGCTTGATCTTCTGCCCCGTGTGGAAATTGCCAGAACATCTATTGATAATAACGGTAAGATCATTATCTGTGGCAGTATTGACGAGTGTATAGATATAGCCAACGACATAGCCCCCGAGCATCTTGAGATATGCGTTGATGAGCCTATGCCTTATCTTGACAAGATAAGAAACGCAGGTTCTGTGTTCCTCGGCAAGAATACTCCCGAGGCTTTGGGTGACTATTTTGCAGGAACAAACCACACACTTCCTACAGGCGGAACTGCAAGATTCTCAAGCCCCCTGTCGGTAGATGACTTTGTGAAGAAGTATTCCTATACTTACTATACTGACACAGCACTTCAGAAGGTGGCAGAGGATATTGAATACTTTGCAGAGCGTGAGGGACTTTGCGCTCATGCGAGATCGGTTACCGTGAGAAAAAAGTAAATTCAAATTGCAAAATGCAAAATGCAAAATTGAGGAGATTTTTGCCACCGAAGGGCGGCAAAAATTTCTTTGAATTGTATCTTGGTTTTGCATAAGAATAAAAAAATCAATAGGACAGTTACTGAATATTATAAAATTATAGATTTTCGACCTGAGGAGAAAATCCACCATAATTCTGCATTTTGCATTTTGCATTTTGCATTCTGAAATAAAATCAAAGTAAGAGCAATACTATGAGCAAATATATGAGTTCAAGATTCGACAATCTTGAAGCATATACCCCCGGCGAACAGCCGAGGGATATGCAGTATATCAAATTAAATACAAACGAATCCCCTTATCCTCCCTCACCCGAGGTTTTGGCGGCTGTAAACGAGGCAGAGGTTGCAAAGCTTAATCTCTATCCCGACCCCACAGCCAAGGGACTGAAAGCTGCATTGGCAAGTAGATATAACGTAAAGCCTGAGAACATCTTTGTTTCAAACGGCTCTGACGATATCCTCAACTTTGCTTTTATGGCATTCTGCGATGATAAGACAGGTGTTACCTATCCTGCAATCAGCTACGGCTTTTACGAGGTTTACGCCGACCTTTACCGCATTGATGCAAAAGCAGTAGCTTTAAAAGAGGATTTTTCCATCGACCCGACAGAATATCATAACAGCGCAAGAACGGTTGTCATTGCCAACCCCAATGCGCCTACGGGAATCCTTCTTTCAATAGAGGAGATAAAGGGTATTCTTGACACTAACCGTAATAACGTAGTCCTTATCGACGAAGCATATATTGACTTCGGCGGTGAGAGTTGTGTTGATTTAGTAAATGAATACGACAACCTTCTGGTTGTCCGTACCTTCTCTAAGTCCCGTTGCCTTGCAGGTGCAAGACTTGGCTTTGCTATAGCAAACGAGGGACTTATATCCGACCTTGAGAAGATAAAATACTCCACCAACCCCTATAATATCAACCGTCTTTCCCTTATTGCAGGAGAGAAGGCTATCGAGAGCGATGATTATTATTTTGATCACTGCAAGGATATTATAGAAGCAAGAGATTATACGGTTACAGAGCTTAAAAAACGCGGCTTTACCCTTACCGACTCCTATGCCAATTTTGTTTTTGCAAAGCACAGCACAATGGGTGGCGAGGAGCTTTATCTCGAGCTTAAAAAGCGGGGTGTCCTTGTCCGTCATTTCTCCAAGGCAATAATCAAGGACTATAACCGTATCACAATAGGAACAAAGGAGCAGATGGCGGCTCTTATACGTGCCATCGACGATATATTATGAGAACATCAACTATAGAGCGTAATACCGCTGAGACAAAGATAAGCCTTGCCCTTGCTCTTGAGGGCGGCGAGGTAGCTATAGACACAGGTTGCGGCTTTCTTGACCACATGCTTACCCTCTTCGGCCGTCACGGCAGATTTGGACTGAGTGTCAAGTGCGACGGTGACACAGAGGTAGACTATCACCATACCGTAGAGGATATCGGTATCTGTCTTGGTAAAGCATTTGCCGAGGCTTTAGGGGATAAGAGAGGCATCAAGCGTTATGCCGATATTATCCTTCCTATGGACGAGACCCTTGTTATGTGCGCCCTTGATATCTCGGGCAGAGATTATCTCGGTTATGCGGTAGAGATGCCTGCGGCTAAGGTTGGCGATTTTGATACCGAGCTTACAGAGGAGTTTTTACTCGGCTTTGTAAGAGCGGCGGGTATCACCCTTCACGTTCGTCTTATCACAGGACGTAACACACATCATATCATTGAAGGTATCTTCAAGGCTCTCGGACGCGTAATGGCAGAGGGCTGCTCTATAGACGAAAAGTATAAGGACGAGATCCCGTCCACCAAGGGAGTTTTATAAGAAATGGTTGCTATAATTGACTACGGTGTGGGAAATCTCTTTTCCCTTAAAAGCTCTCTTTCCTTTATAAACGTTGATGCCGTGGTAACAAGCGACCCCGAGGTTATAAAGAAAGCAAGTCACATAATCCTTCCGGGTGTGGGAGCTTTCCCCGATGCGGCGGCAAAGCTCAGAGCTACAGGACTTGTAGACTTTATAAAGGATGAGGTTGCAGGGGGTAAGCCGCTTCTCGGTATATGCCTCGGTATGCAGATGCTCTGCAGTAAGAGCTATGAATACGGCATCTGCGACGGTCTTGACTTTGTGCCCGGTGAGGTCGTTGATATGACACCTGAATTACCCGAAGGTTTAAAGGTTCCTCATATCGGCTGGAACGCACTTAAGTTCAAGGGTAAAAAGAGCGAAATTTATAAATATGTAAACGAAGGTGACTGTGTTTACTTTGTACACTCCTTCTATGCCAAAGCAGATGATAAGTGTATAAGCGCAACTACAGAGTACGGCATAGAGCTTACCGCTTCTATCGAAAACGGTAACGTATACGGTACACAGTTCCATCCCGAAAAAAGCGGTAAGGTAGGACTTGAGATCCTTCGCGCCTTCTGCGAGATCGGAGGTAAGGCATGATCATTCTTCCCGCAATAGATCTATACAACGGTAAGGCGGTTCGTCTTTATAAAGGTGACTATAACCAAATGACCGTATATTCCGACAATCCTCCCATATTTGCAAAGGAATTCTATGACAAGGGAGCTACCTGGATGCACCTTGTAGACCTTGAGGGCGCAAAAGAGGGAACTACTCCCAACCTTGAAACCATTAAGAATATCGTCTCCGCCACAGGCTTAAAGGTCGAGGTAGGCGGAGGTATCAGAAATATGGATACCGTCAAAAAATACATAGATATCGGAGTCAGCCGTGTCATCCTCGGTACAGCAGCAGTAAAGGACAGAGAATTTTTACTTGAAGCTGTAAAGACCTATGGTGACAAGATCGCAGTAGGTGTTGATATCCGCGACGGTATCGTTGCGATAAAGGGCTGGACTGAACTCAGCGGTCTTGATTGCTTTGATTTCTGTCAGGAGTTACAGGATATCGGAGTAAAAACCGTTATCTGTACCGATATTTCAAAGGACGGAGCTATGCAGGGTACCAACCTCGAGCTTTACCGTCAGTTATCCGAGAAATTTACTATAGACTTTGTAGCATCGGGAGGTGTTTCTACCCTTGATGATATCAGAGCCTTAAAGGAGATAGGCGTTTACGGCGCTATCTTGGGCAAGGCTATTTACACAGGCGCGGTAGACGTAGCAGATGCCGTAGCTATCGTAAAGGAGGCGTAATATGATAACCAAGCGTATTATTCCTTGTCTTGACGTTAAGAACGGCAGAGTTGTCAAGGGTGTCAACTTTGAGGGGCTGGGAGACGTAAACGATCCCGTAACTCTCGGAAGATACTACAGCGACAACGGTGCTGACGAGCTGGTTTTTTATGATATCACAGCCTCAGCCGAGGGTCGTGCCCTCTTTACCGATATACTTACAGAGGTAGCAAAGACCATATTCATACCCCTTACTGTAGGCGGAGGCATCAACGAGGTAAGCGACTTTGAACGTGTGCTTTCCTGCGGTGCAGATAAGGTAAGCGTAAACTCAGGTGCTATCCGTAATCCCTCGCTTATAGGCGATGCGGCTAAGCGCTACGGTGACCAATGCGTGGTCATCTCTATTGACGCCAAGCGTGTGGACGGAACCTTCCGTGTCTTTGCCAAGGGCGGACGTGAAAACACAGGTATGGAGCTTATCGAATGGGTCAAGCGCTGTGTGGGTAACGGCGCAGGCGAAGTAGTACTTAACTCCATCGATACAGACGGTGTTAAGAACGGCTTTGACCTCGAGATGCTTGAGGCGGTATGCAACGTGGTCAACGTTCCCGTTATCGCTTCCGGTGGAGCAGGCTGCAAAGAGGACTTTGTAACACTTTTCAAGACACTTCCCAAGGTAGATGCAGGTCTTGCTGCATCAATATTCCACTTCGGTGAGGTGGCTATTCCCGATTTAAAGAAAGATCTTGCCGCACAAGGCATTACAATGAGGTTATAAAATGTTAAAGATAGAAGAACTTAAATTTGACGATAAGGGTCTTATCCCCGCTATCGTTGAGGATGCCGCAACAGGCAAGGTTGTTATGATGGCGTATATGAACGCCGAGAGCCTTAAGATATCTATGGAGGAGGGTATGACCTGCTTCTGGTCACGCAGCCGTAAGTG